>JANQUV010000120.1 GCA_030730585.1 Haliea sp.
AGGAACTGCAGGCCGCGGTTGGTGTACTTCTTCGCAATAGAGATTACCAGGCGCAGGTTGGCTTCAACCATTTCCTTCTTGGCGCGGCGTGCTCGGGCCTCGCCCATGGACATGCGACGGTTGATGTCCTTGATTTCGTTAACCGACAGGCCACACTGTTCCTCAACGGCAACAATGCGCCGCTGCAGGCGCAGGATGATGTCTTTCTGCGCGATGAGTTTGGCAACGTAGTCTTTTTTGCCCTTGGTTTGGCGCGTGATCCATTTCAGGTCGGATTCGGAGCCCTGGAAGGTGGTGATGAAATCCTTGCGTGGCATGCCGCAGTCGCGAATGGCGATGGTCATGATCTGGCGTTCTTGCTCGCGCACGGCGGTCAGTACTGCACGCGGGGACTCCATAAGCGGATCGAAAACGCGTGGGGTCAGCTTGAAGAACTTGAACAGCTCCCCCAGTTTCTCCATTTCCTTGATTGTCGTTTTATTGCTGCGGCCATTGGTGGCGATTGCCTTCTCGGTTTTAGTGAACTGGCGCTTCAAGGCCGTAAAGCGCTTCTTTGCTTCTACCGGATCCGGCCCGGACTCGGTTTCTTCGTCGGAGTCTTCCTGTTCACTGGCGGCTTCAGCAACCTCCGCTGCGGAGGGCACGTGTTCCGCCGGGTCGAGGTAGCCGACCATAATGTCGCCCAGACGGCGCTCTTCGCGCGTGACCAGGTCGTATTCATCAAGTATCTGCTTAACGGCACCGGGGTAGTGAGCCAACGCAGCCAAAAGCTCGCGAATGCCCTCTTCGATACGTTTGGCGATGACGATTTCGCCTTCGCGGGTGAGCAATTCAACGGTACCCATCTCGCGCATGTACATGCGCACGGGGTCGGTGGTGCGGCCGGCCTCGGTTTCCACGGCGGCGAGGGCAGCGGCTGCTTCTGCTGCCGCGATGTCGTCGGCAGAGCCGTCGCCTTCCGCCATAAGCAGCTCATCGGCGTCAGGGGCAACCTCAAACACCTGAATACCCATGTCGTTGATCATCTGAATGATGTCTTCAACCTGGTCTGGATCGGAAATGTCCTCCGGCAGGTGGTCATTGACCTCAGAATAGGTCAGGTACCCTTGTTCTTTGCCTCGGGCGATGAGATCTTTCAGCCGGGACTGATTTGGGGTGGCGTTGGTCATTCGGCAGACACCTTCGAATAAATTGCAAAAAAAACCTAGCCGGAAATTATAGCGGGTATAGCGCTGGCTCTCCAGTGCTGTACCCGGTAAAAATCCGGCGCAATTGTGTTGGCGTTAGGGCTTCAGGGTTGGCGCTTCTTGCGTTCCTCATTAAGGCGCTGTTGTTCTTGCAGCAAGTCCCTGAGTTGTTGCTTGTCCGTTTCGCTCATGTCAGCGTAGTTGGTGGTTTTGAGTTTGTCGACCCGGGCGGACAGTTCACTGCGTTGCGGAACTTGTACCAAAGTCGCCAGCGTGTCCCTGAACTGTTGTTCGATTCCCGCCTTGGGAATTAGCCGTTCTTCTCCAGCCAGCCGGCTTAGCAACTCACCCTGTATGGTGCCATACCAATGGCCGAGCAGCATTGCGGTATTTGAGTCTGGCCGCCGCTGCAGCAGCTCGAGGAGCTCCCGTAGCAGCGTTATGTCCTCACCCTCCAGGGCGTCAAGATGCGCCATTTCCACGCGTGCGGCGATATCCGGTTGGTGCAGCAGCAGGGCGATAGCGGCCTGCGCCATATTTGAGTACCCGAGGGGGGCGCGTGTTTCCGCGCTGCGTCGCCGGGGGCCGCCGTTGGCTGGCGCGTTCGGCCCTTGAGTTTCGGCGCTGGGCGCAGGTTCTGATGGGGCTGGCGCGGGTGCCTCCAAGTGCATGAGTTCGGCCACAGTCAGTCCGGTGCGCTCAGCCAGTGCGCGGAACATCAGCTGGCGGAAGACACCCTCGGGGAGCTGCCTGAGCCATGGCAGGGCCAGTTTGCTGAGGCGCGCGCGTCCCTCCAGCGTCGATGTGTCCAGGCCTTCACTGACCGCCTCGAACAGGAAGGTTTCCAGTGGCATGGCCTGTGTGACCAGTGTGCGGAACGCTTCGGTACCAAGCTTGCGCACCAGTGTGTCTGGGTCCTCACCTTCGTCCAGGAACAGGAAGCGTGCCTGACGGCCATCCTCCATGCAGGGCAGCGTAGCTTCCAGGGCGCGCAGGGCGGCTTTGCGCCCGGCGGCATCGCCGTCGAAGCAGAATACTACCTCGGGTGTTAGCCGATACAAGCGTTCAAGGTGGGTTTGGCTGGTGGCGGTGCCGAGGGTCGCCGAGGCTTGAGTGATATCGTGCTGGGCGAGGGCAATCACGTCCATATAGCCTTCAACCACCAGCACCCGTTCCAGCTTGCGGTTAGCCTGGCGGGCTTGGTAGAGCCCGTAAAGCTCGCGGCCTTTGGAGAATACGGAGGTCTCCGGCGAGTTCAGGTATTTGGGTTTGTCGTCGCCAAGCACTCGCCCGCCAAAGGCAATAATGCGTCCCCGCTGGTCGCGGATGGGGAATATCACCCGGTCGCGAAAACGATCGTAGGTGCGCCCCGCCTCGTTTTGCACCAGCATGCCGGCGTCCATTAGCAACTTGCGTTGCGCGTCGTCCGTGCCTAGCGCCTGCAGCAGGTTGTCCCAGCCGGGTGGCGCGAAACCGAGGTCAAAACGCTTGGCAATGTGCCCGGTGAGGCCCCGTTGTTTCAGGTAGTCTACGGCGCGGCGCGCTTGCGGGTGGGTGCGCAGCTGTTTTTGATAATACTGCGCGGCGGCTTCGAGCATGGCGTAGAGCGGCTTGCTGCCCTCATCGCGGTTGGGCTGTGCGTTGCCACCGCGGGCTTGCTCTCGGGGGATTTCCAGGCCCAGGCTGCCGGCCAATGTTTCCACGGCCTGGAGGAAATCGACATTTTCGTAATCCATGACAAAGCCAAGGGCGTTGCCACCGGCTCCGCAGCCGAAGCAGTAATAGAATTGCTTGTCTGGATTGACACTAAAAGAGGGAGTTTTTTCTTC
>JANQUV010000121.1 GCA_030730585.1 Haliea sp.
ATGTCGTCTCCCCAGAACTGGTACAAATTGCTGCCGCCACGGTTGGCAAACCGCAGGCCCATCTCCAAACGGTAGGGCTGCATCAGGTCCAGCGGGCGCAGCAGGCCATACAGGCCTGACAAAATACGCAAATGTTTCTGTGCAAAGGCCAGTTGCTTCGTATTGAGCGTATCGGCATCAAGGCCACTGTAGACGTCACCCCGGAACGCGAGCACCGCCTGTTTGGCATTATCCAGCGTGAACGGTAGTGTCCAATTGTGGAACCGGCGATAGTTGAGCTCTGCAATATTTGCACTCACCCCCATCAGCTCGCGCAGTTCATCGGGTGCCAGCTTGCGTGCGTCCTCCACCAGCGCGTGCGAGCGCTCGAGAAACTGCGGCTGAGTGCACTTGCGCGTCACGGGCGGTGTGTCGAAATCCAGCGTTTTCGCTGGAGAAATCAGTGTCAGCATGAAATTCTTTCCGTCTGGGGCGCTTGCCGGATACACAGCTTTCGCCTGAAGCCACGCCCTATGATACCCTGCACCGGATTGTTCAAAAAGACCAATAACAGATGCTTCTGCTTGCCCGTGTGGCCAATACTCTAGATCGGTTTACCGAGACTTCGGGCCGCCTGCTGGCCTGGCTCATACTGGCTATGGCATTCGTGACCAGCGCCGTAGTGGTTCTGCGATACGGCTTTAACACCGGTTCCATCATGGCTCAGGAAGCTATCATGTATTTGCATGGCTGCCTGTTTCTGCTAGGCGCAGCGTATACCTTGAAACATGATGCGCACGTCCGTGTCGATATTTTCTACCGGCGTTTCTCGCCTCGTGGCAAAGCCTGGGTCAACAGTGTGGGCGCGGTCGTCTGCGTCCTGCCGCTTTGTGTGTTCATCTGTGTGTCTAGCTGGGATTACGTGGTGGCCTCATGGGCAGTACGTGAGACGTCTGCGGAGCCAGGCGGTATACCGGCTGTGTTTTTGCTGAAAACCTTATTGCCCGTATTTGCCATTAACCTGTTGCTGCAGGGTGTGGCGGAAACCCTGCGCAATGCGCTGCTGTTAATACGGGACCAGGCGTAATGGACGGCACTATCGCACTGTATTTGTTCGCCTGCATTTGCCTGCTGCTGATGTTTGGCTTTCCCGTGGCTTTCACCCTGGCCGGCACCTCGCTAGCGTTCGCCGCGGTCGCCGTGATCGCCGGGCACTTCGATCCGGCTTTCCTGTCGGCTCTTCCCGCGCGTATTTTCGGCACCGTCAACAACGACACCCTCATTGCCGTGCCGCTGTTTATCTTGATGGGCGTGGTGCTGGAAAAATCGCGCATCGCCGCACAGCTATTGGGCACCATGTCGCGCAGTTTCGGGGCCTTCCCCGGCGGCTTGGGTATCGCTGTCATTCTGGTGGGCATGTTGCTGGCGGCCAGTACGGGTATCGTGGGCGCCACCGTGGTCACCATGGGCTTGCTGTCGCTACCCAGCATGCTCAAGGGCGGCTACGACCCGGCTCTGGCGGCCGGAACGATTTGTGCCACAGGCACATTAGGGCAAATTATCCCTCCCTCTATCGCTCTCGTGCTGCTGGGCGATGTGCTCTCGAATGCCTATCAGCAAGCTCAACTCAACGCGGGTATCTTTAACCCGGAAACCGTATCGGTCGGTGACCTGTTCGTCGGCGCACTGCTCCCGGGCTTATTACTCGTGTCGCTGTATCTCCTCTATGTCATTGCGGTCGCTCACCTACACCCACACCGCGCACCCAACGTAGCAACCGAACCGGTCTCCGCCACTGAGATACTCAGCAGCCTGGCGCCGCCGCTGGTACTGATCAGCATTGTACTGGGCTCTATTCTAGCCGGCGCAGCAACGCCTACCGAGGCCGCCGGCGTGGGTGCAACCGGTGCTCTGCTGCTGGCGTGGGTAAAACGCGAAATGCCTCTGGCGCGCTTGCGCGAAGCCGTCATCGACAGCATGAAAGTCACCTGTATGGTGTTCATGATTCTGATCGGTGCCGCCGTATTCTCGCTGGTTTTTCGGGGTTTTGGCGGCGAAGACCTGATACATCACTGGTTCGACAACATGCCCGGCGGGCTATTTGGCGCCACGATGATCGTCATGTTAGTGATTTTTTTGCTCGGCTTCATACTCGACTTTATCGAGATTACCTTTGTCGTGGTTCCCATAGTCGGGCCTGTACTGCTGATGATGGGCGTTGACCCGATCTGGCTGGGGATTATGATCGCCATCAACCTGCAGACCTCTTTCCTCACACCGCCTTTTGGTTTTGCACTCTTTTACCTGCGGGGAGTGGCACCGCCGGCACTGCACACCAGTGCTATCTACCGTGGCGTCATTCCTTTTATACTCATTCAACTGCTCGTACTGGCCACCCTCTGGGCCTGGCCGCCGCTGGCAACCTGGTTGCCAGCGGCGCTTAAATAGCGCGGGCTACATATACACCTTACTACCCTACAGGCTTGGACGACCCATGAACGACATAGACTCAACTCCGCTACCCCAAGGTGAACTGGCCATCCAAACCGTGGCCATGCCCAGGGACACAAATGCCAACGGTGACATCTTTGGTGGCTGGCTGGTGTCGCAAATGGATATGGCCGGTGCGATTACCGCAGAAGATGTGGCCGGCGGCCGCGTGGCTACTGTCGCAATCGAGGGTATGGCGTTCCTGACACCGGTGCATATGGGCGCGGTTGTGAGCTGTTATAGCGATGTTCTGGAAGTTGGCCGCAGTTCGGTGCGTATCGTGGTAGAAGTGTGGATCAACTCCAAACACGACGGCGAGCCCATCAAAGTGACCGAGGGTGAGTTTGTCTTCGTCGCGATTGACGAAAAAGGCCGCACACGCGCCATTAAGAACTGATCAATCGCGCCCCATCACCTCGTCCCGCGCGTTGATATAGGCCTGCTCCGAAATGTGGTGATAGGCGCGAACCCCGTCATAAAATTCAATAAACGAGGCGTGAATCTTCGCTGCCAGCGGGTCGGTTGCTACGAGGCTTTCCAGCGTTTGCTCACTCGCACTGTAAAGCGCCTGTAAAACGTCTTCTGGCAGCTGACGCAGTTGCACACCGTGCCGTTCCACCAACTCTTTTAGCGCCGCATTGTTACGCGCGGTGAATTCGTCCAGCATGGCCTGATTAGCCGCACGTGCGGCGGTTGTCACAATAGCCTGCAAATCCGGCGGCAGCGCGGCAAAAGAGTCCTTGTTAATAATCAACTCGAGCATGGCGCCAGGCTCATGCCAGCCCGGGTAATAATAGTATTTCGCCACCTCATGCAGGCCTAGCGCAAGGTCGTTGTAAGGTCCAACCCACTCCGCAGCATCAATCACGCCGGTTTGCAGCGAGGTATACAGTTCACCTCCAGAAATACGCACCGAAGTGCCACCGGCAGCGGTAAACACGTCGCCTGCCAAGCCCGGAATGCGCATTTTCAGGCCTTGCAAATCCTCCAATGAGTTGATTTCCTTGCGAAACCAACCGGCCATCTGCACCCCGGTATTACCCCCGGCAAACGGGATGATATTGGACGGCGCATACGCTTCACGCCACAGCTCCAGCCCGCCGCCGTAATGCAGCCAGCCGTTGATCTCCTGTGCCGTCATACCGAACGGAATCGCGGTGAAAAACACAGAGGAAGGAATTTTTCCTTTCCAGTAATAGGCGGCACCGTGCCCAGCGTCAGCAACGCCCTGGCTTACGGCATCAAATACCTCAAAGGCCGGGACCATTTCACCCGCGCCGTAAACCCGCACATTGAGCCGACCACTGCTCATCTCACCCACCATCCGCGCGAAGTTCTCCGGGCCTGCCCCCAGCCCGGGAAAGTTCTTCGGCCAGGTGGTGACCAATTTCCAGCTGTAATGTGCCTGCTTTCCGCCACTGCCACCCTGCACACCGTCACGCCCGGCAAGCGCACTTACTCCCCCCGCGCGCTCTGCGGCCCAAAGGCCGAGCACTAGCACCAAAGTGGCCAGTAGCAATAAAATAACGGCGGGGGTATAACGACGTTCGAACGGGGACTGCGGCATATTTTTCTGCTTATCGTTTACAAATCAGGTGCTTAGGGGCATGGAGTTTATCACTCCTGTGGGTGTGAACAAACTGGCGAGGGGCGGCCTGTTGGGCCGCCGGAGCGCCGGAGCGCCGGAGCGTTCACAACAGCTGCAATTTCGCGTATTGCAACACCAGCCATTTGCTCCCCTCCGCGTCGAAATTCACCTCTACGCGAGCGTTACTGCCACGGCCTTCAAAGTTGAGCACCATGCCCTCACCGAAGACCGGGTGATACACCCGCTGGCCAAGGCTTAACCCCGTATCGGGCACGCTGGCCTGCGTGAGGCTGCTCACGGGGCGGGTAATACTCGTATGCAGACGCACCTCCTGCAGCAGTTCTACAGGAATCTCACGAATGAAACGCGAAGGAGTATTGTAATTTTCGCTCCCGTGGATACGCCGTGATTCGGCGTAGGTAATCACCAGCCGCTGCATGGCGCGAGTAATGCCTACGTAGGCCAGCCGACGCTCTTCTTCCAGCCGCCCGGGCTCTTCCAGCGACATACGGTGGGGAAACAGGTTTTCTTCCATGCCCGCCAGAAACACCAGTGGGAACTCCAGGCCTTTGGCAGAGTGCAGGGTCATCAGCTGCACGCTGTCTTCAAAGTCGTCGGCCTGGGCGTCACCGGCATCCAGCGCGGCGCTGTCGATAAACTGTTGCAAAGGCGTCAGTTCCTCACCCTCGGGAGTGAACTGCTTGGCCGCGCTCACCAGCTCCTCGAGGTTTTCGACCCTCGCCTGACCTTTTTCCCCCTTTTCGTTTTTGTGGAAATCGACCAACCCCGAGCCGGCAATCACCTGCTCCGCCAGCTCGCTCAGGGTGAAGTCGTCGCTAGCGGAATCCAGTTCATTAATGAGTACCTGAAAGCCTTCTAGCGCCGTAAGCGCACGCGCTGGCAGGCGCTGTTCGTTGCGTGCCCAGTCGATGGCATACCACAGGGTTATGCCCTGCTCGCGAGCGATGTCACGGACCGTTTCGAGGGTTTTGCTGCCGATACCGCGAGGCGGGGTATTGATGACACGTTCAAAAGCGGCATCGTCTCCACGGTTAGTCAGTAATCGCATATACGCTACGGCATTGCGAATTTCGAGCCGCTCGTAGAAGCGCTGGCCGCCATAAATGCGGTAGGGAATACCACTGCGGATCAGCGCCTCTTCCAATACGCGGGATTGCGCGTTGGAGCGGTATAGAATCGCCACCGATGCTCGCTCCCGGCCCTCATTAACCCACGCCTCGGCCTGCTCGACAATAAAACGGGCCTCATCTTGCTCATTGAACCCTGCGTAGAGGGAAATCGGCTCGCCCGACTCCCCGTCAGTCCAAAGCTCTTTGCCCAAACGGCCGGAGTTATGGGCGATGACCCCGTTGGCGGCCCGCAGGATGGTTTGGGTAGACCGGTAGTTCTGCTCGAGGCGCACCGTGTGCGTGTGTGCGAAGTCTTCCCCAAAGCGCTGAATGTTTTCGATCTTGGCGCCACGCCAGCCGTAGATCGACTGATCGTCATCGCCCACCGCGACCACGGGAATTCGGTCCCCCGCCAGCACGCGCAGCCAAGCGTACTGAATGGTATTGGTATCCTGGAATTCATCGACCAGTATTTGCCGAAAACGGTCGCGGTAGTGACTGAGAACAGCGGGGTTGTGCAACCAGAGCTCATGGGCGCGCAGCAGTAATTCGGCGAAATCGACCAGCCCGGCCCGGTCACAGGCCGTTTCGTAAGCGCGGTACATCTGCACCATGGTCTGGGTAAACAAGTCGCCAGCGGGCACGTCCACGTGTGCGGCACGCAGGCCTTCGTCTTTCTGCGCGTTGATAAACCACTGTGCCTGCCGTGGTGGCCAGCGCGACTCATCAAGGTTCAGCTCTCGGCAAACGCGCTTCACCAGTCGCAGCTGATCATCGCTGTCGAGTATTTGGAAATTCTGTGGCAGCCGCGCCTCTTTCCAATGTGCCTTAAGCAAGCGATGTGCCAGGCCGTGAAAGGTGCCCACCCACATACCGTGCGCGGGAATATGTAAAATATCCTCGATACGCAAACGCATCTCGCGTGCCGCCTTATTCGTAAAGGTCACGGCCAGAATGGACCAGGGCGACACATCCTGAGCGCGAATCAACCAGGCGATGCGGTGCACCAGCACACGTGTCTTACCGCTGCCGGCGCCCGCCAGCACAAGCAAGTTAGGGCTTTCATCGGCAACCGCTTCGCGCTGTGCGGCATTGAGGGGGGAAAGAATATCGGATACGTCCATCCCTGCATTCTACCGAAATTCTGCAGGCGGCGAACGTCTTGATGTTGGCCGATTGCGTTGTGACGCATAGTGCCAAGCGCATTGGCGGCGGGCCTCTGGTATTATCGGTGCAGGCCAAACGGCAAAGCGGAGTGAGCATATGAACGACAACCGGCGCGACGATCCCAATCAGGAGGACTCCGCAGATCAGGACTGGACTCCGTGGATGGATGAAGACGCCAGTGATGACGAGCTCCCCAGCTTCTCCCACGACAGCGACGAGGACGCTGGAGGGGCGAGCCGTGACGACGATATCGACTCAGGCGGCGCCACTGATCTCGATGATTTTGCTGATCCGCCAGAGGAAGTACGTCCCCCCGCACAGGCCACTGAGACCGGCACCGCGCTTCCCGTGCCGCCGGTGCTACCGGTGACTGGTCAGGCTCGCGGCCAAACACCCAGCGCTAGACATATGGAAGCCGATTGGCGCGAGGATCTGAGCGAGAACCACAGCGACTACGAAGACGGCTGGGAAGATGACGAGTTCGACGAAGAAGAAGCGGTCGGCCATGGCATTGAGCCGGCGCGCTTTACTGATACTTGGCCAATAGGCCTGATCGCAGTGACGGTGCTGGCGCTGGTGCTGCTCGCAGCCGGCGGCTACGGCGTCATGAAGCAGCGCGCGGCAATGGAACAGCAAATTCGCGAGTTGCAGGCTCAATTAGCGGTGGCGGCCAAACCCGCCGGCGTGAGTGACGCGCAAGCAACCCTGGAAACACTGCAAACGGAAAACCGGCAGCTGAGCGACACACTGGCAACCCTGCGCGATAAAAACCAGCAGCTCAGCGATACGCTGGCAGGGCTCGAAAAGCAGCTTACCGTACAGCGCACCGCAACGGCCAGGGCTGCCCCAGCCACCGCTGCCAGTAAGCCCGCGCCGAAGCCAGCAGCGTCGACTCAAACAACACCGGCAGCAACAACCGGCCCCTGGTTCGTCAATTTCAGCAGCTACAGTGAGCGCAGTGCGGCGCAGAGCTGGTCAACGCGGCTCAAGCCGAGCGCGGGCACGGTCACCGTGAGCAGCGCCCAGCGCAACGGGGAAACCCTGTACCGCGTTCGAGTCATTAACTTGGCCTCCGAAAGCAGCGCTCAGGCGGTGGCACGCCAACTGGAACGGGAACACGGCCTGACCAAGCTTTGGATAGGAAAGGAATGAGCACGAGCCATCTTGGCAGTGACCCGCGGTGCTGCTAAGGTTTGCCCACCATCTACTGAGGAGTACAAGCATGAACGTTGCAAAATCACTGCTGGCCGTGTTGGCGTTAGGCAGTTCCCTGGCTATGGCCGAATGTGTCGAGCCGGAGTCCCCCACCCTGCCCGACGGTGCTTCGGCAACTATGGATGACATGATCGCGGGCCAGCAAGCGGTGAAGACCTTCCAAACAGCAAACCTTGACTACATGGCATGCCTTGAAGCCCAGTTCACTGAAGCGAAAAAGGCTATTGAAAACGGTAAAGCGGCCAATGCGGAGGCGGTGAAAGCTGCTTATGAACAGGACGTAGAAGCTTACAACCAAGCGGTCTCTGCCGAGGAAGAATTGGCTGGCCAATTTAATACCGAGATTCGCGAGTACCGGGCCGCCAACCCGAGCTAATCCGCAACAGTGCGCTGCGGCACTCTATGGGCCGCGGCGCATTGATTATCGGCTGCCTTGTCGAGGCATCATGTTAGCGTGCTCAGTTAAAGCGCGACAAAACAATCCCATCAGCGCCATAATATTGCTCACACCACCGAAATTTGGCCGGGCGATAAACGCAATGTTGCGATGCGGCCCAGGCTCTTCCAGTGGAATTGCCGCTAGTTCCGAACTCCCTGAAAGCAGTTGGTCCAGCGCCATTTCCGGCACTAGCGTCGAGCCCATATGCCCCGCAACCATTTGAATCAGGGTATAAAGGCTGGCACCTTCCAATGTTTCATCGAGGCTGGATGCCTGCAAATGGCAGGCGGCCAGCGCATGGTCACGCAGGCAGTGGCCGTCTTTCAGCAACATCAGCCGTGCCTCACGCAGGTCCACCGCCCGCACAGGCGAGGGCAAGTCGAGCGGATTATCCCGGTGGGTCACCACCACCAGGTCCTCATCCCAGAAAGGAAAGTCGAGTAAGCCATCGTGCGGGTAAGGCAGTGCCAGAACCGCGGTGTCAAGCTCCCCACTCCGCACCTTTTCGACCAATGCGTGCGATTGCTCCTCGGCAATGGTCAAACGAAAGTCGGGGTATTCGCGGCGCACAGCCGGCAGCACTTTCGGCAGCAGGTAGGGCCCTATGGTGGGAATAACGCCCATGGTCATAGGGAAGCTTAACGGCTCCTTGGAGACCGTTGCCAGCCGATAAATATCGTCCAGCTCCAGCGAAATGGCCGTAGCCCGAGCCAGAATCCGTTCCCCCACCGGCGTCACCAACACCTTTTTGTTGTCGCGCTCAAACAGCTGCACACCCAGTTGAGACTCAAGCTCCGCAATCGCTGTGCTCAGTGCCGACTGTGAAATAGCGCACTGCTCCGCCGCCCTTTTAAAGTGCAGTGTATTGGCAACGGCAAGGGCGTAACGGAGCTGTTTGAGGGAAATCACGCAGGTTCAGCCAGGGAGGCCCTAAAACCACTCTATATTCATCGCCAACGGCTCATCATAACGGCCAGTGAGAAGCTCCGCCTCCCGCTTGAACTTCGGCAGCTCCCAACGAGCATAGAACATCGCGGCATGCAGCTTACCTCGGTAAAACTCCTCGTGCTCTTGCGTTGTGCCAGAATCATTCAAACACGCCGCCGCCGATAGCGCCTGCTTAAGCCACATCCAGGCCGCAAAGATTCGCCCAAAGAAATCAAGATAGACGCTGGCATTCGCTAAAACCGCTTCTCGGTCCCGGCCCATGTCTTCCAGTAAATGCTCGGTCACGACGCGCAACTCGTTAGCCGCTTCTTGCAGGCTTGCGGCAATGGCGGCAGTGGCTGAGCCTGCTAAGCCCCGCTGAATATCCGCACCCATCGCTGACAGCAACCTTGCAAACACAGCGCCACCGTCAGTGCCTACCTTTCTGCCAAGCAAGTCGATTGCCTGGATGCCTTCGGTGCCTTCGTGAATCGGGTTTAAGCGGTTATCCCTGTAGTATTGCTCCACCAGGTGGTCACGCGTATAACCGGCGCCCCCCAGTACCTGAATCGCCAGGTCGTTAGCCGCCAAACAGTACTTGGAGGGCCAGGATTTAATGACGGGTGTCACTAAATCCAGCAGCGCGGCGGCCGCCTCACGCTCGGCGGAAGATTCAGCGGACTGGCTGTCTTCAAACAGCACGCTGGCATAAAAGGTCATCGCCAGCGATGCCTCCACGTAGGCTTTTTGGGTGAGCAACATGCGGCGCACATCAGCATGCTCGATAATTTCGACCTGCGTCCCTCCGCCCGGCTGCTTGGAAGCACCCGAATTGCGGCCCTGACGGCGCTGCTTGGCATATTGCAAAGAGTAGTTATAGCCCTGATACCCAGATGCGGTGGCAAACAAACCTACGGCGATTCGGGCGTCATTCATCATTTGAAACATGTGCGATAAGCCCTGATTCAGTTCGCCCAATAAATAGGCAACCGCACCGTCTTGTTCGCCGAAATTGAGCACAGTCGACGTCGCATTGCGAAAACCCATCTTGTGCAGAAGGCCCGCTAACGCCACATCGTTGCGTGCACCCAGGGTGCCGTCATCATTCACCTGCACCTTGGGGCAGATAAACAGCGAAATTCCCTGCTTGCCGGTTTCCGGGCATTCGGTCTTGGCCAACACCATGTGTATGATATTTTCAGTTAAATCATGGTCGCCGCCAGAGATATACATCTTTTGGCCAAACAAGCGATACGTACCATCCCCAAAGGGCTTGGCTTTCGTGCTGATGTCCCGCAGCGAGGATCCTTGTGCAGGTTCGGTCAGCGCCATGGTGCCGGTAAAACGCCCCGACCTCATGTGCGGAAGATAGCGGCTTTTCTGCGCGGCGGTGCCGAAGGTTTCCAGCAAGTCGGCAGAGGCAATACAGAGCAGGCAGTAGCCGGCAGTGCCCGGGTTCGCTGCATAAAAATAAGCGTTAGCCGCGCGCATTACGATATAGGGAAGTTGCATGCCACCCTCACCAAAGTCGCAGGTGGCGGAGAAGAAACCTGCCTCTGCAAACGCCTCCCATGCCGCTTTGGTCTCCGGAATGGTGGTGACTTTCTGGCCATCAAACACCGGCTCTTGCGCATCCCCTTTGGCGTAGTGGTTCAGGAAATACTTCTCTGCCACGTTGCGGGCAGTCTGCAGGGTCATGCTGATCGTTTCGTGCGTGTGTTCACTGTAACGTTCACGGCACAGCACATCGGCGGTATCGAACACCTTGAATAGCAGGAACTCGATGTCGCGGTCATTCAGTAGAGGGACTTGCATGGTTCATCCTTAACAGTAGAGCAAGAGGCCGCAGGCTTGCGACCCGCGCTAGCCGCGAAGTTCGCGCCGCAGAATCTTGCCTGTGGGGGTCATTGGCAGGCTTTCGGCGTACTCGATGATGTGCGGTACTTCGTGCTTCGCCAGTTTGTTCCTTACCAGGGCCTGCAGAGAGGCGGTGAGTTCCGCAGAGGGCTGCGAGCCCTCGGCCAGCACCACCACAGCCTTGATGAGTTCAGTTCTCTGCTCGTCCGGCACACCCACGACGGCGACAATTTTCACCGCCGGCGAAGACAGCAGAACATCCTCTATCTCCGTAGGGCCAATGCGATAGCCTGAGCTGGTAATCACGTCGTCCGAGCGGCCATGAAACCAGATGTAGCCGTCCGCGTCGCAGGTGCCGATGTCGCCGGTGACCATCCAGTCGCCGCGGAATTTATTCGCGGTTGCCTCGGGGTCATCCAGATAATGGAGAAACATTGCCGGGTGTGGGCGCTTAATCGCGATGTCACCGCGCTCACCGACGGCTACCTCATTGCCTGCCTCGTCGACAATCGCACACACCGCTCCCGGCGTGGACTTGCCCAGTGAGCCGTGGCGTACCTCCATCATTTTCGGGTTGCTGCCAATCATGCCATTGCACTCGGACTGACCGAAACCTTCGTTAATAGTCAGATTGAAATGTTCGTCCGCCCATGCCGCAAGCTCGGCTCCGACGGCCTCTCCCCCCGACAGCACCACGCGCAACTGCACCTTGTCCGTTTCGACTCGTGCACTGGCTTCGCGCATCAACTTCAACATAGTGGGCGTGAGCAACGATACCGTAACGTTATGGTCCGACAAAATACGGAAGGCCTCGACCGGGTCAAAACCCTTCATGCTGGTTGATACAATGCGGCGACCGTGGAAGGTGCCAACGAGGAAAATATCGGCAAAACCGGCAACCCACGCCCAGTCAGCCTGCGACCACAGCACGTCACCCGATTGCGGGAAGTAGTCAAACAGATACTCGAAAATAGACACGTTGCCCAGCACCGCGCGATGCGGCATCACAACCCCTTTAGGCAGGCCGGTGGTGCCGGAGGTGTAGTTGATCCACGCAGGCTCCTCGGCGCGTGTTGCCACGTTCACCCATTCGTCAGAAAGGTCGCGGGTGGCCGAATAAAAGCCCAGCGGCAGGTCGGCATCTACCTCGCCAACCACCACGATATACTCCAGCGACGGGCAGTCATCAAAAATGCTCTCGATCTTGGCATAGTTATCCGCATCCACAATACACAGCTTGGAGCGGCTGCCATTGATGCGATGCTTGAGGGCCTCCTCGCCAAACAGGACAGAAGCGAGGCAGGAAACAATGCCGGACTTGAAGCAGGCGATGTGTGAAATCGCGCACTCGGGCCTCTGCGGCAGACACACCGTTACTCTGTCGCCACGTGCAATCCCCAGTGACGCAAACAGGTTTGCCAAGCGATTGGCATCGCGCTGCAGGCTGCGGTAGGTGATCTGATGGAGCTTTTTATGAGTGTCTTCAAAGGTTATCGCGACGCGCTGTTCGTCCGATGCCCAGCGGTCGCAAATCGCATCCGCGATGTTGAACATCTCGGGTATCGACCAGGAAAATTGCTCACACAGCGCCTCGTAGCTACTGCATAGCGGTAAACTGCCGTTCTTCGCGGAGCTCATATCTGTTCCTCTTAGCTATACAGGCGCGCACGCTGGGCAAAAGCTTCCTTCACGCCTTCTTTTTCCACCGTTTTGAAAAAATCTGTATAGCTACGATTCTGGTGGTAGATGGCATCGATATCGGCACCGGTGCGGATGGACTGCTGCATGCCCATGTTCTCGAACCAGGTGTTGGAGATGCTTTTCAACAGAATCGAGTTATCAGAGGGTGCCTTGGCGATCTTCGCCGCAACGGCTTGCACATGCTCGTCCAGCTGATCGTGGGGCACCACCTCGTTTATCAGGCCAATGCTAAGGGCTTCCTGTGCATCAATCAGCTTTGACGTCAGCAACAGCTCCTTGGTTTTGCGCAGGCCTATGAGTATGGGCCAGAACATGATGGAGGGCGGAATACCGAGGTCACAGGCCGCCGGGTGGCCGAAACGTGCACGCTCGCTGACGATGGCGAGGTCGCAGACAGCAAGCAGTTCGCCGGCACCCGACAGACAGTCGCCCTGCACCTGGGCGACGATGGGCTTCGGATAACGCCAGATCCGCATCCAGTAATCCACCAGCGCATGAATATCACGGCGGTCAGCCTGTAGATCGATATTGTCGGTGTGCCCCGGATACTGTGAGGTTACCCAGTGCTCACTGCCGAGCTCGTAGCCCGATGAAAAGGCGCGGCCCTTTGATTTGATGACAATGACCGAAACCGCGGGGTCGGTGCGCACTGAATTGAGCGCGTACTCCAGCTCCTCAAGCACCTGTGATGACAGGGCGTTCAGGCTCTTCTCGCGGTTAAGCGTGATGGTGAATATCTTGTCCGATGTCTCGGTCAGCAGAGTTTCCAGTGTTTTCATTTCACCGCTCCCGTGCAGGCTAATTAAGGGTCGTTAGTATGCCCGATACCGCAGCGTAGCGGTAACCCTTAGCGCGGGCTTAGAGCCCGGCGCAGCGGTTCCAGCCATTGCTCGTAATGTTGCCACTGTTTCACGGCATCTTTGTAAATGGGCTGGCGCACCTGCTCTGAACTCGGTGTGCGCACGGCACGTTCTGTCTCGTAGTAGCGCAGGCAGCGTTCCTCGAAGGGAACGCCGATGAATTCCAGCATGCGCCCCACCTGCCCCTCGAGATCTGCCAGTAGGTCCTCGTGCTGCACGCGCAACACGAAGCCGGGCAATACCTGGTCCCAGTGCTGCATTAGCGCGACGTAGTCACGATAGTACTGGCCCAGATCCTGCAGGCTATAGCTGAACTCCTGGCCCTCAGCAAACAACTGCTTGAAGCTGCTGAAGCAGCAGGCCATGGGCTCCCGACGGGCATCAATGACCTTGGCATTGGGCAGGATAAGCTTAATTAATCCTATATGGCGGAAATTATTGGGCATCTTGTCGATGAAGAAAGAGGCACCCTGGCGGTGTATACGGGTGTCAGCAATAAATCGCTCACCAAGCTCGGCAAGCTCCTGTGGCGGGAGCTCTGCTAGCACTTCCGGGTAGCCCGGTACAGTGTCGGAGGCACCCTTGCGTCTCCGTAATTGCTGAGCGTAAGAAAGGATGTTGGGCAGTTCCAGAGTGCCGTCGATCTGGCTGTGGGACGACAGAATCTGCTCCAGCAACGTCGAGCCCGCACGCGGCAGTCCAACGATGAAAATCGGGTCCGGCACCGGATGACCACAGCCTGCCAAACGTGCAAACAAATCCAGGCTACACACCTGCTGCTGGGCGGCCAGCTCCCCCGTCATCTTGTCTGCATCGTAGCGACTCTGGTTCTTCTTGAGCTGATTGCCCCGGGCGTAGTGCTGGAAAGATGCCTGATAATCGTCGGCGTCCTCGCAGGCCTTCCCCAGAGCGAAGGCAACATAGACCCGATCCATAAAGGAGAGGTTGTTGTCACCAGCCAGAGCCGCCATCGCCGCCCTATCTGCCGCGCTGAAACGATAAGTCTTCAGGTTGGCGAGGGAATGCCATGCCTCGGCGTGCTTCGGGTTACTGGAAAGGGCGGCATGATAGGAAGCAACGGCCTCGTCGAACTGCCCGCAGGTCTTCAGGGTATGCCCGCGAGAGGTCAGGGTGGTGGCGTCTCCGGGTAGTGTGCGCAGTATTTCGTCGAAGGCGGCAAGTGCCGCCACGTAGTCCCCGGTCTGCATGCATTCGATGGCATAGAGTGACTGGAACTGGGGGTTTTCGGGGGCGCTGGCAAGCAGGCCTTGGGCCTGTACGAACGCCGCCGCGAACTTCTGCCTTTTCCGCAGCGTGCGGATATAGTCAATCCTGACCTGGACGTTGTCCGCCGCGAACTCAACGGCGCTTTCCAGCAGAAATTCCGCCTCCTCCAGGGCTCCCAGGCGCGAGCCAATATCGGCCAGTAAGCGCATAGCCTCCACGTGGTGAGGCACCTTCTGCAGGAACGTGCGACAAATCTCCTCGGCCCTGACCAGCTTGCCCTGGGCGATTAGATCCGTCACCGCGACAACCGGCTTGGGCAGCACCAGCAAATGGTCCAGTTGCGCCTGAACACGCTGCAGCTGCTCGCGGGCGCCACGTCGGTGAAGAATGTCCAGCTGCGCCCGATAGCTTGCTTCTAGTGCCGGGTTGGCCTGGCAGGCCCGACTGTAGGCCAGCAGGGCCTGGTCATCCCTGCCCTGTGCCCGGTTCAGGTGGCCCTCTTCCTGATGGGCGCGGCCGAAGTCCGGGGCCAGGTGCTTCAGGCGTTCAAGCCTTGCAGCCGCCAGTTCGAACTGTTCGAGATAACGGTGGCAGACCGCGGCCATGTATAGCGCCTCAGTGTTGTCTGACTCGGCAGCCAGCACACCAGCCAGATCGTCGAGGGCAGGGCCGAATGCCTGCGCCAGCATTTTCTGCTGGATGGGTGCCAGGTCCAACCCGCGGTCGGTCATGCTCATCAATCACTCCGCCCGATAACAAAAGCGCCCCGGAGGGGCGCCAGATTTACCGCGTCAGTGTTTGCACTCATGCCACTAGAAATCGTAGCTCAACCTGATGCCGGCGGTCCTTGGTCGCGCCAAGGTAACGCGTTCCCGATCGTAGACGAAGTTGTTGGCCA
>JANQUV010000122.1 GCA_030730585.1 Haliea sp.
AGCCCCAGTAGTGGCATCATTCTGCGGACGGTTGCGACGGCGGCGACGGGGCTCTGCACGCTTCATATCGCTTGGGCGCTTGCGCAGTTTTTCCTCACCTTCTTCTTTTAGACGGGCATAAGCTTCCAGGCTGTCATCATCCGATGCATCGGCATCGATGTCGGCTTGGCTCTCTGCTGGTTCTGCCTGGCGCTCTGCATCAGGACGACGACGCCCTTTACCGCCGCGCTTGCGTGGCCGGGTGTTGCCGCTGGACTGGCGCTCTTCCGAGGAGTCGTCCTGTTGGCTGCGAGCATTGGGCTTGTCGGCCTGCGCCGTTTGCTCATCCTTCCCGTTGGCTTCTTCGCGTTCAGCGCGCGGCTGGTCGGCGTTGCGGCCACTGCTGCTGCCATTGCGACGGCGTCCACCGCGGCTGCGCTTGCGGCCGCTACGTTCACCACTCTTCTCGCTGTTGTCGCCGTCCTGCTCAGTGGGGGCGGCTTTACGTGCCTTCGGTTTTTCTTTGGGCTCTTCAGCTTTTGCGGGACCGCCAAACAACATGCCCATCAGGCGCGTGACCAGGCCAGGCTTGACGGCTGCAACAGGCGCTGCTGCAGTGCGGCCTTTGCCGCCACGCTGGCGCTTGGGTGCCGCATCGGCGGCGGTAGCCGGCGCTTCTTGGCTGGCTGCAGGCTGTGGGGCCGGCATTTGCTGCGCAATGCGCTGCACTGCCGCTTCTTGCTGTGGAATGTTGGCGGAGTGTGAGTCGCTGATGATATTGGTGTCCGGGACCGCGAGATCGATGCGGTAACTGGCCGTGCGGTCCTCGCTGACTTCGTCATCACGCAGACGCTGCACTTCAAAGTGCGGTGTTTCCAGGTTCGGGTTAGGAATAACCAGCAGCCGGGTGCGGCTAACGATCTCGATGTCTGATAACGCGGCGCGTTTTTCATTCAGTAAATAAGCCGCTACGTCGACCGGAACAATGGCGCGTACTTCGGCGCTACGGTCCTTGATCGCTTCCTCTTCCATCAGGCGCAGAATCGACAGCGCCAGCGATTTAGTATCGCGAATGGTGCCCTGGCCGGTGCAGCGTGGGCACACAATGGCGCTGGTTTCCCCGAGCGAAGGACGCAGCCGTTGGCGGGACATTTCCAGCAAGCCAAAGCGTGAAATACGGCCTACCTGAACCCGTGCACGGTCGACTTCAAGTGCATCGCGCACGCGGTTTTCAACGGCGCGCTGATTGCGTGCAGAAAGCATGTCGATAAAGTCGATAACCACCAGGCCGCCCATGTCGCGCAGGCGCAGCTGACGCGCAATTTCGTCGGCAGCTTCAAGGTTGGTCTGCAGTGCGGTGTCTTCGATATCGGTGCCCTTGGTGGCGCGGGCAGAGTTGATGTCGATAGAGACCAGCGCTTCTGTGGGGTCGATAACGATGGAGCCACCGGAGGGCAGGCGCACCTCACGCTGAAACGCGGTTTCAATTTGGCTTTCAATCTGGAAGCGGTTGAACAGGGGAATGGTGTCCTCGTAGCGCCGAATACGGCTTTTATACTTGGGCATTACCATGCTGACGAATTCAAGTGCTTCGGCGTAGGCGTCGTCTGAGTCAATTACCACCTGATCGATGTCGTCGCGCAGGTAGTCGCGCACGGCACGGATGATCACGTTGCTTTCCTGGAAAAGCAGGGCAGGGGCCTTCACTTCCGTGTTGGCGGCGGTGATGGATTCCCACAATTGCAGGAGATAATTGAGGTCCCACTGCAGTTCTTCGGTGGTGCGGCCAACGCCGGCGGTGCGAATAATCACGCCCATGCCGTTGGGGATTTCCAGGCCGCTGAGGGCTTCGCGAAGCTCGCTGCGTTCATCACCTTCAATGCGTCGTGAAATGCCACCCGCTTTCGGGTTGTTGGGCATCAGTACCATGTAGCGGCCGGCCATGCTGATAAACGACGTCAGCGCTGCACCTTTATTGCCGCGTTCTTCCTTATCGACCTGCACGATAATTTCCGTGCCCTCTTTCACCACTTCCTTGATTTTCAGGCGGCCTTCAACGTGCCCTGGGTCTTTGTAGAAGTATTCTCGGGCGATTTCCTTGAGTGGCAGAAAGCCGTGGCGGTCGGCGCCGAATTCGACGAAAGCGGCTTCCAGGCTGGGTTCAACCCGGGTGATTTTACCTTTATAGATGTTAGACTTTTTTTGCAGTCGGGTGCGGTTTTCGATGTCCAGATCATAGAGACGCTGGCCGTCTACGAGCGCAACGCGCAGCTCTTCGGGCTGTGTTGCATTGATAAGCATTTTTTTCATGATGTGCCATTTACCTGGTGCGCGCAGGCCTGGCGGGGCGGGAATCAGCCATACAGCCGGCCACGGAGGCCGGACATAGCCGAGTAACGGTCCTGACACTGGCGCTATAGGCAAGCAGCCTTGGGCGCTGTGGTGGGTACTACTCAGTACGCTCAGGTGAACTGTACAGGGCGAGAAGCATTGTGTGCCTCTGGCCGGGTAGTGCTGCCGGCGGTGCTTGCACGTCGCAAGCCCTTGCTCGGTCGGCGCCGCATCACCTGACGAATACGGCCGCACTGCCCAAAGCTTTTACTGATTCGGAGTCCCGGCAGTCATACTGCGCGGTTCATACTGTTATCTTCGCGGTTCAGCCGTACATCCCGGGGCATTGCCCTTCGGGTGGCGGTCGCGACGACATCCGTTGTGTGCCTGCACGCGCAAGTGCGGGTATCATGTCTCCTGTGGGGCGCTGCGGTTATATCGGCAGGCCCGGCCTTCACCGGAGTGGCTGCGTCGTGCGTCAGGGAAAATACCCCCGCGCTCGGCTACACGCGCCGGAGTATACCTTTATTTCCTAAGTGCTTCAATTATTTGGTGATTTCCCGAAACCATGGCCAGAACCAGCCTGAACGACCTACCCGGTACCGTCCGCATTGTTGAGATTGACGCCGACAGTGCCGGCCAGCGTCTCGACAATTACCTGCTGCGCGAATTGAAAGGGGTGCCCAAAACGCGTATCTACCGTGGGCTGCGCAAGGGTGAGTTTCGGATTAACAAGGGGCGTGTGAAGGCCGATTACCGCCTGGTTGCCGGCGATTTGCTGCGCATACCGCCGTTGCATCAGCCTGCCCCGGGCGCGCCGCCCGTTGTGCCGGGCTTTTGGGCGAGCGAAATTCGTGCGCGGGTAGTTTATGAAGATGCCGGCCTGCTGGTGATCAACAAGCCCTCGGGGTTGGCGGTGCACGGTGGCAGTGGCCTGAACTTTGGGCTGATTGAGTGCCTGCGGCAACTGCGCCCTGAAGACCGCTATTTAGAGCTGGTGCATCGGTTGGATCGTGACACTTCAGGCCTGATTCTGGTGGCGCGCAAGCCAGCCGTGCTGCGTGAGCTGCACCGTCAGCTGCGCGGCGATGGCGTCGACAAGCGTTATGTCGCCCTTGTAGCCGGGCGCTGGCCGCGTGAGCGCCGCATGGTGGAGGCGCCGTTGCAAAAAAATGTGGTGCAGTCCGGCGAACGTATGGTGCGGGTGGCCAAGGAGGGTAAAGCCTCGGTCACCGGCTTTCAGGTTTTGGAGCAGTTTCCGCAGGCCACTTTGGTCGAAGCGCGGCCTTACACGGGGCGTACTCACCAGATCCGCGTTCATGCGCGATTTGGTGGCCACCCGATTCTGGGTGATGACAAGTATATGGATGAGGCCGCCGCCAGCGTGGCACGCACGCTGGGTGTTGGGCGGTTGTTCTTGCACGCCCGATCTTTGGCGTTCACGTTGCCGGGAGAGCCGCCTTTGAGGCTCGAGGCACCTCTCGATCCGGAATTAGAAGTTATATTAGATAAGGTTCGTAAATAACTGATTATGATAGTGATATTTGATTGGGATGGAACGCTCTGCGACTCGGTGGAGCAGATTGTAGAAGCCATGCAAGCGGCGGCTGAGGCCTGTGCGTTGCCCGTGCCCGAGGCGGCGGCC
Source organism: Haliea sp. (assembly GCA_030730585.1). GTDB lineage: Bacteria > Pseudomonadota > Gammaproteobacteria > Pseudomonadales > Halieaceae > Haliea. Next base: position 3,956 of record JANQUV010000122.1, read on the forward strand.
GTACGGCATATTATTGGCCTAAGCCTGGTGACCGCGATGCCGCTTTTGTTCCCCTCCAGCAGCACAGCGCAGCACGAGGCCATGCAGGCCGCCTACGCGCGCTGTTACGTTGCGTTGGATCAGGGGCCGGCACGCTTGCACGAAGGCGCGATGGATACCCTGGAGTGGTTACGTGGCGCGGGGTTTGAGTTGGCGGTGGCGACCGGCAAGAGCCGGCGCGGGCTCGACCGGGTTTTGCAGAACCTGGGTATGCAGGATTATTTTCACTGCACACGCTGTGCTGATGAAACCCGCTCCAAGCCCCACCCGCTAATGCTTGAGGAGATTCTGGCGGCGCGCGGTATGGCGGTAGAAACGGCATGGATGGTGGGTGACTCTGAGTACGACCTTGAAATGGCGCGCAACATCGGCATGCCCTCTGTGGGAGTCACGTTCGGCGTTCACTCGCCCGAGCAGCTCTCTCGCCACCAGCCGCGTGCGCTGGTCGACCGGCTGCATGATTTGCGCACACTGCCTGCGCTGCTGGCTCAGGCGAGCACCGGGTAGCCAGCCTGCTTGAGCAGCGTGGTCAGGGCGATCAGGGGCAGCCCTTCCAGGCTGGTTGGGTCATCGCCCCGCAGGCGCTCGAAGAGCGCGATCCCCAGGCCCTCGCACTTGAAGCTGCCGGCGCAATCCAATGGCTGTTCGCGCTCCAGGTAGGTGTCAATGGCCGCTGCCGACAGCACCCGGAACTGCACAGTGAAGTACTCTGTATGCAGCGTTTCCAGCCCGCGGCCGGCACAGCATAGAGCCAAACCGGTAATAAATTGCACGCTGCGGCCCGAGCTGGCGCGCAGTTGTTGCCTGGCGCGCTGCAGATCACCGGGCTTGCCCATTATGTTGCCATCAAGCTGTGCGACCTGGTCGCTGCCAATCACCAGGCTGTCAGGGTGCATGCGCGCAACCGAGCGGGCCTTGGCCAGTGCCAGCCGCGCGGCCAGCTGTGCTGCAGGCTCGTTAGGCAGCGGGGTTTCATCTGCGTCCGGCGCCAGGCAGCGGAATGGCAGTTGCAGCCGCTCCAGCAGCGTTTTGCGATACGTTGAGGTAGAGGCGAGAATCAGGTCCATGAAACGGTTTTCCGGTGGCGAGGGGCAGGGGACTGAACTGGTTGTATTCTAAAGATATTTTTTGACAAAGGGGTAAACCGTCCCTATGATGCGCGCCTATGTTGACTGACCCCCTTCCCGCCACGCTGGATATCCGCAAGGCTGCCACGCGAGGAGTTACCGTCAGGGGCACGTTAAAACCGCTGCAATTACCCCGTTTTCGGGATCTGCTGGCCGCAGACGAGGGTGTTATTCAGGCGGAATTGGCGTTGTTCCGTGACGAGGAAGGCAGGTATGTTGCGCATGTAGTGACAGACAGCTCGGTGACTGTTACCTGCCAACGTTGCCTGCGGCCGATGCCAGTTGCGCTGCATTCTGACAGCACCCTTGCGGTGGTTTGGACGGATGAGCAGGCGGCTCATTTGCCGGCAAGCCTCGACCCGCTGATTGTCAGCGAAGAAGAGGTTTCGCTGCGGGAACTGGTCGAGGATGAGCTGATTTTGGCGATGCCGCCGTTCAGCTACCACGAACAGGCGGCGTGCAACACAATTTTGGCGGACCTCGCCGCGGAGCGCGTAGCAGACGAGCCCGCCGATAGGCCCAACCCGTTTGACGTGCTGGCGCAGTTAAAGCCCGGCGATACCCATCAGGAGTAAGACATGGCTGTTCAACAGGACAAAAAATCACGTTCACGCCGCGGTATGCGTCGTTCACACGACTCACTCACCGGCCCTACGCTGAGCGTTGACCAGACGTCCGGTGAAACCCATCGTCGTCACCACGTGACAGCCGACGGTTTCTATCGCGGCAAGAAAGTGGTCAACACCGGTAACGACGAGTAGCGTTAGCCGCATTTCCTGCACGACGGGCGTTGTACAGTCTTCGTGGTGGCAGTGGTTAATGATTCAAACGGGAGCTTAGGCTCCCGTTTCGCGTTTTTAGCTCCCCGTCCCCGTATGTTCTGCACTCGCTTTAACACAGCGCTGCCGCTGGCGGCGCGCTAACCTGGTCTTTCTTGTGGAGGTTACCCCTGTATGGCGCTGAGTCATTGTGCATTTGTGTTTCCCGGTCAGGGTTCGCAGAAGGTCGGTATGCTTGCAGCCGCTCATGCGGCCTTCCCCGCGGTTCGTGCAACATTCGCGGAAGCGTCTGCTGCCTTGGGTACGGACGTGTGGAGCCTGGTGCAGGGAGGGCCGCAAGAAGCATTGAATCTGACGGCGACCACACAGCCTGTTCTACTGACGGCAAGTGTCGCCTTGTGGCGTGCCTGGTGTGAAGCGGGTGGCGCTACACCTGCGCTGTTGGCTGGGCACAGTTTGGGTGAATTTTCGGCGCTGGTCTGTGCTGGCTCATTGGGATTTGCTGATGCTCTGCGCTTGGTGCGTCAGCGCGGTGAGTTTATGCAAACTGCCGTGCCCGTGGGGCAGGGGGGCATGGCTGCGATCATCGGCCTGGATGACGACAGCATCAATCGAATCTGTGCCGAGGTCAGCGCCGCGGGTGAGGGCGAGGTCGCCGCGGTCAATTTCAATTCCCCCGGGCAGGTGGTGATCGCCGGCCACGCCGCGGCAGTCGAGCGAGCATCAGCCGAGTTAAAGGCGGGCGGCGCCAAGCGTGCACTGCCGCTGCCGGTGTCCGCGCCTTTCCATACGGCGCTGATGCGCCCGGCAGGTGAGCGTTTGCAAGAGGCGCTGGCGTCCGTGACCATGCACGCCCCGGCCATTCCTGTCGTGCACAATGTGCATGCGCAGCCGGAGTCCGACCCCGAGCGCATTCGCGCCTTGCTGGTAGAGCAGATTTACAGCCCAGTACAGTGGACGCGTTGTATGGCTTATATTGCCGCCCAGGGTGTTACGCAGGTCGTGGAGTGCGGCCCTGGTAAGGTGCTGAGCGGTTTGAACAAGCGTATCGACAGTGCTCTGCAGAGCCACTCTTTGGAAGAGCCTGCAGGCATGGCCGATGCGCTCGCGGCGTTGGCGTGAACGCGTCGGTTGGAATGAATACAGCATGGGGGGCAAGCAATGAGTGACAATAAAAAAGTGGCACTGGTAACCGGTGCCAGCCGCGGTATTGGCCGGGCTATCGCAGAACAACTGGCGAGCGATGGTTTTTTGGTGGTGGGTACGGCAACCACCGAAGCGGGTGCGGCGGCCATCAGTGAATATCTGCGTGAGGGACGGTTTGACGGCTGCGGCATGACGCTGGATGTGGCCGATCAGGCAGCGGTGGAGAAGGTGGTAAAAGGTATCGGCGAACAGTTTGGCGCGCCACTGGTGTTGGTGAACAATGCGGGTATCACGCGCGATAATCTTCTCATGCGCATGAAGACTGACGAGTGGCAGGCGGTTATTGATACCAATTTAAGCGCGGTGTATCGCGTCAGCAAGGCCTGCCTGCGCGGTATGACCAAAGCCCGCTGGGGCCGTATCGTCAATATTACTTCGGTGGTGGGAGCGATGGGTAATGCGGGGCAAAGCAACTATGCAGCCAGTAAAGCCGGCGTGGAAGGCTTCTCGCGAGCATTGGCGCGCGAGATTGGAACGCGTGCAGTCACCGTCAACTGCGTGGCCCCGGGCTTTATTGATACGGATATGACGCGCGCCTTGAGCGATGAGCAGCGTCAGGCCATGTTGTCGCAGATTCCTCTCGAACGCTTGGGTGAGGCAGAGGAGATTGGTGCATTGGTCGGGTTTTTGTGTCGTGAGCAGGCTGGCTATATCACCGGAGAGACGATACATATCAATGGCGGTATGAACATGGCCTGAACGGCGTTCTGCGGGTGTTGTTTACAACGCCCACAGGCATGCCGGTGTTTGGCCAAAAAAAATTTATTACTCCGGCGCAAAACAGAGTAAAATGCTCGCTCGTACCGGGTGACCAGGTTTCATTCAGAATATTTTTGTCAGGAGTTACACATAAAATGAGCAGCATTGAAGAGCGCGTAAAAAAGATCGTTGCGGAGCAGCTGGGCGTTAAAGAAGAAGAAGTACAGACAGAAGCCTCCTTCGTGGAAGATCTGGGCGCCGACTCGCTGGACACAGTTGAACTGGTTATGGCACTCGAAGAAGAATTCGAGACCGAAATCCCCGATGAAGAAGCCGAAAAAATCACCACGGTGAAGTTGGCTATCGACTACATCAAGGACAATCTCTCCTGAGATTCGCCTCGCAGTAACTGGAAGAGCCGTTTCTATGTTTTGATAGAGCGGCTTTTCTTATTTAAGCTACCAGCACCTGATTCTATTTGGGAGTGTGTTCGGTGATTGGCAGACGCGTTGTAGTGACAGGCCTCGGTATGGTTAGCCCTCTGGGGTTGGACGTACAAGAGACCTGGAAAAATATTGTTGCAGGCAAAAGCGGCGTTGCGCCTATCGTAGCCTTCGATGTTGAAGCCTACAGCACACGCTTTAGCGCCAGTGTTCGTGGTTTCGATACAACTCCGTATTTCAGTGACAAAGATGCCCGTAAAATGGATATCTTTGTGCAGTTTGGCATGGCGGCAGGCATACAGGCCATGCTGGATTCTGGCCTGGAAGTTACCGATGAAAATGCCCATCGCATTGGCTGCTCAATAGGCTCGGGCATTGGCGGTATTGGCCAGATTGAAAAAAATACCGAGATCGTTGCGCGCTCCGGGCCACGTAAAATCTCGCCTTTTTTCGTTCCGGGCTCAATCATCAATATGATTTCGGGCAATTTGTCGGTGCTCTACAACCTGCAGGGCCCGAATTTGGCAGTGGTCACGGCTTGCACATCTGGCACACACAACATTGGGCTCGGTGCGCGTCTCATTGCGTTGGGCGATGCCGATGCCATGCTCGTTGGCGGTGCCGAAATGGCAACAACACCCGTTGGGTTGGGTGGCTTCGCCGCTGCCCGGGCTTTATCAACCCGTAATGACGATCCCACCGCCGCCTCGCGTCCCTGGGACCGCGACCGCGATGGTTTCGTGCTGGGTGATGGCGCAGGTGTGCTGATGATCGAAGAATATGAATCGGCCAAAGCGCGCGGCGCGCGTATTTACGCCGAAGTCACCGGCTTTGGCATGAGTGGCGACGCCTACCATATGACGCTTCCTCCTGAAGATGGCCGCGGTGCAGCCGCGGCTATGCGCAACGCGATTGCAGATGCGGGTGTGCCTGTGGATCAAATCGGCTATATCAATGCGCATGGCACCTCTACTAGCGCCGGCGACCTTGCGGAAACCCGTGCGATACAAACGGTGCTGGGCCAGGCAGCAGAAACGGTTGCGGTGAGTTCGACCAAATCAATGATCGGGCATTTGTTGGGCGCTGCGGGCGCGGTGGAGGCGATTTTCTCCGTTCTCGCTTTGCGCGACCAAGTGGCACCACCCACGATCAATCTGGACAACCCGGAAGAGGGGTGCGTACTGAATTACGTGCCGCACATCGCGCAGCAACGAACCATTCGGCACGCACTGTCTAATTCCTTTGGTTTCGGCGGCACTAACGGCTCCCTTCTGTTCAGCCAACTCAGCTGATGCAGGCCGGGTGACAACCACGTCCCCAACATGGATTGACGGTGTTCCGTCTGCTGCACTGCCGCTGCCAGACCGCGCTTTTGCCTACGGCGACGGAGTCTTCGAGACCTTTTTGCTGCGCAACGGCCGACTTGTTCTACGCGATTTACACCTTGAACGTCTCGCCATTGGCCTGACCTGCTTGCGCATGCCTGCTGCCTTGCCACTGGCACAGCAAACTCTCGATACAGTAGTGCAATCGCTGGATACCACCATTGAAGGATACGCCGCACTGCGCCTGACCGTCACTCGCGGCGGCGGCCCCCGGGGCTATGCGCCGCCACAGGATACTCCGCCCAGGATTGTGATTAGTGTGTCGGACCTGCAGCACGACCCTCTGGCCTTCGCTGCGCCGGCCGCGCTCGGTGAAACTGCCGTGCGTTGGGGCAAGCAACCGCTGCTGGCGGGTATCAAGCATTTGAATCGTCTGGAGCAGGTGTTGGCGGCGGCAGATGCTGTCGATGCCGGTGTTGATGAGGTGCTCATGTTGGACCAGTCGGGTGCGCCGCTTTCGGTAGCGGCGGGTAATTTGTTTATGGTGGCGGGTAAACGGCTGCTAACCCCAATACTGGTCGATGGCGGCATAGCGGGCACGCGACGCCGTTTGCTGTTGGATCATCTTGCAGCAGCTTGCGGCCTGCAAGCTGCTGAAGTACGCCTGCAACTGCATCAACTATTGGCGGCGAAGGAAGTCTTTTACTGCAATGCGCTCATTGGCCTTAGAGCGGTTGGCACTTTTCGCGACCGCAGTTGGAGCGATCATTCGGCCACGCGTCTTTTGCATACAGCCTATTGTGAATGGCTGGACCGTTGAAAGAATGGCTGCGCTGGCTGCTGCTGTCGGTGGCGGCGATGTTCGTTGTCCTGGTGCTCGTTGCGCAGGAGGTTTGGCTGCGCTGGCAAACGCCGCTGATGCTGCCGGAAGAGGGCATTGTGCTTAATGTGCAGCGCGGCGACAGTTTGCGTTCTGTGGCGGAACGCTTGCAGGCGCAGGGAGTTCTGGCGCACCCCATCCTGTTACGCGCCTGGGCACGCTACCAGGGCTTGGATGCACGCATTCGGCGTGGAGAATATGCGCTGGCGCCGGGCTTGACCGGAGAAACCTTGCTGTTACTACTGGTGAGCGGCAGTGTGGTGCAATACCAAGTCACCTTGCCTGAAGGCATTGTGGTTCCACAGGCGCTTGCTATTCTTGCGCAGGAGCCTGCTTTGAACAGTGTGCTTTCTGGCCCGACGGACCCTGCATTGCTGCAGTTGGTGGCGCCGTTCGAGGCTGTTGAGGGCATGTTCTTGCCGGAGACCTACCGCTACGAACGAGGTGATAGTGATCTCGATATTATGCGCCGTGCGCATCGTGCCCTGGTGGCGGCTCTTGAAGAAGAGTGGCTGGCGCGCACGCCCGATCTACCCTACGCCTCGCCGTACGAAGCACTGATTATGGCTTCCATTATTGAGCGTGAAACCGGGGTGCCCGATGAGCGCAGTGACATTGCGGGCGTGTTCGTGCGTCGTTTGCAGCAAGGGATGCGCCTGCAAACAGATCCTACGATTATTTATGGGCTAGGCGAGGCCTTTGACGGCAATTTACGGCGCCACCATTTGCGGGATGCCGACAATATTTTCAACACCTACCGGCATGCGGGCTTACCGCCAACGCCGATTGCCTTGCCGGGGCGTGCGGCATTGCATGCGGCGCTGCACCCTGCGGCGGGCGACGCACTGTTTTTTGTCGCTCGTGGCGATGGGAGTCACGAATTTAGCGCAACGCTTGAAGGCCACGAGCGCGCTGTGCGTAAATACCAGCTGAAACGGCGTAAAGATTATCGTTCGTCACCGGAGAGCCCCTGACCTATGCAACCAGCGCGCGGCCTGTTTATTACCTTTGAAGGGGGTGAAGGAGCGGGTAAGTCCACTAACATTGCTTACCTGCAGGCGCACCTGCAGTCGCGTGGCGTCGACCTTGTGGTTACCCGCGAACCAGGTGGAACGCGTCTTGGTGAGGATGTTCGTGAGGTGCTCCTGCGGCTTCGCGAAGAACCCGTAGCCCCCATGGCCGAGTTATTGCTGTTGTTCGCTGCGCGCGCACAACATCTGCAGGAGGTTATTCAGCCCGCACTGCTCGCAGGGAAATGGGTGATCTGTGACCGCTTCACGGATGCCAGCTATGCCTACCAGTGCGGCGGCCGCGGCATGTCAGCGGCGTCCGTGCGCACCCTCGAAACACTGGTCCAAGGTGAGTTGCGGCCGGATTACACGCTGCTGTTGGATGCACCGGTGGAGACGGGCCTTGAACGGGCCCGTGGCCGCGGCGAGTTGGACCGTTTCGAGCAAGAAGAATTGGCGTTTTTTCAACGTGTGCGCGATACATATTTGCAGCTCGCGAAAGAGAGTAGCGGCCGCTATCACCTGGTTGACGCGAGTCAGCCATTAGAGGCTGTGCAGGCGAGGCTGCAGGAAATTTGCGAGGAGCTGTTTGCCTGCTGGGTCCCGCGCCATCCGGTGGGCCGGTGAATCTGCAGGACTTGCCGCAGGTTAGTGCGCCTTTGCCTTGGCAGGGGGCTGTTTGGAGCAGGCTGCAGGAGCAACTGGCTGCCGGGCAGTTGCCCCACGCATTGCTACTGGCGGGCCCGGCGGGTACTGGTAAGGAACGGCTTGCCTTGGCGCTGGCGCGGTTTCTGCTTTGTCATCAGCCAGCTGCGGGCCATAACTGTGGCGAGTGTGCCGCTTGCCGCTATAGCCAATCTGGCAGCCACGGTGATTTCCGCTGGTTGCAGCCCGAAGGTGCGAGCAAGGTGATCCGCATCGACCCCGTGCGTGAAGCGGTCTCGTTTATTTTTCGTACCGCGGGGTTTGGCCTGCGCAAAGTACTGGTGTTGTCACCCGCGGAGCGTATGTCCAACGGCGCGGCCAACGCGCTACTGAAAGGTTTGGAAGAACCCACTGCAGAAACTTATTTGATTCTGGTAGCGGAGCGCCCTCAGGGCATGCCCGCAACTGTCCGATCGCGCTGCCAACGGGTGAATATGCCTTTGCCCGCCAGCGAGCAGTGCTTGCCGTGGCTTGCGCGGATCACCGGGGAGCCCTCAGCTGCCAGCGAGTTGTTGGAGTTGGCGGGTGGTGTGCCCTTGCTGGCAGAACAGTTGTATACGCACGATGGTGCCGCACAATTGCGCAAGCGTCGCAGCTCGCTGGGTGACCTGGCGCGGGGGAAGGCAACGGTGCCTCAGGTGGCCGCTCAGTTTTCCCAGATTGAGCTGGCACCAGCCCTGCGCGATATAGCGTTGTTTTTGCAGCTATACCTGCGCCGGCAGGAGCAGCCGGGTTTGCGCAGTGCCCGTGCGCTTTTTGTGCTGTTGGATCGTTTGCAGGCGCTACAGGCAGCCATTGCCGCGGGTTCCAACCCCAACCCACAGTTAGCGCTGGAAAGTGTGCTGATAAGCCTCGCAGAGGCTTTTGATGCGCTGCGCAGCGGTGCTACCATGCGTCCGTCTTCACAGGAGATAGCACCATGAGTGATCTTGCCGCGGGTAGCCGCAACGGCATATTGTCGCTGACCATCAAAGACAAAGCGGTATTGTATTCCGCGTACATGCCGTTTTTGCACAATGGCGGTTTGTTCGTGCCTACCAATAAAACCTACAAGGTGGGCGATGACGTGTTCATGCTACTGACTTTGATGGATGAGCCGGAGAAAATCCCTATTTCGGGCAAGGTGGTGTGGGTGACACCCCGGGGTGCTCAGGGTAACCGCACCGCGGGTATCGGAGTGCAGTTCAGTGAGCAGGATGCCGCTGCCAACAGTAAAATCGAAAACCATCTGGCGGGTTCGCTAACATCAGACCGGCCCACGCATACCATGTAGCCTGGTGCTTTTTTTCGTACCGTAAATCTGTACCGCAAAAAAATGGGCCCCGCGAGGGACCCAAGAAAACCATTAGGAGTGAAACACAAAAGGAATTGATTCCTTGCCGGGGCGTCAGGCACCCCGAATGGCTGCTCACGCGAGTCAGGAGATAAGCAACCACACCTTTAGTATCGCCTATTACGGGTAATTTTCCACAGCTCTGAGCACTAATGATTAGGCTGATTCGGAATAAACGGCTTGATTTATATCTTCAATTGGAATGAGAGGCAGTGTCCCGATGGCGACTAGCGTACTGGCCGGCATAGTGGAAGGGTTCTATGGGCGCCCTTGGAGCCATGACTTGCGGCTTGCCTATGCCAATTTTTTGCCTGCGCTGGGGCTCAATACTTATTTGTACGCACCGAAGGCAGATCCATGGCTGCGTAAGCGTTGGCAGGAGCACTGGCCCGCCGCACAGTGGGCCGAGCTGGCTGCATTGGCCGCTCATTATCGTGCGCGCAGCCTCACTTTCGGAGTCGGGTTGTCGCCGTTTGCGCTCTATGGTCACTACGCGGCGCCCCAGAAGCGTCAGCTGCAGGAAAAGATTTCCCGTTTGAACAGTCTCGAGGCCCCCCTGTTGGCGGTGCTGTTCGATGATATGCCCGGCGCTCAAGCCGATCTGGCGGCTCGTCAGGCTGAGATCGTCAGCGATGTGCGGCACTGGAGCCTGGCGGAGGCATTGCTGGTGTGTCCAACCTATTATTCCTTCGATCCGGTATTGGAAAGGCATTTTGGGCAACGACCTGCCGGCTACTGGACGGAGTTGGGCCAGTTGCTGGACCCAGAAGTAGGGCTGTTCTGGACAGGCAACCAGGTGTGCTCCGAGTCGATCACGTTGCAGGATCTGCAGCGCGCTGTGGATGTGCTGGGGCGCCCGCCGGTGCTATGGGACAATTACCCCGTGAATGATGGCGCACAGCGCAGCCAGCACCTGTATCTGGAGCCGCTCAGTGGGCGTCCGCAGAAGCCCGGTACCGCGTTACTGCGCGGTCATCTGTGCAACCCCATGCTGCAAGGTCACTGCTCCTTACCGGCGCTGATGGGTTTGGCGCGCCTGCAGGGCGGTGAGGGGCGCAGTGACTCTGGCGTTCTCGATCGCCTGCTCGGGGCGCCGGTCTGGAAGTGCTTGCAGCGCGACGCGGAAGAATTTCGTACTCAGGGGCTGGAGAGTATGTCCCCAGAGCGCCGTCAGGCGCTGGCAGCAGAGTATGCAGCCCTGCCCGGCGGCGCCGCGCAGGAGGTGGTGGGTTGGTTGCGAGGAGAATACGTGTTTGATCCTGCCTGCCTGACGGATTAACTGCGGTGTTAGAGGGTTTTCAGGCGATCGTCGCGGTTGTGCCTGAATCGGCTTTGTGGCAGAATTCGCAGCCTTGTTAGAACTCAGAAATAAGGTTTTTCAGGCTCCCTAAGCCAGAAGAATCAAGGCGTTACGGCGTATTTGCAGGTTGTTTGGCACTGCACCGTTTAGCAATGGCAGTATCCCGACACGCGGAAGTGGCGAAATTGGTATACGCGCTGGATTTAGGTTCCAGTGCCGCAAGGCGTGAGAGTTCGAGTCTCTCCTTCCGCACCA
>JANQUV010000123.1 GCA_030730585.1 Haliea sp.
TGGCCCGCCCGAGAGGATTCGAACCTCTGACCTCTGCCTCCGGAGGGCAGCGCTCTATCCAGCTGAGCTACGGGCGGAAAACTAATACATGCAGTGCTTTGGAGCCCGAGGGCCCCACCCTGCAAGGGGACGCGGACTATAACAAAGCCCTACAAATCGCTCAATAGAGCCGCAGGGAGCTTGTCCGGAATAACCCTAGTGTTGGTTTTCTGTCACCGTTTCCAGGCCCGGCGGGAAAGCCGCAAAAATGACCTCCGCTGCTTCGTTGTAGCGTGCTTGATCCTGTAGCTGTTTGCCGGTGAGGCGTGAATGAGTGACGCCTCGCCAGACTGAGCGTTCAAGCTTCGGGTCTATCATGTCGACGATAAACGTGCCCTCGGTGTAGTCGCGTACGCTAACGTCGGTTGACCTGCCCATGCAGGACCAGCAGTTGTAGAGGCTGTAGCGATTGTAGCCGTAGTACATGCCCATATAGCCCGGGCTGTCGTAGGTTTGCACGTCGGTTTTGAACTGGGTAAGCAGATGCCAACTAATCAGCATGTCTGCTTCGGCAATATCATCCACCAGGGTGATGCCTTTCAGCGACAAGGCATAGCGGATGGCAGTGTCCACCCGGTCTTTCTGCATGTCGCTGAGTTGCAAGGGGTTGTCGCCCGCCACGCTGCCGGAGCTTTCCAAAAAGGCGACGCTGCGAACCTGGCTAAAGTCGTAGTCTTGTTTGTAGTCTACGTCGGGCTTTGGGGGGGCACTGGCACAAGCGGCTAGCAGCAATGCCAGGCCGCCGAGCAGGCTGATTCTGAGTGTGTTGTATGCAGTTGTCACAAGTAACCTCGATTGCCGGGTAATGGGTGCCCCCCCGGGCTGCGGAGCTTATAGTGCTTGGACATTGAGTGTGCCCCGGAGTTTCCAGTACTTTGTCGGCTATTTTTCCGGGTTAGTCGCGTTTTTAACGCTGGCCGCGCGGCCCGTTAAGCCTCCGCAGGGCTCGAGCGTGGTTTGCAGTGCCTGCACGTGGCGGCGTGGTGCATCTGCCCATGCCAGCAGTTGCGCGTTACGCGCCGCTTGCCAGCTCTGATAGGTGGGGGGCAGGGCAGTGTTGAGCTGCTGTTCGAGCTCGGCCAGTAGCGGCAGCAGCTCATGCTGGCGCCGCCCGAGGCCAGCGGACCAGGGCTGCACTTCGCCGACAAAGTACTTCCTGATGACGTTGCCCAGGGTGTCGACGGCGGCAGGGCGCAGCAAGCCTTGGCAAAGTGGGCCTTTTTCACGGCGCATATCCAGCAGCGCGTCTGCGCTGTATAGCCAGCGCGCTTGCAGTGCCAGTGCCTTGAGTAGTGCTCCGCCGTCTCCCTGTGCCACCTCGCTCAGCTGAATCTCGAAAGCAATGTTGTCAGCAGAATAATCACCGCTTAGCCAGCGGCTAACGCTGGCGTTAATGGCAGCCAGTGCATTCAGCGGTTCGCTGCTGGTGTTGGCGGGGTAGTCCCCCAGCTCTTCCGGTGGCCGCCACAGGGCGCGGTATTCCGGGCTGGCGAGCGTGGCGTTGAAAATGAGTGCTGGCAGCTGCTCTTGTTTCAGTTGGTGGGCACTTTGTAAAAGGTTGGCGAGCGTTTCTTCACCCTGCGTGCGCTGAAAGGCAATGCATTCTGGCGCTAGCTGCAGGAACTCCAACTCTAGCAGCAGGCGTTGCGAGGCGCTTGCCATGATGCCCAGGCTGCTATTGCGCTTGCCGATGGTGACTTGTACCGCGCAACCGGTGAGGGAGAGGAAGTCGAGAGTGCCCAGGCTGCTACTTTCCAGAGTGAGTCTCAGGTCGCTACGCGGTGGCAGCCTCGGCAACTCTGGCACCTTAATTTCCGGCGGGGCTTGGTCAAGGGTGCGTTCCAGCCGTTGCACATAATCTGCCAGCGCCGCGTCAGGTTCAGGCTCGCTGCATGCGCCAAGCAAAACGGTGCTAGCGGTGATGGCGGTATAGGCCATCACCACTCGCAGACGTGTTCGGAGCCGGGTGTTGATTAGCTTCCCGCGAGTGCTGCCTTGGCGCGAGGTAGCCAGGCGTGCACATGTTTGCACTCGTCGGGTACGGAGGCCTTGATCCAGCCGGCGAATTCAACGCAAACCAGCAGGTCTATGTCGGCGAAGGCAAAGTGCTCGCCAGCGATAAAGGGGCTCTTGGCCAGCGCCCGGTCGACCATGCGCCAGGCTCCTTCCAGCCGCTGTCGTCCGCGGTCAACGAGTGCGGGAATTTGGGCGACTTCCATCGGCCCGGGCAGTGCTCTGCCGGCGAAAGCCGGGTTGCCATTGCGAAACACTTCGGCAATCGCGTGAAACAGGCTGTTGAATAGGCGATGGTTCCAGCTGATTACCTGCGCTTTTTCCAATGCGGTGGTGCCCAGAAGCGCTTTCTCGGGGTAGATTTCCTCCAAATACACACAGGCACCGATCACCTCGGTGAGCACGGTACCATCATCAAGCACCAAGGCGGGTAAGGTACACATGGGGTTGACCTTGCGGAAGCTCTCCTCAAACTGCGCTTGCTTCATCATGTCGATTTGCACGCTCTCGATATGGATACCTTTGTAATCCAGGAACAGCTGCAGGCGGCGTGGGTTAGGGGCAGGGTCATAGGTGTACAGCTTCATTGGCGGGCTCCTTATCGTGGACGTGCCCGCGCTGCTTTGCGGGGCTCAATTGGTGTAAGTTTGACGCGGGTATAGTAAGGGTAAATCAGGCGCGGGTGCCAGCCATGCAGAATCTAGCCTTGTATATTGCCGAGTGCAGAATGTTGAGTTTTCCCCCGGCGCAGAACTGGCTATAATGCGCGGCCAGTGAATTGAGGATTTGTGTGTGATGAGCCGAATTGTAGTCAGTATAGTTGCGCTGTGTGCAGCCATGGCAGCCAGCGCTATCGACCTGTCGGATGCCCAGCGGGCAGCGATTGCCGAGCGTATCAAGCCTATGGGTGAGGTGTGTTTGCAAGGTGACACCACCTGCGGTGGTGCTGTTGCCGCTGGTGGCGCGGCGATGGCCCGCTCCGGTGAAGAGGTATATAACGCGGCCTGCATGGCTTGTCATATGACTGGCGCGGCTGGCGCGCCCGTGGTCGGTGATGTCGTCGCCTGGGCTGAACGTATCACCAAGGGCGACGACGTGCTTCACGATCATGGTATTAACGGCATTCCAGGCACCGGCATGATCGCCAAGGGCGGCTGTATGAGCTGCTCCGATGAAGAAGTGGTTGCTGCAGTGGATTATATGGTCGATAGCAGCCGGTAGGGCACCCCAGTTATGAAAACCGCCCCGCTTCGGCCGGGCGGTTTTTTTTGCCTCGATTTCCTGCCAGGCAGCTGCCGCGATATGTATGGGCCGTATTTCTGCGCTTCTCAGCCTCTGGTACAGTGTGGGACGGAACACATGGGGGATACTCGCTTGCCACACATCAAGTCTCTGGGCCGCATGTTGGCCGCGCTGCCCATGTTTCTGGTTTTGGCTTGCTCTGAGCCTGCTTCCACACCGCCACTCATCGGAGTTGTGGTGGATAACGTTCGCATCGAGCCCTACCAGGCCCGCTCGGTTTACGTCGGGCGCTTGGTCGCCAAAGACGATGTGGCTATCCGTGCCAGCGTCAGTGGCTACCTGCTCGAACGCACATTTAACGAAGGTGAGCAGGTGCAAGCCGGCGCGGTTTTGTACGTGATAGATCCCTCTGAATACGTCGCTGCGTTGGCAATAGCCAGTGCCGATTTGGCCGCGGCCAAAGCCAATCAGACCAACGCTGAGCGCAATTACCGGCGAGGCCTCGAGTTATTGCCCAAGGGCGCAATCTCCCAAGTTGAGATGGATAACCTGACCGCGCAGAAACTGGATGCTGATGCCCGCATTGAGGCGGCGGGGGCGCAAGTGACCGCAGCGCAGGTGAATTTGGGCTTCACCACCATCAAGGCGCCACTGTCAGGCCGCATTGGTCGTAGTCAGGTGAGCCCGGGGGACCTGGTGGGGCCGGGCAGCGGGGATCTCACCACGCTGGTTAGCGTCGACCCGATCGAAGCGCTGTTTCAAGTGTCGGAGGCGACCTATATCGACCAAATCAGCCAGCGAGTAAAGGCCAACCCGACGGTGAGCGACCTAAAGGGTATTGAGGTGACCTTGGAGCTTGCCGACGGATTGCAGTACCCGGAAGTTGGCAGGATTGACTACTTCGGTAACCGGATTGACGAGGCCACCGGCACCATGGAGGCGCGCGCGCGTATTCCTAACCCCTACGGGCTG
Source organism: Haliea sp. (assembly GCA_030730585.1). GTDB lineage: Bacteria > Pseudomonadota > Gammaproteobacteria > Pseudomonadales > Halieaceae > Haliea. The sequence continues at coordinate 4,267 of JANQUV010000123.1, forward strand.
CTGGTGCCAGGGCAATATGTGCGGGTAACGCTGCAGGATACGATGCTCAGGGACGGACTTTTTGTGCCTCTGGCCGCGGTGCAAGCTGACCAGCAGGGTACGTTTGTGTTGGTGGTTGACGCCAACAGCACGGTGGTGCGCAATAACCTGCAACTGGGCGATCGCTTCGATGACATGATTCTGGTGACTGGTGGGCTTGAAGCAGGGGACCGCGTCATTGTGCGCGGCCTGCAGCAGGTGCGCCCGGGTATGCTGGTGGAGATTACCGCCACAGTGGGCGTCGCCGTCGACGGAGCCGGCTGATGTTCAGCGCTTTTTTCATTAGGCGGCCGAAGTTTGCGCTGGTGATTTCCATTGTGTTCACCCTGCTGGGCAGCCTGGCTTTGGCGCTGTTGCCGGTCAACGAATACCCGCCCATATCGCCACCCAATATTGTGGTGTCGGGTGTGTACCCCGGTGCGGCGGCGGAAGTGGTGGAAATGGCGGTTGGCGCGCCTATTGAAGATGCCGTTAACGGCGTTGAAGACATGCTCTATATGTCGTCAAAGAGCGCCAACGATGGCAGCTATTCTCTGACGATCACCTTTGCCATTGGCACTGACGCGGACATGGCGTTGGTGCGCGTGCAAAACCGGGTGAAACTGGCGGAACCCGCCTTGCCAGCGGAGGTCACCGCACGCGGGCTGAAGATTGTTGAGCGCGCGCCGGACATGCTGAAAATCATCAGCTTTACATCACCCGATGAGTCTCTCGATTACAAGTTCCTGTCCAACTACGTCAAGATCAATGTGGTGGGCGCGCTTAGCCGCGTAGCGGGAATATCCGGTGCCACGGTTATGGGTGAGGCAGACTATGCAATGCGGCTGTGGTTGGATCCGGACAAAATGGCCAATCGCGGCCTCTCGGTAACGGATATTCAAGCCGCCTTGCGCGAGCAGAACGTGCAGGTGGCCGCGGGAAAAATTGGTGGGCCACCCTTTGATCAGCGCATGGAAACCGAATTCACGCTGCGGGTGAAAGGCCGTCTGCAGAATGTGGAAGAGTTTGAAAACATCGTTCTGCGCGCCCGTGCGGATGGCTCGGCGATTTATTTGCGCGACGTGGCAAGGGTGGAGTTGGGCCAGTCGTCCTACGGTTTTTACGGCGAAATCGGTGGCCGCCCGGCGGTGAATATAGCGTTATACCAGGCGTCAGACGCCAATGCGCTGGAAGTGGGCGCCGCAGTCGATGCATTGGTGGCGGAGCAGGCGCAGGCATTCCCCGCTGGTATGGCCTACCAAATCAACTACGACACCACACGCTATGTTGCTACAGCGGTATTTCAGGTGCTGCAGTCGCTGGTGGTTGCGGTGTTGTTGGTGGTGCTGATTACTTTTATCTTCCTTGGCAGCCTGCGGGCGACCCTGGTGCCCGCGGTGACCATTCCGGTATCGCTGGTGTCCTCATTGGCCGTACTTTTCCTGCTCGATATGTCGATCAACACCATGACCCTGTTCGCGCTTATTCTGGCCATTGGTGTAGTGGTGGATGACGCAATCCTCGTTATCGAGAACTGCGATCGTCACCTGCGTGAGGACCCGGATTTGCACCCGCGGGACGCTGCGCTGCTGACCATGCAGGAAGTGGGCGGTGCGATCATTGCCACCACGCTGGTGCTGTTGGCGGTGTTTTTGCCGGTGGCAGCCTTGCCCGGCATTACTGGCGAGATGTACCGCCAATTTGGCGTGACTATTTGTGTGGCGGTGGTGTTTTCGTCGTTGAACGCGCTCACCTTGAGCCCTGCACTGTGTGCGCTATTGCTGCAGCGGGGCGGCCAGCGCGATGCAGGCTGGTACCGCAGGTTTCTCGCGTTCTTTGAGCGTATTACGCGCGGTTACACCCGCGGCGTTGACTGGGTGCTGCGCAAATTGCTGGTAGTGGCGTGTATCTTTGTGGCCTGGATGGCGGCGCTGGCCGTGGGCGTCATCGCCACACCCACGGCCTTGGTGCCGGATGAGGACAAGGGCGCATTGCTGGTCAATATCCAGCTTCCGGATGCCGCCTCCCTGCTGCGCACCCGCGACGCAGTGCGCAAGGTTTCGGATATTATCGCCACCGATTCTGCCGTGCAGAGCGTAACCGAGGTCACCGGCTTTTCCATCCTTACCGGAGCCATGGCAAGCAATGCCGCCACACTGTTTGTCGTACTCAAGCACTGGGATGAACGGCAGCTCGCAGAGGAACTGGTGTTCAATGTGGCCCAGCGAATTAACCGGCAGGCTTTCAAGCAGGTGCCGGAAGCGCAGGTGATGGCCATTGCGCCACCGGCAATTCCTGGTATGGGCGCAGTGGGAGGGCTTGAGTTGATGCTGCAGGACACGCTGTCGCGCGGGCCCACAGAGCTGGCAGCGGTGCTCAACAATTTCATTGTTGAAAGCAATGCACATCCGGCCTTGGCGGGTGTGTTCAGCACCTATCGCGCCAATGTGCCACAGTACTTTATCGACGTAGACCGGGTGAAAGCGAAGAATCTGGGGGTTCCCCTGAGTGAGGTGTTCCTGACGTTGCAGGCGCAGCTGGGCTCTCTTTATATCAACGACTTCAACAAGTTTGGCCAAACCTACCAAGTGACCATGCAGGCGGATGCGCCTTTCCGTGCGGATCTTGAAGGGCTGGAGCATTTCTACCTGAAATCCAGCAGCGGCGAGATGGTGCCGCTGAGTACTTTGGTGCGCAGCAGCCTGACCTTGGGGCCGGATGTCACCCAGCGCTATAACCTTTACCGTGCGGCGACGGTGCGGGGAAGCGTCGCACCCGGGCTAAGCACGGGGGATGGTATGCGAGCCTTCGAAGCTGTAGCGGGCAACTTGCCCGCGGGTTATCGCATCAGTTGGACCGGTGCTGCTTTTCAGGAGCGGCAGGCGGGCAATACGGCGGGGCTGGGTTTTGGCCTGGCGCTGGTGTTTGTGTATCTGTTTTTGGTGGCACAATACGAGAGCTGGTCTATGCCAGTAGCCATTGTCCTCGTCGTGCCGATGGCGATTGGCGGTGCGGTTCTGGCCTTGCTGCTAACCGGGCAAGCCTTGAACCTTTACGCGCAAATTGGCCTTGTTTTGCTGATTGCGATGGCGGCAAAGAACGCGATTCTGATTGTCGAGTTTGCACGTACCTTGCGTGAGGAGGGAGGGAAAACGATTCTCGAAGCGGCGGCGCAGGCCGGGAAACTGCGTTTCCGCGCAGTGTGCATGACGGCCGTGTCATTTATTCTGGGCATTCTGCCGCTGGTGTTTGCCAGCGGCGCCGGCGCGTTTGGTCAGCGCTCGCTGGGCATTACGGTGCTCGGCGGCATGTTGGCCGCTCTGCTGGTGGGGACATTCTTTATCCCGGGTTTCTACGCCATTGTCCAAACGCTGCGCGAGCGCCTGAAGCGGCGTTTGGGCTTTAGTGAAACAGGCTGACCCCGTATTAACACTGACGCGCGCTATATGGCATGGCTGTTGGACTACCTGGCCGGCCTTGGAATTGATGCCCCATCGCTGGCAAGGCGTCACGGCGTGGATGTTGATCAGTTGTATCAGGCCGACACGCGTATCAGTGAAGCCAGCCACCGTGCTGTGCTGCTGGATGCGCAGTCGCAGGTGAAAGGGCAGCTGGGGCTGCAGCTTGGCCTGCATCGCTCGATTGCCACACTCGACCAGCTGGCTTACCTTATGATGAGCAGCGCGACACTGCGCGAGTCGATTACGCACGGGCTACGCTTCCAGAACTACCCCGGGCGCTTCTCGGGCTTTCAGCTGGTTACCGCCTTCAGCGAGATTGACGGCCAGGGCTGTTATCAAATTCACGCGCACGATAGTTTAGGCGAACTGCGGCTGCTGGTTGTTGAAGAGTTGCTGGCGGCGATTATCACCACCTCCCGCTGGGTGCTGGGCCAGGCCCTGCCCGTGACAGCACTGAAGCTCGACTACCCGGCCCCCGTCCACAGTGAGAATTACACTGCTATTTTTAGGGCTCCGATACAGTTTGACAGTGCGGCCATCCAGCTGTTTTTTGCAGCCGACATCCTCGACAAGCCACTCCCTCAGTCCAGCCCACAAAGCGCCGCCCTGTATGCCAGGCTCTGCGAAGAAACCAGTATCAGTCGCAGCCAGGGAGATATGGCCTGGCGCGTATGGCAGATTATTGCTGAGAACTCTGCTGACCCGCCAAGCCTGGACCGATGTGCCGAGTTGTTGCACTGCAGTGTGCGCACCTTGAGCCGCAAACTGCAGGCGCAGGGCTGGCAGTACCAACACCTGGTCGACCAAGTGCGCGAAATTCACGCACGGCGCTATCTCAGCCATCCCCGCTTGAGCATCACGCACGTAGCGCATCAGTTGGGCTATGCCGATAGCTCGGGGTTCCACCGGGCGTTCAAAAAATGGACTGGCCTATCACCCAGTGAATTCAGAGCGCGGCTGTTTCGCTAAGCCCTTGCTGCGCTCGGTAGCGAGTGGCGTGATCGGCCATACAACTGGCCGAATTCGCCATGCCTGAACCAAGCGGTTTCTTTATTATTGGCCATAACTCATATGCGCGCTCGGTATGATAGCGCGCAGAGCAGTCCCGGAAAATCAGGCGGTGGCCGGGTCAGCACAATAACAAATTCACCGGAAGGAGCACTGCAATGAAAAAATATGATGGTTTGAACCAGGCCATGGTGGAGCGCTTTGCACCGCAGCCCGGCCGGCGGCCACTGCTGCCTGAGCTAAGCGCGAAAGCCCAGGTTGCCCTAATGTGTCGCATGCTGTTCCGCGAGGGCTGGAATGAGCACATAGCCGGCCACATCACCTGGCGCCAACGCGACGGCACCATATTAACCAACCCCTGGGAATTGGCGTGGGACGAACTGACCGCCAGCGACATCATGACCCTCGACGCGCATGGCAAGATTATTGACGGCGAGTGGAATATTACCCCGGCTATTGGCTTGCACATACAGCTGCATGACCTGCGTCCGGAAGTGAACGTAGTGATTCACAATCACACCCATTGGAGCGGCATCTGGGCCAATTTGCAGCGCACACCGCCGATCTATGATCAAACCGGGGCACACTGTGGACTGGAGCTTCCGGTGTACAACGAATACCGCGGCACCTTCGAGGACGAGGCCACTACGCTGTCTGCGGCTGAAGCGCTGGGTAACTCGAAGTGGGCGTTGCTGGCTAATCATGGGGCGCTGGTGGTCGGTAAAGATCTGCGCCAGGCGCATCTGCGCGTCATCACTCTGGAGTGGCGTTGCAAGCGTGCCTACGAAGTAGAGTTGCTGGGTGGTGCCGAACCACTCAGTGATGAGGTGGTCGAGAAAGTGAGCATCACGGATCCCAACGGTTTCCCCTTCTTGTTTGAAGCAATGGCCCGCCGCGAATTGCGTTTAGATCCCAGCATTCTGGAATAGGAAATGACGATGAGCCTGACTGTAAAGCCGCTTGCCAATATCGGTGCAGAAGTCTCCGGTTTTGATATCAACGAGCCTGTTTCTGACGAGCTTGCCGCAGAACTGAAAGCACTGTGGTACGAACACGGCATGCTACTGATTCGCGGGCAAGCGATTACCCCGGAAAACCAAATTGCCTTTAGCCGCGTGTTTGGCCCTTTGGAAATGCACCCGCTGAAAGTGAACACCTCGGATGAGAATCCGGAGTTGTTTGTATTGGAAAATGGCGGTGACAAAGACCAATATTCCACAGCGTTCTACAAGGGCGAAAAAATAGTCGGGCGCCTCGACTGGCACATCGACCTGCACTACACCGCCAAGCCTAACCATGGCGCGGTGCTGACCGCCGTCACCGTGGCGGCAGAAGATGGCCTGACAGGCTTTGGCGATCTGGCCAAAGCTTACGATGCCCTGGACGACGACACCAAAGCACTGCTGGAAAAACTCGAGGTTGCCTACAGTTTTAGTATGCAGCGCCGGCACATGCGCTACGTGAATCTCGAGGGCTATGAGCCTGGGCCCTATAGCCCGACAAAACCCTCAGACATCGGTTTTCCGGACTTCCCGGATGCGGTGTACCCCGCGGTGCACACGCACCCGATCAGTGGCCGCAAAGTACTTGGGATTGTTGAGCAGTTCCTGGACCGGGTGATGACGCCGCAGCAGTTTGGTTTGTCTAACGATGAGGCGATTGAGCTGCTGGAAAGGCTGGTTGCGCATACCCGCAAGTCAGACTTTCATTACTTCCACCAATGGCAGCAGGGTGATCTGGTGTTGTGGGATAACTGGCGCATCATGCATTGCACCACTGGTACCAAGCCCGGCATTCGTCGTGTGATCAACCGCACGACGATTGAAGGCAACACGATGCTGGGTCGGGTGCTGGGCGCAGAGGTTTAGCACTCAGGCAAACAGTGACTTCAGGCTGCTTAGCGTTTCGGTGGCGCGCTGTTCATTGGCCTCTGCCGTGTCGGCATCGCCGCCTTGCCACTGCAAATCTTCCGGCGGCAGCTCATCCAAAAAGCGGCTGGCTTCGCAGCGAATCAGCTCGCCGTATTGGCGTCGCTTAAGCGCCATCGTCATGGTGAGTGTTTCGCGGGCGCGGGTGATACCCACGTAGGCCAAGCGCCGCTCTTCGGCAATGTTGTCTTCTTCAATGCTCACGCGGTGTGGCAACAGGTTCTCTTCCATGCCGATGATAAACACATGAGGAAATTCCAGCCCTTTGGAGGCGTGCAAAGTCATTAACTGCACGCTGTCTGGCCCCGCCTTTTCCTCTTCCTGTTGTTCCAGCAGGTCGCGCAATAGCAGGCGGCTTACCGCTTCATCCAGACCGATATTTTCGTCGCGCGTTACCCGCTCCAGGCTGTCGATGAGGAAGGTGACATTGCCCATGCGGCGTTCCGCCACGTCTTCGCTGGAGCTGATTTGCAGCAGCCAGTCGGCGTAGTCGATGTCGCGCACCAGCTGGCGGATAGCGCCTAGGCCGTCACCGCCCTCGCTGCGCCTGCGCAGTACGCCCAGCCATTGGTTGAATTCCCGCAGCCGCTTGAGGCCGACTTCTGGCAACGCGCTGGCGTCAATGTGCTGCAGGGCCTGGCTCAGGCTGCAGTGACGGTGCGTGGCGCAGGTGCCCAGTGCTTCCAATGTTGAGGGGCCGAGCTTGCGCCGTGGCACGTTGGCGATGCGCAGGAAAGCATTGTCGTCGTTTTCGTTCACCAGCAGGCGCAAGTAGGCCATGATGTCCTTCACTTCATTGCGGGCAAAGAACGAGGTGCCGCCGCTTAAATGGTAGGGCACCTGCTGTTGCTGCAAGGCAAGCTCCAGCAACCGTGACTGATGGTTGCCACGGTAGAGTATGGCGTAGTCGCCAAAGCGGGTGCGCTTGCGCAGCTTGTGGTCGAGGATCTCCGCCACCACCTGGTCCACTTCCTGTTGCTCATCCGCACAGCGCAGCACCCGCAGCGGTTCGCCGGCACCCAGGTCGCACCACAGCTGCTTTTGAAACACGTGCTCGTTATTGGCGATCAAGGTGTTGGCGGCCTTGAGAATACGCGCCGTAGACCGGTAGTTCTGCTCCAGTTTGACCAGTTTGAGGCCACGAAAATCTTCTTGCAGCTGCGCCAGATTTTCTGGACGGGCACCGCGCCAGGCGTAAATCGATTGGTCGTCATCGCCGACCACGGTGAGAGCGCCGCGCAGCCCCACCAGCTGTCGCACCAGCAGGTACTGGCTGGCGTTGGTGTCCTGATACTCATCGACCAGCAGGTAGTGCAGGCGATTCTGCCACTTCTCTAAAACCTCCGGTTGGTGCTCGAAGAGGATGGTCGGTAGCAGAATGAGGTCGTCAAAGTCGAGTGCATTAAACGCCTTTAACGCGCGCCGGTAGCGCTGATAAGCCTGAGCAAACAGAATGTCCGAGGGTGATTGGGCGGCGGCGAGGGCGGCTTCGGGCAGGATTCGGTCATTTTTCCAGTTGGAGATGCGCTGCTGTATCAGGCCGGCTTTGTCACCTTCGGCGCCGTGCTCCTGAATGAGCAGATCGTGAATCAACTTGCGGCTGTCTTCTCCATCAAAAATGGAGAAGCCCGACTTCATCTCCAGGGCTTTACGCTCCTCGCGGATGATCTTCAGGCCGAGTTGGTGAAACGTGCTGACGGTGAGGCCCTCGGCCGCCTGCGCGCCGAGCAGGGCGTGAACGCGGTCCTTCATTTCACGGGCCGCTTTGTTGGTGAAGGTGACCGCGGCGATGCGCTCGGCGCGGATGCCGCACTCCTGTACCAGGTAGGCAACTTTGCGGGTGATCACGCTGGTTTTGCCGCTGCCGGCACCGGCGAGGACCAAGAGAGGGCCATCGATGTAGCGCACAGCTTCGCGCTGGCGGGGGTTGAGCTGAGTCACGTGAGAGCTGCTGAGGTCGCCAAATTGGCCACGCAGTGTAGCAGTCTTTTTCAATCTTCTTGGGGCGTCTTTGATTTATCATCAGTATAAACGTCACACTTTGTCGATACTCTGTATGGTCATATCGTCGGTGGGGCACCATGGCCTTTAGCAGGGTGCGCGCCGAACCTTTTAACCAATCATTCCCCTGTGGGGGATTTTGGAGGATTCATGCCCGAGCGTATGCTGCCAGGCACTGCCGATGCCGCCTTTGCTGCCAACGAGGAGCCATTGTATGCGCCGGTACCGCAACCGGCTTTTCAGCAGGTTGTAAGCACTCGCTATCAGCGTAGAGAAGTGCTGCTGAGAAGTATGGGCGTTGCGCTGGCTGCAGTTTTCGGCGGTTTGTCACGCTCGGAACCGACGCTCGCGGCGGGCGCTATTGCGGCTGACGGAGTTGCCCCTGCTGCAGCTCCCAATGCAGCCCTTGATGTACCAACGTCAAGGTTGGGGTTTGGAGCGGTGCCCGCCAGTAACGCAGACGGCATTACCGTGCCGGCGGGTTATCGGGCGCAAGTGCTGCTGCCTTGGGGGGAGCCCATCTGCGGCGATTACCCGGCATTCGCCATAAACAACACCGCTGCCGAGCAAGCGCAGCAGATGGGCTCCCACCACGACGGCATGCATTTCTTTCCCCTGCAAGGCAGCTCTACAGACGGGCTGCTGGTGATGAACCACGAATATGCCGAGTCGCGCTTTCTACACGCCGCGGCCGCAGGCCTCAAGCTCAATGTCTTTGACGTTCCATTGCGGGCGGACGGCAGCCGTGACCCGGAACAGGTGCTTAAGGAGATTCATGCCCACGGCGTGAGCGTTGCACACGTCCGTCGGGATGAGCGGGGCGCCTGGCAGCTGGTACGCGGCGCGCGCAACCGGCGTATTACGGCGGCTACGCCGATGCGTTTCAGTGGGCCCCTGCGCGGTGACCCGCGGCTGCGCACCGCATGGAGCCCCGAGGGCACACACGGCCGCGGTACTCTCAATAATTGTGCGCACGGGGTTACGCCCTGGGGTACTTATCTGGCTTGCGAGGAAAACTGGCGTTACTACTTCGTGCGCGATGCAGGCCCGGCGCCTGCCTCGCTGACCCGATATGGCGTAGAGCCACTCAGTGGCTGGCGCTGGCACTTGGCGGCTGCCAACGCAGGGCCTGACGCTGATCAGTTTGCGCGTTTTGACGCCAGCTCGCGCGGTGCTTCTGCCGGGGAGGATTTCCGCAACGAACCGCATGCCTTTGGTTGGGTGGTCGAAATCGACCCCTTTGATCCAAACAGTGTGCCGGTCAAGCGTACGCACCTGGGCCGCTTTGCGCACGAGGGCGTGATCTTCGCGCCGGCGGTGGAAGGGCGCCCAGTCGTGCTGTACTCCGGGGACGACTCGCGCTTTGAATATATTTACAAGTTCGTCTCCGCGCGCCCTTTCCACGCAGCTACGGCGGACGGTGCGCTTCTGGATGAGGGGACTTTGTACGCAGCGCGCTTCGACAATAACGGCCAAGGCGAGTGGCTGGCGCTGGTGCCCGGCCAGAATGGGCTGAGCGCTGCGAATGGCTTTGGGTCGGTTCCCGATGTGTTGCTCAATAGCCGCGGGGCGGCGGACCTTGCCGGCGCTACACCCATGGATCGCCCCGAATGGGGTGCAGTGGACCCCGGCGATGGGCAGGTCTATTTCAGCTTGACCAAGAACGAGCGACGCACGGGCGAACAGGCGCAGGGCCCCAATCCTCGCGCGGCGAACGAGTTCGGCCAGATTGTGCGCTGGCAGGAAACGGGCGGTGACCACAGCGCCAGCACGTTCACCTGGGAGTTGTTTCTGCTGGCGGGCGACGAACCCAACGGGCGGGGTCTGCAGGGCAAGCCGTTAACGGCTGATAGCATACTGGCTAACCCCGATGGGCTGTGGTTCGATGCCGATCGCAGGCTGTGGATTCAAACCGACATCCCGGATGGGAACCTCAACACCAAGGGCTGGAGTGCGCTGGGCAATAACGCTTTGCTGGCGGCCGACCCCGAAACCGGCGAAGTGCGGCGCTTCCTCACCGGCCCCCGTGGTGCCGAGATCACCGGCTGCGTCGGTACCCCCGATCAAACAACGCTGTTTGTGAATATCCAGCATCCGGGTGCAAGCACTGCTGCCAAGGCCTTTGCTGCTGGGCGGTGGGATAGCCATTGGCCGGGGCCATCATCCACCTTGCCGCGCTCGGCAACGGTGGTGATTACCCGGGAGGACGGCGGCAAGATTGGCGCTTGA
>JANQUV010000124.1:0-12433 GCA_030730585.1 Haliea sp.
ACCAGACGATCGGCTTCGCCAAACAGTACGGCGGTGGATTTGATCCCTACCTTCACATCATCGTCCCGGTCGACCATGGCATATTGCGTGTCGTAGACCATAGTCCACAGCAGGTTGGCGATGTAGAGCAGCCACAGGGCCGAGGGCAGTGCCTCCAACTGTGCGGCAAAGGCCATGGGGATAGCCCAGGAGAAGGCGGCGCCCAAAACGACCTGCGGCCAGTAGGTGTAGCGCTTCATGAACGGATAAGTGGAGGCCAGTAGCAGGCCCACCACCGACAGTGCGATGGTCAGGGTGTTAGTGAACAGCACCAGGCCGAAGGCTGCCAGACACAAAGCCAGGAACAGCGCACGCGCCTGCGTGACGCTGACTTCCCCTGTGACGAGTGGCCGCTCACGGGTGCGCGCAACGCTGCCATCCCAGTGGCGGTCTGCCAGGTCATTGACGATGCAGCCGGCGGAGCGCATGAGTAGTGTCCCCAGGCAAAAAATCACCAGGAGTTTGGGGCTTGGCACCCCGTCGGCGGCAATCCACAGGGCTCCGAGTGTTGGCCACAGCAACAGCAGGGTGCCAATAGGCCTATCAAAACGTGTGAGCTTGAGGAGGGCGAGAGCGGAGATGTGCTTGGACATGGTTCAGAGCTGCAGCGATATTAGCAGCAAGCTTACTGCTTTATACCGAGGATTGCAGCGCTCACTGTGCCGCGCTGGCTGCGGTGCACAGGCAGTGATGAGTCCCAAGGAGTGAACCCCTGCAGGAACACTTCGCTGACCAGCAGGCGTTTGCCACTGATATTAAAGCACGAACGCCGTGCCCAGGCGGGCGCTTCCTGGCTGACCCAGGGAGCAAGGTAGGCGCTGCTGCCGCTGAGTTGGGCCAACTCAAAGGGGCTGCGCTGCATGCCGGGAAAGCGGAACAGGATGGCACCTAGAGAGCGGTTTTGCAGCCGGCGCAAGTGAGAGAGTTCACCGCTCAAACTGCTGATGGGAAAGACGCTGCGCGCGAATACGACGGGCTGCGCATCCAGCTGTAAGACGACCTCACGCACCAGCGCCCGTTGCCGCGCTGGCACTTGCAGCAGCCTCTGTTCAGACGGAAGCGGCACTTCCCAGCCTTGGTAAAGCCGGCGCACGCTGAATGTCCCGGCGTGCAGAGCGACCAGGCGCCCGGTCAGAGAGCTATCGTCAAGCAGCCATTGACGGCAGGGCGCTGATAGCTCCGCGGTCGTAAACTGTGGCTCGGGGCGCCAACGAGGGTCGCGATCCGAGTCTGCCGGCAGGGGGGCGGGCACGATACAGGGGTCTCCGGAAAGGCCAAAGGCGGGAGCATGCGCCAGCTATCGAGGCCATGCAAGCGTGTTAAGCCACAGCACCACCGTCGCGGGCCGCAAAAATAGGCCAAGGTTCTGTCCAAGCCGTTGTACCGAAGCGCTTGCACATTTTTCCTACAACTTTATAGTGTTGCGCTCAATTCAGGTCGTCTTTCGCCGCCGGTGCTACTGCGCGGCTCTCTTATTGGCGGCCCGCCCAACTGACTGAGAGCGAGTGTCATTATGAGCAAGTGGGAATGCATAGTCTGCGGCCTAATCTACGACGAAAAAGAAGGTTGGCCAGATGATGGCATTGCGCCGGGCACCAAGTGGGAAGATGTGCCTGAGGATTGGTTGTGCCCCGACTGTGGCGTTGGCAAGGAGGACTTCGAGCTGATCGAAGAAGCTCCGGTAGACGAAACTCCGCATCACGAAGAGCCGGTTGCGGACAAGGTACACCCTCCGGTAGTGATTGTAGGCACTGGCCTGGCCGGTTACGGCGTCGCCAAGGAGTTTCGCAAGTACGACAGCGAAACACCGTTGATTCTCATTACTTCGGATGATGGCCGCTCTTACTCCAAGCCCATGCTGTCCACCGGCTATACCAAAGACACCACCGCCGATGACCTCGCTCAGCTGGATGCAGGCTCCATGGCCAAGCAGCTGAAGGCCAGCGTGTGGACCATGACCCGGGTCGCGGGTATTGATATCGCGGCGCAGGTGATACGCGTCGGTGACGCCGAGACGGCGATTCACTACGGTAAGCTGGTGCTGGCGCTCGGCGCACAAACGATTCGGCCGCCCATCGAAGGCGATGGTCTCGAACTGGTCTATTCAGTCAATGACCTGCTCGACTACGACGATTTCCGCACCGCCATGAAGAAGAACGATGTGCGCAAAGTGTGCATTATTGGCGGCGGGCTGATTGGCTGTGAATTCACCAATGACCTGCTAAACGGCGGCTACGAAGTGGAGGCGGTGGACCCGTTGAGCTATTGCCTGCCTACGCTGTTGCCAGAGCCAGCGGGCAAGGCCGTGCAAGCAGCGCTGGAGGCCAAAGGCGCCAAGTTCCATTTTGGGCCTCTAGTCACCGCGGTGAATCGCGCCGAGCAGGGTGTGGTGGTGTCGCTGAACAATGGCCATAGCATTGCCGCAGACTTGGTTGTGTCGGCCGTGGGTGTACGCCCTCGCGTCGACCTTGCCAAAGCCGCCGGCCTTGAGGTCAATCGCGGCATTGTGACCAACCGCCTGCTGGAAACCAGCGCGCCGAATGTCTATGCCCTGGGTGATTGTGCGGAAGTTGCTGGCCACGTCTTGGTGTACGTGGCTCCGCTGGTGGCTTGTTCACGAGCGCTGGGCAAAACCCTCGCGGGTGAACCCACGGAAGTGGTGTACCCGCCCATGCCGGTCACCATCAAAACGCCGGCCTGCCCGGTGGTGGTGGCCCCCCCTGCTGCCGGTGCCACAGGCGAGTGGCAGATCGATGCGGATGGCAGCAACGTGCGCGCCGAGTTTCGCGATGCAGCGGGCGACTTGCTCGGTTTTGCGCTCACGGGTGACGCCACCCGGGCCAAGATTGAACTGCAAAAGGCGCTGCCGGCGATCCTGCCCTGAGCCTTACAGCGCTGGATTCCGAACGGGCCCGTGTGCAGTTGCGGGCTTGGCTGGAAGACAGCGTGGTCGGTTTGAACCTGTGCCCTTTCGCGCGGCCCTTGTTGGGGTCGCCCGCGCTGCGTGTTGTGGTGTGCGAAGCCGACGACAGCCCCGCTGGCCAGCAGGCCATGCAGGCCTGCGTGCTCGCGGAGCTGGATGTTTTGCATAGCAGTTCCGAAGCCGATATCGCTACAACCTTGCTGGCCTTTACGGCGGCTCTGGCCTCATTTGATGATTACCTGGATTTCCTCGATCACGCCAACGCGCTGCTGCTTGCGGCGGGCCTTGAGGGCATTATCCAGCTGGCCAGCTTTCACCCGGAGTACCAGTTTGCCGGTGAGCCCGCTATAGCCGCCAGCCATTACAGCAATCGCGCACCGTTGCCGGTGATTCACCTGCTGCGAGAGGATATGCTGGAAAGGGCGCTGGCCTCCTGGCCGCATCCGGAACAGATTCCTGAGGCCAACATCACGCGTTTGAACAGTATTGGCCGCGCGGCTTTAGCGGCGCAGTTGGCGCAGTGGCAGGCCCTTTAGGGCGCTCAAACCTCCGCGAACTTTTCCCGGTTCGCCGTCCAGCGCTGGATCAAAGCCTCAATAACGGCTTCATCGCCCTGTTGCAGGGTATGGGCAATCGATTGCACCGCATCTAGCAGGTGGTTATGGGTGGGGAGTTCGGCAATGCGAAAGGCGAGCAGGCCGGTTTGCCGCGTGCCAAGCACTTCCCCCGGGCCGCGCAACTCGAGGTCTTTTTCCGCAATGTAAAAGCCGTCGTTGCTTTCGCGCATGGCGACCAGACGCTGTTGGCTGCTGCGCGATAAAGGCGACTGGTAGAGCAGTACACAGTGGCTGGCGCCGCCGCCGCGGCCTACCCGGCCGCGCAGTTGATGCAGCTGGGCCAGGCCCAGCCGCTCGGGATTTTCGATAATCATCAGGCTCGCATTGGGCACGTCCACGCCGACCTCGATGACCGTAGTTGCAACCAGCAAGGCTACGTCACCGGCTTTAAAAGCGGCCATGACCGCCGCTTTTTCCGCGGGTTTCATACGCCCGTGCACCAGGCCAACGTGCAAGTTGGGTAGGGCCTCGCGCAGCTTCTCAGCCGTGGCCTCGGCCGCTTGTGCCTGTAGTGAGTCGCTTTCTTCGATGAGCGTGCAGACCCAGTAGGCCTGACGTCCGTCGCTGCAGGCATTGGCGACTCGGTCGACGACCTGTTCGCGCCTTTGGCTGTCCACCAACACAGTGGTTACCGGTTCGCGGCCCGGGGGCAGTTCATCAATCACTGAGAAATCCAAATCGGCGTAGGCGACCATGGACAGGGTGCGGGGGATCGGTGTGGCGGTGAGCACCAGCTGGTGTGGCCGCCCGTTGACCCCTGCCTTCTGGCTCAGCGCCAGGCGCTGGTGGACGCCGAATTTGTGTTGCTCATCCACCATCACCAAGCCTAAGTTTTGGAATGCAACTGACTCCTGAAACAGTGCATGCGTGCCTACCGCCAGTGCCGCTTCGCCCCTTGCGAGCCGGGCGGTAGCCGCTTCGCGAGCTTTGCCTTTGACGCGCCCGCTAAGCCACTCGACGGTAATGCCCAGCGGGCCAAACCAGCCCTCAAAGTTAAGCCGGTGTTGCTCGGCGAGGATTTCCGTAGGCGCCATAAGCGCCACTTGATAGCCGCTAGCGATGGCCTGTAGCGCCGCATGTGCTGCGACCAGTGTTTTGCCCGACCCCACATCACCCTGTACCAAACGCAGCATGGGTATGGGACGGGCGAGATCAGCGGCGATTTCTTGCATCACTCGCTGCTGGGCACCGGTTGGGCTGAAGGGCAGGCTTCGTAACAGAGTCTGCTGTAAAGCCTGCCCTGCTTTTATCCGCAGTGCTGGCGCGGGAGCAGACTGTTGGCGCGCGCGCAGCCGCAATAGCGACAAGTGATGGGCCACCAGTTCTTCCAGTGCCAGGCGCAGCTGTGCGGGGTGGCTGCCAGCGAGGAGTGCTTCCAGCGGTGCGTCGGGCGGTGGTGCATGGAGGTACTGAAGGGCCTCCACCAGCGTAAAGGTTTGCCCGCTGTTGGCGGGCAACAGGTCGCGCGGCTGAGCCCGCTGTAAAAAGGCCAGTGCCTGGCTGCACAGTTTACGCCACTGCGCCTGGCCAATGCCCGTGGTGGTTGGGTAGACCGGCGTGAGCGTGTCTTCGCCCGTGCTACGTGCGGTGCCACTGCCCTCGCCTGCTTCCAATGCCCGGTACTCCGGGTGAAAGATTTCAAAGCCGTTGGCACCCCGGCGTACTTGCCCAAAGCAGCGCAGGCGTGTGCCGGGCTGCAGGCTGTTCTTCTGTGCCGCGCTGAAGTGGAAAAAGCGCAGAGTGAGCGTGCCCGTACCGTCCTGAATACGCGCTACCAGGCTGCGGCGCCTACCAAAGACGATATCCGCCAGCCGCACTTCGCCTTCAACAGACACCTCGCTGCCGTCCTGCAGGCCGGCAATCGGCGTTACTCGTGTGCGATCCTGATAGCGCAAAGGCAGATGAAACAACAGGTCTTCAACCTGAGTGATGCCGTAATCGGCCAACTGCATGGCCAGCCGTGGGCCTACGCCGCGCAGAGTGGTTACCGGTATCGGTTCAAGTACTGCCAAAATGGCCCCTATCCAGCTCGTCGGCTTCGGATGCGTGCAGGGTTACAATGCACCCTGGCGTGCGCAGCTTAAAGCATCGTAGTGTAACCAGTCATGGAAGGTGAGATGAAGAATAAAAGTGTACTGATTGTCGGCTGTGGCGATCTGGGGGCCCGCGCGGGAGCGATCTTGCTCGAAGCGGGCTGGTCGGTAACGGGTTTGCGCCGCGATATTGGCAAATTGCCCGCCGGGTTCGCGGGCCTTGCAGCGGACTATGCCGCAGCAGATGCCGACTTCTCGGTGCTACAAACTCTGGCCCCCGATTTTATACTGCTCACCTTGAAGCCCGCGGGTAGCGGCGAGGCAGGTTATAAAGCAGGTTTCAGCGATGCGCTGCGCGCCGTTTTGCACGGCCTTGGCGAGCACCGTCCGTCAGGCATTATTATGGTGTCCAGTACCCGAGTTTACGGTGAAGTGGACGGCGGTTGGGTTGAGGATGACAGCCCGCTAGTGACCAACGACCCCGCGGCCCTGGCCATTATTGAAGCCGAGCGCCAGTTGTTGGCTTCGCCCCACCCCAGCTGCACGGTGCGCAGTGCCGGTATTTATGGTGACCCGAACGGCTTCCTGCTGCGGCGTGTTGCCCGTGGTGAGCTGTGCGCAGAGTCACCCGTGCGCTATAGCAACCGTATTCACAGGGATGACGTGGGCGGCTTGCTGGCCTGGCTATTGCAGCGCTGGGCGCAGGGCGTGGCACCACCACCGCGCATGATTGCTGTGGATAACGACCCGGCCCCTCAATTTGCCGTGGAAACCTGGCTGGCTCGAACGCTAGGGCTGACGCAGTGGCGCACCGGAGCGCCAACGCCGCGCAGTTCCGGGCACAAGCGCTGCCGCAACATCGCGCTGCACGAAAGCGGGTATGTGTTGCAGTTCCCAGACTATCGCGCAGGCTATGGCGCGGCCTTGGGTGCCTATATAGCCGGCGCCGCTGATGCTGAAAAACCCTAGGATTGTGCGAGAGATGAAAGCGAGCAGACTGAAAAAACGACACGCTGCCCTGTGCGCGGCGGCCGCTCTGCAGCTGGGCTGGGCGTGCCTGGCTGCCGCACAGCTGCCCCTGCCCGCTGATGCAGTGCGGCTGACGACCAGTGAGATTGTGGCGGCATTTTCCAATGTCCGCGATGAAGGCCAGGTGCAGGATGGGCGAGGTGGCGGCGCCGTGAACTACTGGTTTGTGGACGGGCGTTTCCGCAGTGAATGGCGCACAAAAACAGGCTCAGGAACTGTTACCGGGCACTGGCGCGCTGCGGCTGATAGCCGCTGTGTGGTGATTGCCAGTGGGCTGCCAGAGCGCGAGGGAGTAGAGGAATGTACGCCTATTTACCGCCAAGGAGAGGCTTATATGTCAGTCAATTCGGCAGGCTTTGTGCATGGCTTACATACCCTGTCGCCCATCAATACAGCCGCTGACAACAGGCCCTGAATCGCGTTTCCCGCGGTCAGGCTAGACGGCGAGAATGGCCTCGACCTCGATGGCGACACCTTTCGGCAAACCGGCAACTTGCACGCAGGCGCGCGCTGGAAAGGGCGGCTGCAGGAACTCGGTCATCACCTCGTTGACGGCGCCGAAATCGGCCATATCGGTCAGCGAGATATTGATTTTCACGGCGTTATTCAGAGTCCCACCGGCAGCTTCGGCCACCGCCGCCATATTGGTAAACACTTGCCTGGCTTGCGCACGGATATCGCCGGTGATCAATTCCATGCTGCCCGGCACCAGCGGAATCTGGCCCGACAGCCAGACGGTGTTGCCGACTTTAACCGCCTGTGAATAGGGGCCGATGGCCTCAGGTGCGTTGGGTGTGGAAATAATGGCTCGATTGGTCAACGGTTTGCTCCCGATTTGCGCCGCGAGGGCGCTTCATTCTTGAGTCTTGAAACGCGCCGCACAGAGTTTACCGTGCGCAGGCGCTTCATAATGTTGGCGAGGTGGACGCGATTGCTCACTTGCATTGCAAGGTCGACAAACGTGAACTGATAGTCTTTGTCCTCGGTGGAAATTTTCTCGATGTTCACGCCCATGCTGTTGATGCGGGTAGCGAGTACGGCAATCATGCCGCGCCGGTTTTCGACCTCAATACGCAGTTCTGTGAGGTACTCCCCTTGCACGTGCTCATCCCAGCGCAGAGCCACCAGCCGCTCGCGGTTGTCGCGCATTTCGGCCAGGTTTTTGCAACGCTCCCGGTGTACGACCATGCCTTTTTCCGAACTGAGGTAGCCCACAATGGGGTCGCCGGGGATAGGGTGGCAGCAGCGCGCGTAGGTGACCATGAAACCTTCGGTGCCGCGAATAGCCACCGGCTGCAATTTGCGCCCGGTGGCTTCGGTCACTTCGGCGAATTCCCCGAGAATTTGCTGGGCTGTGATCGGCGGTAGCCGGTTGCCTCGCGCGATATCTTCCAGCAGGTCATCAAGAGCACTGTAGTCGTTGCCGGAAAGATAGTCCTGCAGGCGGTCCTGGGGTAGCTGTTCGAGGCCGCTGTCGAAAGCCTGCAATGCCTTGTCGAGCAGGCGCTTGCCGAGTGCTACCGAGTCTTCCCGAGTCTGGTGCTTGAGGAAGTGGCGAATGTTTGTGCGCGCTTTGGCGGTTACCGCATAGTTGAACCAGGATGGGTTTGGCCTTGCGCCGGGCGCGGTCAGAATTTCAACGGTTTGGCCGCTTTCCAGCGGCTCCGACAGGGGTGCCAGGCGGCGATTGATGCGGCAGGCGACGCAGCTGTTGCCGACATCGGTGTGCACTGCAAAGGCAAAGTCGACCGGTGTGGCCCCGCGAGGCAGCTCGAGGATGCGCCCTTTTGGCGTGAACACATAGATCTCGTCGGGGAACAGGTCGATCTTGACGCTTTCAATAAATTCCAGCGAGTTACCGGCCCGCTGCTGCATCTCCAGCAAGCCCTGCACCCACTCTCGCGCTCGGGCCTGGCTGCCATTTGCTGACTGGCCATCGCTTTTGTACAGCCAGTGCGCGGCAATGCCTTTGTTGGCCATTTCTTCCATTTCGCGTGTGCGAATCTGAATTTCAATGGGCACGCCGTGCATACCCATTAGTATGGTGTGCAGTGACTGGTAGCCGTTGGCCTTGGGGATGGCAATGTAGTCGCTGAACTCACCAGGCACCGGTTTGTAAAGGCTATGCACGGAACCTAGCACCCGATAGCAGGTATCTACTGAGTCTACGACGATGCGAAAGGCGTAAAGATCCATGATTTCCGAGAAAGACTTCTTCTTGGATTTCATTTTGCTGTAGATGCTGTATAGGTGTTTCTCACGGCCTATGACTTCAACGTCATGGCCTTCTTGCTCTAATGTGGATTCTATTTGGTGGCGAATTTTGTCCACCAGCTCTTTACGATAACCGCCACTGGCGCGGATAGCCGCCCGAATGCGCGTGGCGCGCATTGGGTACAGCGCACTGAAGCCCAGGTCTTCAAACTCCATGCGCACGGCATTCATGCCGAGGCGCATGGCGATAGGCGCGTAGATTTCCAGAGTCTCACGGGCGATACGCCGCGCTTTGTCCTGCGGCAAAACGCCAAGTGTACGCATATTGTGCAGACGGTCGGCCAGCTTGACCAGAATGACGCGAATATCGCGCGCCATGGCCAGCGCCATTTTCTGGAAGTTCTCCGCCTGCCTTTCGGCCAGCGACCCGAACTCCATCTGCGTCAGCTTGCTGACGCCGTCCACAAGCTCGGCAACGGCCGGGCCGAATTGCTTGCCGATGGAGTCTTTTTCGATGCCGGTATCTTCAATCACATCGTGCAACATGGCTGCCATCAGGCTCTGATGGTCCATGTGCATGTCGGCGAGAATGCCGGCGACGGCCAGCGGGTGAGTCACGTAGGGCTCACCGCTGCGCCGAATTTGACCGAAGTGAGCTTGTTCAGCGAAATAATATGCCCGGCGTACCTGTTGTGCCTGCGCCGGGTTCAGATAACTGCGCAGAGTGGAGTCGAGGGCATCGATGGTTTGCATGCCGCGCTACCTGCCTACCTCAGTTGCCCAGAGCGCATTACAGCGACTCGTGGGACCCCATGACTTCGGCAAATTCGTCTTCCGCCTCGCGCTCTTCGTCGCGGGAGAGGATGGACGCATTGATCAGGCCTTCCGCAATCTCGCGCAGGGCGATGACAGTGGGCTTGTCTGACTCTTCATTCACCAGCGGATCTTTGCCGCCGGTGGCGATTTGGCGAGCGCGCTTGCTGGCGACCATGACCAGTTCAAAGCGGTTGTCGACGTTTTCCAGGCAGTCTTCTACGGTTACACGTGCCATGTTTGATGATTCCTGTCAGGGTGAAAGAACCCTTAATTATACCCGGATAAGCGCCAACAAAGTATAGGGCGTGGTGCCCGTGGCCCAGTGTGAATAATGCAGATGACGGTGCTCAGGCCTTGAGCAGGTCCTGCAGCAGAGGGCTCAGTAGTTCCTCTTGGCGGGGCGTGCGCAGCCTTTGGCTGAGCACAATGGCGTCGAGTTCAGCTAATGCGTCCTCGAAGACATTGTTCACCAGCAGATAATCGGACTGCACATAGTGTGACATTTCTTCCACCGCTTCTGCCAGGCGGCTGGCAATCACAGCGGGGCCGTCCTGGCCTCGGCCTGTGAGGCGTTGTTGCAGGGCTTCGCGTGACGGTGGCAGGATAAAAATTCCGCAGGTGGCGGGCAGTAATCTCTTCACCTGAGCCGCGCCTTGCCAGTCAATTTCCAGGATAACGTCGGTGCCGGCGGCAAGCTGTGCCTCTACCCAGGCCTGTGAGGTGCCGTACAGATTGCCAAAGACGCGAGCGTGCTCCAGGAAGGCTGCTTCTTCCAGCATGCCGAGGAATTGCGCTTCGTCAACAAAGTGGTAGTTGACCCCATCTTGCTCGCCCGGGCGCTGGGCGCGAGTGGTATGTGACACTGAAACCTGCAACGAGGGGCTGCGTTCCAGCAGGGCGTTGACCAGGCTGGTTTTGCCGGCACCGCTGGGGGCGGAGACGGTGTAGAGGGTTCCGGTGGCATTCATGGGTGGCAGCTGTCCTTGTGTCTTGCGCGATCATGGTGATTTTACACGGAGCGTGAGGTAAAGGGGGTTCATTTCTCGCTGGTTCAGGTTTCGTCAGGTATGCCGAAAAACTTCTGGTAGCGCTGATACAGCTCCCGCTTCTCCGAGTTCAAGCTGTACTCATGTTTACCGAATTTGCCCTTGGGCTTGCGTGCCAGGTAGGCCTGCATGGCTTCGCGCCCGGCGGCGTCCAGCGGCGTGCCCATTTCCCGGTAGAGCGCATCCAATGCGGCGAGCGGCTGCTTGATCAGCTCGTGATATAGAAAGCTGTGCACTTGTGACGACGGCAGCTGCTGGTTTTCCAGCAGGTCGACGACGGCATTGAGCCGCACGGCACCGGCTTCGGGCGTCATCAGGTTTTCGAAGGCACGGGCATCAAAGTCCTGGCTGCTGCGCATCCAGTATAAGGTCCCCAGCAGATTGGTCACTGATGCCTGCGCCACAATGGGGTCGCGGTGGGTAATCACCACTCGCGCATCAGGGAACACCCGAAACAGCACGGGCAGGTTACCGAGGTGCGAGGGTGCTTTGAGTAGCCAGTGTTGCCGGGGATTCTTCCACTGCAGGACTTTTAACATGCGCTTGTAGTAGCGATAGGCGGGTTCCAGATCCTGTTGGTAATACCAGTTGTTGTAGCTCGGTATCTGGTATTGGCCGGGCAGGTTTTCGCTGCGGAAGGTACAGCTCATCGCCACAATGCATTCATTGGGAATTTCCGCTCCCATCTCGTGCATGGTGGCGTAGCTGGGTACCACGCGATTCCACTGTGTGACCAGGTGTTCACAGCGGGCTATCCGGGCGTCGCTGTGGTAGCTGTCTGCTTCTGGCGGGGGGTAGGGGAACATCATTTCCCAGTTGCGCGGTGACCCAAACCGGCGGTCTTCGGCCAGCAGCTCAAACAGGATTGACGTACCGGAACGCGGCAGGCCGGTGACGATAACAGGCTGGTCGATCACCTCGTTGTCAATTTCCGGATGTTGCGCGTAAGCGGCTTCAATACCCAGCCGCGCCTCCAGCCAGCGCAGGATGTCGGAACGTGTCATCAGGCGGCCTAGCAGATGCAGGTCGGCTTCATCGTCCACGGACTGCAGGAACACCTGAAACCCCTCCAGCCAGTTGTCGCTGCCAAAATCATCGAAGCCGGTGTTGCGTCGGGCCGTGTCCATCAGCTCTTCGGCGCGCAGGGGCACCAGGCTGCGGATGTCCATGTGCTGCCCTTCGTCGATCACCCGCTGCACCCATTCGGGGCGCTGCGGCGGGGTCCATTCACTCATCTGTATTCTCCTGGCAGGTGTCTCTGCCTGCGGTTCAGGGCATGTAGGCGCCGCCACTGACTGAGATCAGTTGTCCGGTGACGTAGCCTGAGCGTTCGGATGCCAGGAACAGCGCCATCCAGGCAATGTCTTCCGGGCGGCCCAGCTTCGGAATCGGCAGTCCGCTCATGTTGTACAGGGTGCCGTCTTGCAGGGCTTTTTCCATATCGTCGGGCTTGCCCATGGTTTCGAAGCCAAAGCGGTTCCAGAAGCTGCCTTCACCGACCTCGTCTGCTTCATGGGGCACAATCCAGCCGGGGCAGATATTGTTAACCCGCACACCTTTGCCCGCCCATTCCCAGGCCAGGCCCTTGGAAAAGCTGTTGACGAAACCTTTCACGCCGCCGTAGTGCACGACGTTGGCTGCCGCTTCGCCCAGCAAGGACGAGTTAGAGGAAATGTTGATGACGCTGCCGGTTTTGCGCGACAGCATATCGTGCGC
>JANQUV010000124.1:12533-14739 GCA_030730585.1 Haliea sp.
TTTGCGGCTTCTGCGGCGAGCTTTTCACCGGTGGCCACATCGCGTGAGGCGCTGACCACGTTCAATCCCTCGCGCGCAAACTCCAGCACCAGGCCACGCCCAATGCCCCCACTGCCGCCGGTGATGATGGCGGTCTTGCCCTGCAGCTCCAAATCCATGATCTTATCCTTGTAGGGTGTGAATGTTCTTTAAGGGTTAGACGCCAAAGCGCTGTGTAACACCGCGCCGCCGGGTAGCAATTTGCGCCGCCCGCTCAGCGGCATCTACCCGCCGTACCTTGGCGGGTAATACGGTGTTCAACTCGCTTAGCTTGACCTGTTGTACCTGCGGCGTAGGGTAGTGGTCGGCCTGCATCCAGCGCACCGTCACGTAGCCTTCATTAAAGCCGGCAGGGTCTAGCCAGTTGGCGTGGCCGGTATCGACATGGGCGATAACCAGAATCAGTTCGCCGTCATCTTGCAGCTGGGCGTAGTGGCAGTTGGTGTTGCTCAGCACGCTGCGGTAGTCCATAGAACACCACCAGTAGTTACCAAATTCCACCGCCCAGTAGTGCGCCTTGGGGGGAGTTACCCGCACCACCAGCGCTTCGTCTGCGGGCAGTTGCCAGTAGGCGATCAAGGGCTCGCCGCCGGGCGTGGCATCGATGGCATTGTCATCGAGCTGCCGATAGGAAAGGAAGGTGTTGGGCTGTACCTTCCAGCGCTCGATCATGTCGGCCCAATAGGCCAGCGAATCGCCTACCCAGTGGGACACACGGGCCAGGCCTTGTTCCAGCCGTGCGGCGTCCATAACCGGTGCCGGAGCGGGCTTACCGCTGATGCGGTCGATGCTTGCGTGCATAGGGCGCTCTTGCTCCCAATCCGCGAAGAACTGCCGGAAGGTGACACGGAACGTGTTGGGTGACGTTTGTAGCCAGTTACCCGGGTGGCGGTCGGGGCTGCAGATCAATTCAAAGCTGCCATCGTCGGCCACATCCAGGTCCTGGCCGAAGAGTGTGTGTACCGCAGCACCGCCCCAAGGGGTATTGCCGTGCTCTACTGCAGTGACTGCAAAGTAGCGTGCGCTGCCACGATTACCATGAATGCGGTAGGTGTCGGTGCCATTGATCGGGCCCCCGACATACACCGCGTCGGGGTTGTCACCGCCCTGTTTGCGGATGGGGTCGAAGTAGTGGAGCAGCTCCGGGTGCAGCGGGTCGTCGTTTTCCAGAAAGAACTGCATGCCGAGGCCAATGTTCTGTGCCAGGCAGCGGAAGCCGGCGGCACGGCTCAAGTCGCCTCCGGGAACGCCGGGGCTGAAGGGTAAGCGCCCCGCCACCTTGAGTTGATCACAGAACTGGTCCCAGGCTTGAGTCAGTACCTGGTCTTCACTGCGTGCGTCGCGGATGGTCATGGTGTTGGCTCCAGGGTCAGGTTGTGCAAGGTGCGCTCAATAAGGCCGTGCAGGTGCCGTGCTGAGTAATAGCGCGAGTCAAGCAAAGCGCCGCAAGAGGCGCCCGCCATGAATAGCGTGAGGTCGCCGGCGACTTGCTGCAGGTTTGTTGCGGTATGAATTTCGCCACACGCCGCGGCCTCTTCCAGGTCGTGCTCATAGCGCTTGCGGGTCAGCGCCAAGCGCTTTTGTTGTTCAAGTCGGTGCCGGGGTTCGATGGCCGCGACGCTCCAAAAACACAGCCGAATTTTCCACTCATCGCGGGACTCCGAGTTCAGCGGCAAAATAGCCTGCAGCCGGGCGCGCAGTGCGGGGAGGCCGGCGAGCCCGGCGGTTAGCCGCTGCTCCCGGCGCACATAACGCAGGTTCATCTGCTCCAGCGCGGCCGCGATAACGGCGTCCTTGTCCGTAAAGTAGTGCTCTACAATGCCCTTGGATACGCCCGATGAAAGGGCAATGGCGCGCACGGTCGCCCCTTGTAGGCCGTGTTCTGCTATGCAGCGTGCGGCGGATGAGGCAATCATCGCACGCCGCTGTTGGTGGTCGACTTGTTTGGGCATAACGTTCTTTTATTGGATGTTCTCATGAGCTTGCGACAATGACGGTTTTTTTGCAAGCCAAGCGGCCCGTAAAAAGCTTGGCGCACAAAGGCGTTTTGGCTGATAGATGTGCAGGATTTGTGGCTTTACGGCGGTGCCGCCGGAGCCGCCCTTAGTTGAAGCGGGGTGAGTTGGTGCGAGCGGGGTCCCCGCCATCCATGCATAGCAATGCGCCG
>JANQUV010000125.1 GCA_030730585.1 Haliea sp.
GGAGGTGACGCGAACCTGTCTGTAAATCTGCACGGACAGGCTCTTTTTATTGATCACCACTTCGCTTTGTACAGGCGGGTGGTAATTGCAGATTAATTGAGAGGAAACTAACATGGCTTTAGAAGCTGCCAAGAAAGCAGAAATCGTTAAAGATTACCAAACCAGCGAAGGTGACACCGGGTCGCCGGAAGTTCAGGTTGCGCTGCTGACAGCCAACATTATCCAGCTGCAGGACCACTTCCAGGCTCACAAGCACGACCACCACTCACGTCGCGGCCTGATCCGCATGGTAAACCAGCGCCGTAAGCTGCTGGACTACCTGAAGCGCAAGAATGTGACGCGCTACGCCGATCTGATCAAGCGACTAGGTCTGCGTCGCTAAGCGGTACCACATACCGGGGCCCTGTGCCCCGGTTGTCATATTTAGCATTGGAGAAATAATGTGAATCCAGTTAGAAAGACCTTCCAGTACGGTGGCCAAACGGTCACGCTGGAAACGGGTCGTATTGCCAGGCAGGCAACCGGCGCGGTTCTGGTTACCGTTGAAAACACCTCGGTTCTGGTGACGGTTGTGGCGGAAAAAAGCGCCAAGCCGGGCCAGCCCTTCTTCCCCCTGGCCGTGCATTACACGGAAAAAACCTATGCTGTGGGCAAAATCCCCGGCGGGTTTTTCAAGCGCGAAGCCCGTCCCAGTGAAAAAGAAACACTAACCTCGCGGCTTATCGACCGGCCTATTCGTCCGCTGTTCCCCAACGGCTTTATGAACGAAGTGCAGGTAATCTGCACGGTGATGTCAGCAGACAAGCACATTGATCCGGATATTCCGGCGATGATTGGCACCTCTGCGGCACTGGCGATTTCTGGCTGCCCGTTCAATGGTCCCATCGGTGGCGCGCGCGTTGGCTTCAATGAAAGTACCGGTTATGTCCTCAACCCCACCTACGAGCAGCTGAAAGACAGCAAACTCGACATGGTGGTTGCAGGTACCGAGCACGCCGTGCTGATGGTTGAATCAGAAGCGAAGGAACTGTCTGAAGACCAGATGCTGGGTGCGGTGTTGTTTGCTCACCAGGAAATGCAGGTTGTTATTCAGGCGATCCGCGAGCTGGCTGCTGAAGCTGGCAAGCCACGCTGGGATTGGCAGCCGGCGGCTGTCAACGATGAGCTGACTGCCGCTGTTGAAGCGCAGGTTAAGACGGATTTGGGTGAAGCCTATCGCATCACCGAAAAAGCCATCCGTTACGACCGCGTTGCAGACGTGCGCAAAGCTTGCGTTGCTGCTCTGGCGGTGGAAGGTGGCCCTTCAGAAGACGAGGTTAAGGACGTCTTCAAGGCCGTGGAGAAAAACTTGGTACGTAAGCGCATCCTCGCCGGTGAGCCGCGTATTGATGGCCGCGACACGCGCACAGTTCGCGCGATTGCCTGCGAAACCGACATTCTGGCCAAGGTACACGGTTCCGCATTGTTTACTCGTGGCGAAACACAGGCCATCGGTGCTGTGACCTTGGGTTCTACCCGGGATTCGCAGATCATCGATGCCCTGGAAGGCGAGCGTCGCGATCCGTTTATGCTGCACTACAACTTCCCTCCCTACTCTGTGGGCGAGGCGGGTCGTGTAGGCTTTACCAGTCGTCGCGAAGTCGGTCACGGCCGCTTGGCGCGCCGCGGTCTCGCCGCAGTGTTGCCTAGCAGCGAAGTGTTCCCTTATACCATCCGCGTGGTTTCTGAGATTACGGAATCCAACGGCTCTAGTTCTATGGCTTCAGTGTGTGTAGGTTCCTTGGCAATGATGGCGGCAGGCGTACCATTGAGCGCGCCGGTTGCCGGTATTGCGATGGGCCTGGTTAAGGAAGGCAACCAGTTTGCTGTGCTGACCGATATTCTGGGTGACGAAGATCATCTCGGTGACATGGACTTTAAGGTGGCCGGCACCGCGGCGGGTATTACCGCTCTGCAAATGGATATCAAGATTGAAGGTATCAATGAGCAGATCATGGAAATTGCCCTGCAGCAGGCCCAACAGGCACGTTTGCATATCCTCGGCCAGATGAATGCTGTGTTGGCAGAGCCGCGCACGGTGATGTCAGACAACGCGCCCAGCATGCTGGCGCTAAAGGTTGATGCCGACAAGATCCGTGACATTATCGGTAAGGGCGGCGCAACGATCCGCTCAATTACTGAGGCATCGGGTGCTACTGTTGATATCGACGACGACGGTACCGTACGCGTGTTTGGCCAAAATAAAGAGGCCCGCGACAAGGCAGTAGCGATGATCGAAGAGATCACTGCTGAGGCTGAAGTGGGTGCTGTTTACCGTGGTACGGTTGCACGTATCGTCGACTTTGGCGCTTTCGTCAACATTCTGCCGGGCAAAGATGGACTGGTACACATTTCCCAGATCGCGCATCAGCGGGTGGAGAATGTGTCTGATTTCCTCAAGGAAGGCCAGGAAATTGACGTGAAGGTACTGGATGTGGATCAGCGCGGCCGTATCAAGCTGTCCATCAAGGAACTGCTTGAGGAAGAAGCTTCAACAGATGCAGAAGGTTCGGCGTCCGACGAAAGCTAAGCCACAACAGCAGTAAGAAAAAGGGCGCTTCGGCGCCCTTTTTTGTGCGCGGGAGGATGCTGCTCCCGAAGGCTGGCAACAGCGGTCGCTCCCGATGACACGCCCCAACATGGCCGATGATCGCCTCGATAGACTCCTTGTTCCTTTTTATCGTTCTGCGTAGCTTAGTATACTGTGGTGAGAACATAGCAGCATGCCAACAGTGGCATAAGGAAAACAACGATGAATGGCGCAGAGAGCTTAATTGCCACCCTGGTTAACAATGGGGTTAATGTGTGCTTCACCAATCCAGGCACTTCGGAAATGCACTTTGTTGCTGCGCTGGATGAGGTGGAAGGCATGCGCTGCGTGCTGTGCTTGTTTGAGGGCGTGGTCACAGGCGCTGCAGACGGCTTTGCCCGCATCGCCGAGCGCCCAGCGGCCACATTGCTGCATTTGGGCCCGGGCCTGGGCAATGGTTTGGCCAATGTACACAATGCCAAAAAGGGGCATATTCCCATGATTAACGTGGTGGGTGATCACGCTACCTATCACTTGCAGTACAACGCACCGCTCACTTCCGACATTGAGGGTATCGCCGGCCCCGTATCGCATTGGGTATACACCTCGCGGGAGCCTTCTGCCATTGCGCGAGACGCTGCAGAGGCGGTACGGCAGGCGGGCATTGGCTGTGTGGCTACTCTGGTGCTGCCTGCGGACGTCTCTTGGGGAGATAATCCTGGCGGTGCGGTTGATGCGGTAGCGGTGCCCGGGCCGGCACCGGTGCCAGCAGAGCGTTTGCAGCGTGCGGTAGCGCTGCTGCAGAACGGTAAGCGCACGGGTATTCTGCTTGGCGGGCGACATCTGAGTGGCGCGCAAACGCTGCTATTGAGCCGCGTCGGGAAAGTTTCTGGTGCGCGTGTGATCACCGAAACCTTTCCTGCACGAGTGCGGCGCGGTGCGGGCACTGGCGTGTTGGAGCGCTTGCCCTACCTGGCTGAACTGGCGATTGATTCGCTGAAGGATCTCGAACAGTTGATTCTGTTGGGTGCAGATAGTCCGGTTTCTTTCTTTGCTTACCCAGGTGTGGCCAGCGTTATAGCGCCTGCAGGCTGTGATGAGCTGCTCTTGGCAGGCCCCGAGGAAGATATTGAGTTGGCCTTGACCCTGCTGCTTGCCGAGCTGGAAGCGACGGACATGGCCCCAGACGTTCATCCACTGCAGCTTCCAGCGCTGCCCAGCGGCGCACTGGATGCCAATGCGGCTGCGCAGGCGCTGGCTCACTGCCTGCCGGAAGATGCCATTGTTATTGATGAAGGGATTACCGCCGGGCTCGCCTGCTTCCCGTTCACCGCCAATTCGCGGCCACACGACTGGCTCAATCAAACCGGCGGGGCCATCGGCTGGGGTTTGCCCGCCGCAGTGGGTGCGGCGCTGGCCGCGCCGGAACGCAAGGTGATTTGCCTGGAGGGTGATGGCAGCGCGATGTACACCATACAGGCGCTGTGGACGATGGCCAGGGAGCAGCTGGATATTACGGTGGTGATTTTCAACAATCGTAAATACAGCATTCTGGAGCTGGAGTTTCTGCGCACCGGGGCACGCGGCGGTAAGCCTGGGCCCAAGGCCGCCAGTTCGCTGGATATCGGCAGCCCGGACATGGATTTTGCGGCAATGGCTCGCGGTATGGGGGTGGCATCAAGCTGTGCCACGACTGCGGAAGAATTCAATGCCCAGCTGGCAGCGGCTCTTGCCAGTGGCGGGCCAAGCCTGATTGATGCCCGGGTCCCTCCGCTGCAGCTCAGTTGATCGGCCGTATCGAGGCCAGCCAGCCGGTGTCAGGGTGAGGCGAGCATGCCCCAGTCGGATACCGGGTTCAGGTTCAGCCTGACATTGTCGATGAGGCGAGTAGAGCCGAGGCGGGCTGCTGCAAGAATGGCGATTTCTTCGGTATCTTCGTTGACCGCACGCAGCGTGCGGGCATCGCGGATCGCAAAGTAGTCGGGTTCAAAGCCTGCCTGTAACAGCTGCATACGCGCATGGGATTCCAGCTGCAGGAAGTTATCAAAACCGCAGGCGATGGCATCTCGGCAGCTGACCAGGGTCTCGTGGATTAATGGCGCCAGGCTGCGCTGGTCTGCGGATAAGAAACCATTGCGTGAGCTTTTGGCCAAGCCATCGGTATCGCGCGCCGTGGCAACGCCTTCAATATGAATGGGCATGCACAAGTCGGTGACCATTTTGCGGATAATCGTGAGCTGCTGAAAGTCCTTTTCGCCAAATACGGCAACATCGGGCTGCACGATATTAAAGAGCTTGCTAACCACCGTGGTCACGCCGGTGAAGTGCCCCGGGCGGCTGCTGCCACAGAGGGTTTCCGATAGGTCGGGCACCTGCACCTGAGTCTGCAGGGCCATCCCTTCAGGATACATGTCCTGGGGTTCAGGTAGAAACAGGTGCTGCACTCCCTCGCTGAAGAGTTTCTCTTTGTCTGCCGCCAGGGTCCGGGGGTAGGCATCGAGGTCTTCATTGGGGCCAAACTGCAGCGGATTAACAAAGATACTGACTATGACGACATCGGCCAGAGTGCGCGCTTTGCGCACAAGATCGAGATGGCCCTCATGCAAATTGCCCATCGTTGGTACGAAAGCAATGCGCTGGCCCTGCTGGCGACAGTTCCGTAAGGAGGACTGCAGTGCTGCAATAGCGGTATAGGTTCGCATATCTACATGACCCCCGAAACACGGTAAAGGGTGACGCAAGACCGGAACAAGCTGGTCGTCAATTGGCGCCGAGGGTTATCCCTGAGCGAATGGATCGGCAGTATGCCCCAAGCGTAGACACCCGGCAATGCGTGCAAATCAAAAGTTTGGACGATCCTGCGGCGGCTTGGAGGGGTTAAGTTACAGCATAACACGCGTATTAGCGCAGGCTTTGGGTGGCTCAGTGTGAGCCGACTAGCTGTAGCTGTGTTCTTCGCGCGGATAAGCTCCCGACTTAACTGCCTGCACGAAGGCACCAAGAGCCTCTTGAATACTGTTACTGTCGGTCATAAAGTTCTGTACAAAGCGCGCACTGTGCTGTGAGAGCCCCAGCATGTCGTGCATAACCAGCACTTGAGCATCGGTGCCGGCGCCGGCACCAATGCCGATGACGGGAATACTGAGCTTTTCGCTGATGTCTGTTGCCAAGTGTGAAGGTACGCATTCCAGCACCAGTAGGCTGGCCCCCGCGTCCTGTATTTCTACCGCGTCTGCGAGTATCGATTTGGCCTCTTTCGGTGTGCGCCCCTGCACGCGAAAGCCCCCCAGTGCATTGACTGACTGCGGCGTAAGGCCCAAGTGCGCGCAAACAGGTATACCGCGCTCCACCAACATGGAAATCGTATCCGATAGCCAGGTGCCGCCTTCCAGCTTGACCATTTGTGCACCCGCCTGCATAAGCCGGGTGGCATTGGCCATGGCCTGTTCCGGTGTGCTATAGCTCATAAACGGCAGGTCGGCGATGACCAGCGACTGGGGCGCGCCGCGGCATACACACTCGGTGTGGTAAGCCATATGATCCAGCGTGACCGGAATTGTGCTGTCGTGGCCCTGTAACACCATGCCTAGGGAGTCGCCGACCAGAATGGTTTCGGCACCGGCTTCCGAGACCAGCCTGGAGAAAGTGGCATCATAAGCGGTAATGCAGACGAATTTCTCTCCTGCGGCCTTCATTTTGACGAGGGTGCTGATGGTGATCTTGCCCATGCGTGCACTATCCAAAGAACGTGGGATTGAAGTAATGGCGGCCGCTGCGGATGTCCAGCAGGTAGTCGACCAGATGCCGATAGTCGTCGTCACCTTGGGCGAGGTCAATCTCGCTCGCATTAACGATCAGCAGAGGGGCGTCATCGTAATACAGAAAAAACTCACTGTACACTTCGTTCAGGCGCTCTAAATAGTCGCGCTCAATGGCTTTTTCGTGGTTGATTCCGCGCTGGTGAATGCGGTCGAGCAAGATATCGGTGGGTGCCTGCAGGTAGATAACGAGGTCTGGCGTTGGGGGTTCGATAAGCAACTGCTCATGTACACGTTGATAGAGCTGGAACTCGTCGATGTCCAGGTTCACACGGGCGAACAAGGGGTCTTTTTCAATCAGGAAGTCGGCGATGCGAGTAGCAGCGAAAATATCCCCCTGACGCAGGTCGCTGATTTTTTGAGCCCGTTGGAACAGGAAAAAAAGCTGTGTTGCCAGCGCTGTCTGGCGCTGATTGCCATAGAAGCGCTCAAGAAAGGGGTTTTGATGGGCCTCCTCCAGCAGCATGGGGTAGCCCAATGTTGCCGCGAGCCGCCGGGCCAGAGTGGTTTTGCCCACACCAATAGGGCCTTCGACCGCGATATAGGCCGGTGGTGTGCGCCCTTTCAGGTCGACACTGGTTGGGGGTGTGGTTGTCACGTTAGAGGCTCCCGTGGGTGCGGTAAATCATAGTCCAGGGTGACGGTACTGCGTGTCAGCCCCACGGCGGGACACTGTGCCAGCAAGTTAGCCAGTGAGCCAAGCCCAGGTAACGGCTGATCACCTGGGTAAATGTCAGCAAGAGGATAGAGGACGAAGTGGCGTTGTGCCATTGCGGGGTGTGGGACCTGTAGCCTGGTCGAGCGGATCTGCTGCTCGCCGTAGAGCAGGATATCCAGGTCGAGTGTACGCGGCCCCCAGCGCACCGACCTTTCTCTGCCCTGGGCTTGCTCAATGGCCTGCAAGGCGTCCAACAAGTCCAGCGGGCCAAGTTCAGTGGCCACGCAAATAACGGCATTCAAATAGTTGGGCTGTTGGCCTGGGCCGACCGCTGAGCTGGCAAAGACGCCGGACCGAGCCGTAACGCGTGTTTGCGCCAGCAAGCCAATAGCGTTTACGGCGGCTCGCAACTGCACCGCGGGTTCGCCGAGGTTGCTGCCCAAGGCGATCCAGGCGGCGGGCATCAGGGGGATGTGGGGCGCCGTTTGCGTGGCCGACGTCGACGCCCGCGTCCACCGCCGTCTTCCGCGCTGTCACTGGGGCTATCGATCATGGGCAGATTTTGATTTTCGGGGCGCTCTTGGAACTCTGTCCAAAATCCACCCACATCACCGGTTTCTTCACCCGCTTCTTCGCGCAGCAGGAGGAAATCATAGGCGGCGCGAAAGCGGCGGTTCTGCAGCAGTTCGCGGGCTTTGCGGCTATCGCCGCGCTGCAGACGCAGCTGGAACTCCCAAATTTCGCGCATGGGCAGGCTAAAGCGCCGGGGGATCGCAATGGTGGTGACGGCGCCGGCAACAATTTGCTGGCCGGCGCTGTGCATAGCGGCAACCGGTGCGTCGCCGCGTTCCCGCAGTTGTTCCGCGAGGCGCTCCGTGACGGGCCAAAGCAGCGCGGCGAGCAGGAAAGCCGGGGTGACAGTTTTACCCGCTTGGATGCGTATATCGGTGCTCCGCATTGCCGCACGGACCAGGGCCATGGCAACGCTGTTGCGGCGCAGCTCGTAGTCGCTGTCCGGGAACAGGTAGGCGAGTAGATTGTGCTCCAAGAGCTCGTCGAAGGTGCGCTCTGCGTAGCCAGACATGAACAGTTTGAGAAATTCATCAAACAATCGCGCAGACGGTATTTCGCGCAGTAGGTGGGCGCAGCGGGGGATAGCCGCCGCGGTATCTTCGTCAATGTCAAATTCGAGTTTGGCGGCGAACCTCGCCACGCGCAGCATGCGCACCGGGTCTTCGCGAAAGCGCTCGTCGGGATCACCGATGATGCATACGCTGCGCCTCTCCATGTCTTGCATGCCGTGAACATGGTCATAGACGGCGAAGTTGGCGGCGTCATAGTAGAGCGCGTTGACGGTCAGATCGCGGCGTACAGCATCTTCTTCCAAGGTGCCAAAGACGTTGTCGCGCAGCAGCAGGCCCTGTTCTGAGCGGTGTGAAGGGCCTTTAACCTTGCTTGCGCGGGTTGAAGGTTCCCCATCGTGGTGCCCTCGAAAGGTGGTGACCTCAATGATCTCTCGGCCCATGCGTACGTGAACAATGCGGAAGCGGCGGCCGATGATGCGTGACCCACGAAACAGCGCATGCACTTCTTCAGGTGTTGCATCTGTGGCGATGTCGAAATCTTTTGGATGGCCCCCAAGTAGCAAGTCGCGGACAGCGCCGCCGACCAGGTAGGCCTCATGGTCCGCCTGACGTAGCCTCGACATGACTTTTAACGCGCCGTCACTAATGTTCTTGCGGGAGATGCAATGTTGGTCCCGTGGTATGACCTTCAAGCGACAGTTGCCTTCTAAAAGAGGAGAATCAAAAGTAAGTTTACCACAGCCGAAAAGCGGTCGTCCGTTAGATCTAGAGGGGTATTGCAAGTGACAGGGAAGACAAGGCCTTCCCCATCCAGGTCACAAGCGAATCGTTATTATTATGCGGGCGCCGTTGTTTTTATTGCGGCATATTCTTCTGGGAAATCGAAGGGGAAGGTTTCTTCCCCATCCAGGTCCACAGTCTCTCTATTATTGTTATTACGGCAAGAGTGTTATTGTTATTGTTGCTGCCGCGGGTGATAATGCAGGTGGTGTGCCAGAAATGATAAAAGCTAATAAAAACAGAGTGTTACAGTAAATCGAATCAGTTCCCTGATGCATAAAATTCTTTGTTTGTTACGCATCTACTCCGCAAATGGTTACCCGGTGCGATACGGGTAACGCTCAAGAAGCGCTTTTACGCTGCCGGGCGGTACTGCCGGCACTCTTTTTGCGCGGAATTTCGAAGCGCTGTCGGCGCTCCCAAAGGCACTTGCGGCTGATGCCGAGCTTCTGGGCAAGCTCGGTCTCACTCATGGAGTCCTGGTGTTCCAGTACGAAGCGCTGAAAGTAGTCTTCCAATGACAAGTCTTCAGTGGGGTCCGAGGTGATGTTGCGTGGTGTGTACGAGGCACTTTGCGGGGGCGGGCCCGCATGGCCACGGATTCGGTTGACGTTAACCAGCTCAAGGTCGATACCCAGAGCTTCATTGTCGATTTCAGCATCTTCGGAAAGCACGACTGCGCGCTCAATGGCATGCTCCAGTTCGCGCACGTTGCCCGGCCACTGATAGGTGGTGATTGCTTGTATCGCTCTGGGGGACAAGGACATGGTGCCTTTGCCAAGGCGTTCCGACTGAATTTCCAGCATACGCTCAGCCAGTTGCAGGATGTCTTTGCCACGTTCGCGCAGTGCGGGTAGCTGCAACCGCAGGACATTGATGCGGTAATACAGATCCTGTCGGAACAGGCCCTCTGCCGACAACGCGTGCAAGTTGCGGTGGGTAGCGCAGATCAAGCGCACGTTGACTTTGCGTGAATGCACAGAGCCAATGCGGCGTATTTCCCCTTCCTGAATAAACCTCAGCAGGCGCGCCTGAGCCTCCATGGGCAATTCGCCTATTTCATCCAGAAACAGGGTGCCGCCATCTGCCGCTTCAATCAGGCCCATGCGGCTTGCGTTGGCGCCGGTAAAAGCGCCCTTTTCGTAGCCAAACAGCTCTGATTCTATCAGGGTGTCCGGGATGGCGGCGCAGTTGACGCAGATGAGTGTTTTGTCGACCCGGTGACTGTGCTGGTGCACGCTGCGGGCAACCAGTTCTTTACCGGTACCGGTTTCGCCCTGAACCAGCACTGTGGAGTCAGTAGGGGCGACTTTGCGAATATGCTCGGAGAGGGTCACCATCGCGGGGCAATTGCCGATGATGCCGGTGACACGATTGCCACCGCCTTCTGTCGAGGGTGCTGCGTCGCCGCGCCGAGCGGGGTGGTCGGCGATAATACGCTCGACAGCGGCCACCATGTCGCCGTGGTCGAAGGGTTTGGCAATATAATCCACGGCACCCATACGCATGGAGTCCACCGCGGAGCGCAGGCTGGCATAGCTGGTCATGATCAAGACCGGCACGTCACCGGCTTTTTTGATCAGGTCGGTACCCG
Source organism: Haliea sp. (assembly GCA_030730585.1). Taxonomy (GTDB): domain Bacteria; phylum Pseudomonadota; class Gammaproteobacteria; order Pseudomonadales; family Halieaceae; genus Haliea. The sequence continues at coordinate 10,505 of JANQUV010000125.1, forward strand.
GCGCGCCTGGCAGGCGTAAATCAGAAATGATCAGGTCGAAATCCGTCAATGTGTGGCGCGATTCCGCTTCCTGTACGGACGCTGCCTCAGCAATGCCATAGCCGCTGCGCTCCAGCAGTCGCCTTAGAGCTGTGCGGATTACCGATTCATCTTCCACCACGAGAATCTGTTGCACGCGTTGTTACCTCTTTGGGGCAAGGTACACAACATACCCTTGCTCGCCGAATTTTTCCAGTTAGTTCAGCCGCTTGAGGTGTCACCGGAGGTTGCGTCAGGCGGTTTTGCGTAGCTGCTGCGGGGTAGCTGCAGGGTAAATTGTGTGCCGCTGCGCCTCGCGGGCCCGACGGGGCTCTGAATATGCACAGAACCCTGCATGTCTTCCATGATGCTATAGACCAGTGCCAGCCCAAGGCCCGTGCCTTCGCCGGGTTCTTTGGTGGTAAAGAACGGTTCGAAAACCCGGCTTTGCAAGGCTGCGGGAATGCCGCTGCCATCGTCTTCCACACTCACGGACACCTCGCTGCGCGTAGCTTTGGCGTCAATACGGACTTCTCCGCCCGCCGCACTGGCATCACGGGCATTTCCCAGCAGGTTAACGAAGACCTGCAGCAACCGTTGCGCGTCGGCGTGCACCAGCAATTCCCGGTCGCACTGGTTCGCAAAGTGCAGCGGGCGAGCTTGATGATCAAGCTCCAGCAGGTGAATGGCCTCGTCAACGCAGTCTGCGAGGTTGCAGGGCTCCAGATGCACGTCCCCTGCGCCTGAGCCAACGTGCGAAAAATTGACCAGTGAGTCCACTATGCGGCTGATGCGTTCAGTCTGCTTGAGAATATCCTGCGCTGCATTGCGGACCTCGGCGGGGTCATCTTCATAGGCAAGATTCTGTGCCAGGCATGCGATACCGGTTACCGGATTGCCAATCTCGTGTGCAACGCCTGCGGCCAGGCGGCCAATCGAGGCCAGGCGCTCACTGTGCAGCAACTCCTGTTCCAGGCGCTCGTAGTCAGAAATGTCTTCAATTAACACCAGCTGGTCGCCACCGGGATTGCCCCCAGTGCTGGCCTTGTGCAGGCTGATCCAGCGCGTACCGCCATCATTTAGCGTGACTTCGCTCTTGAGTACGGTATCAGCCTCTTCTTGCAGGAACTCGCTGATCACTTGTCGCCAAGGGGCTGGCAGCGAGTCCAGCAGTGACCCGAGTACTGCGTTGGAGGAGATGCCGGTGATGTTCTGCATACTGCGGTTCCACATCAGCAACTCCCGGTCAGGCGCAAGTGAGCAAACCCCCACCGGCAGGTTGTCCAGTGTCTGCCGATAGTGCAGTCGCAGGTTGTCGAGTTCCGCGGCGAGGCCGGTAAACTGCCCGCCGGCCCTGTCCAAACGCCGCTCAATCAAAAACAGGTCTTCACTGTTGCCGACGGGTGATGCGTCAAAGGGAATGCACCGGGTGACAATAGTGTGTGCGACTGCGGGGCCCAGCAGCCCAGAGAGATTGGCCTCAATCCGGCTGCGCAGTCGCCGCAGCGCGTAGGGGCGCGATTCGTTGTGGTCAAATTGCAGTTCTCGCAGCGCGCGGGACACCTCGAGGCGCGCAGTAGCATCCCCCAAGGCCAAGGCCAGTTGCTCGGTAAATTCGTTGGCGCTGTGCAGTGTGAGCGTCCGCCGGGGGGTGCGGCTGAGCACGTCCATGGAACAGATTTCAGCCGCAACACGCTCCTCTTCCGAGGGTTCGCTGAATAGTGACACGCTAATGAAGAGAACCAGATTGATGCTGAGGGCCGCAATGCTGGCTGCCGCCCATGCGGTGTCGGTGCCGGCAAACCAGCGCCCCGCCAATGCCGCCATCCATGCTGGCTGGTCGATACCCAGCACCGGCAGCAGAAGCAGCACAAGCCACAGCAGCAGGCCTCCTGCCAAGCCGCTTACCAGGCCCTTGCGATTGGCGCCCGCCCAATAGGGTGTTGCCACAATGCCGGGCAAAAACTGTAGCGTGCCAGAGAATGCCACCATACCCAGTTCGGCCAGGCTATGCTTGCCATTCACCGCCATAAAGAACCCGTAACCGGCGAGAATCAATACGGTGATTAATGAACGGCGCAACCACTTCAGTTGGTCATACAGCGACTGATCGGTGCGGATCTGTAGTAGTTTTCGTGGCAGAATCAGGTGGTTCAGGCACATGTTGGCGAGGGCCAGCGTGGCAACAATAATGGCCGTGCTGGCAGCCGAAAGTCCTGCAACAAAGGCCAGCGCAGCGAACCCTGGTGACTGCAAGCTAATGCCGATAGCGAGCCCGGTATAACCCGCAGGCAGGTCGTGAGGCAAGCGCATGCCTGCCCACGCCAGCGGCAGAACGGGTAGTGCCAGGAGTAGCAGATACAGGGGCAGCCCCCAGCTGGCCGCGCGCAAATCCTGCGACTCTTTATTTTCGGCAAACGCCATATGAAAGAGGTGTGGCATACACACGGCCCCGGCAAAGAACACCAGCAGCAGAACACGCGCGGCATCGCCAGCAACGGGTTGTGAAATAACGGCTTGTGCCGCCGGGGTGGCTGCCAGCCACGCCTCCAAGCCGGCAAAGCCGCCGAATACCTCGCTCACAGCAATAAACATCATCAACAACATGGCCGCCAGCTTGACCAGCGACTCGAAAGCGACCGCAGTGACGAGCCCAATATTGCGCCGCTGTGAGGTTAGGTTGCGTGTCCCGAAGAGGATGGCAAAAACAATGATAATGAGGCAGAACATGAGTGCCAGCGTGTCCTGGCGTTGCGCAGCGGGCATCAGGCGATCGGGGGCCCCTGCAAGAATATGGATACTGTCTGCAACGGCTTGAATTTGCAGGGCTAGCAGCGGCATCAGCGTCAGGCACATGGCAAGCGTCACCGCGCCGCCCACCCGATGGCTGCGGAATCGGAAGGTCAGCACGTCTGCCAGTGAGGCAAGCTGGTACACCCGGCACAGGCGCAGCAGCGGCAAGAGCAGCAGCGTTGCCATGAGAAACATCAGTACAACGCCGGTGTAATAGAGCAAAAAGCCATAGCCGAAGCGGTACGCCAGTTCGAAAATGGCGTTGCTGGCAATAGCGCAGGCAATGACGGCCAGTGACAGCACATAGGTGGCAGGGTGGTGGGTGATAGCGCGCGGCAGTATGCCGCGATCGGCGAGATGGGCGACCAGAAACAGCACCATCAGGTAGCCGACAATCGCCAGCATGATTTCCGGGAGGCTAAAGCTCATCGGTGTGTCTGCGGAGCTGGTTCCACCAGGCAGCCACAATCGCGGCTAGCCATAGCATGAACGGGCGGTACCATCCGGCATCGGCTGCCCACAGCCATTGTTCAATGGCCGGTAGGAAAATAAACGTAAGCGCCAGCAGCAGGAGCAGGGCGCGGTTGATATACATGCAATGTGCCTGCAGCCACTTTGATCGGGGATACTACGCAAGGCTCGCCGAACGGTAAAGTGCAGGTTGTAGGCAGCTTGTCCACCGCTTGGCTGTAGATGTCAGGCGGGCAGGGTGTGGGTAACAAATGCCTTTGCGGGCACCGCCGCGGGTGACCAGTGGTTGAGGGCAAAGGCGAGGATAGCATCAACGGTCTGGGAGGTATTGGGCGGGGAGGCCTGGCCTAATGCTGCAAGAGCGACGCGTAGATTTTGCTCAGGTGTTGATGATGTCAGTGGCGGTGCGTGGTTTTGTTTGCTCAGTTTATGCCCCTGTGCATCTGCAAGCACCGGGAGATGCGCATAGTGCGGAGTGTGGTAGCCGAGTAGCGCCTGCAAGAGCTGTTGCCGGGGCGTGGAGTCGAGCAGGTCGGCGCCACGCATCACTTCGGTGATGCCCTGCACTGCGTCATCCACGACAACGGCGAGCTGGTAGGCGTAGAGCCCGTCCTTACGGCGCACCACGAAATCGCTCAGCATTTCCCCCAGCGGCCAGTGTTGGCGGCCCTGCCAAGGGTCCAGCCAAGTCGTTATAAATGAGCTGGGCACCTTGACTCGCAGGGCGCTGAGCTGTTCTTCGGTGGCAGTCTGGTGCACGCCCCGCTGATGGCAGCCCCGCTGATGGCAGCCCCGCTGA
>JANQUV010000126.1 GCA_030730585.1 Haliea sp.
GTAAGCGCAAAGTAATCCCCACCCTGCCAACGCCGCCCTGAACTGTGCAAGCTGCACCCTCCGAATCGTCAGCCCCGGAGGGCATACCCCATGTCAGCGGTTTCTCCGCCATCCATCAGCAGCGACGGGATTGCAGCTCGCGCGCAGACCGAACTCACCGAACGCCAGCTGTTCTGGCTCGAGCATCTGCGCGCTTGTGCCAAGGCCAATCAAACCACGAAAGATTACGCGCAGGCTCATGGCCTCAGTGTAAAAGCCATGTACAGCGCCCGCAAAGATCTCGCGCAGCGGGGTACCCCAAAGACCCCGATCACCGCACCATTTGCCCGGGTGCAGGTGGCGCCATCGCCGCCAACAACGCAATGGAGCGTGCAGCTGCCCAACGGCACGACCGTCAGTTTCAGCGGTGCCGTTGATGGCAAGGCGCTGCACACGATTCTCCAGGCCGCGGCGTCGCTGTCATGATGCGCCCCGGCAACGACAACCTTGAGGTCTACCTGCATCGTAACCCGATTGACTTCCGCAAGGGCATTAACGGACTCGCGGTACTGGTCGAGCAGGCGCTGGAACTGAACCCGTTCTCGGAGCAGTTGTTCGTGTTCTGCAACCGCCGCCGTGACCGTATCAAGATACTCTACTGGGAGACCAACGGCTTCTGCCTGTGGCAGAAGCGTCTGGAACAGGACCGTTTCCACTGGCCGCGCAGCCGTCAGGAGTCTGTGGTAACGCTCAGCATCCAGCAGCTGAACTGGCTGCTGGACGGCTACGATATTACCCAGTTGAAGCCGCACGTCAAGCGCACCTACAGCACGGTTTTATAGCTGTTTTTATAGGGTATTCCGTGCATTAGCGGTATAATGCGCACATGCTGGAATCTCCTACACAACTGCCCTCGACGGTCGCTGCACTGCAGGCCCTGGTGGCGCAGCAGCTAGCAGAAAAAGCCGAGCAGCAGGCACGGTTGGCTGAGCTGGAAGACGAGAATAAACGCCAGTCAGCCAGGATTTTTACTCTGCAGGAACAACTCAACCTGGCGCTGGCGCTGGCGCGTCGCTATGCCGCCAGTAGCGAAAAACTCTCACCCGACCAGATCCGGCTGTTCAACGAAGCCGAGGTCAATGCACCGCTGGCACCCGGCGAGGACGAAGCCGAGGGCACCATCGACGTACCGGCGCATGCCCGCAGAAAGCGTGGCCGCAAGCCCTTGCCCGACACGCTGCCCCGGACTGAGGTGATTTATGAGCTGGCCGAGGACGACCTGAACTGCCCCCATGACGGCCAGATGCTGAAGGTCATTGGCGAGGTCGCGTCGGAACAGCTGGACATCGTACCCGCAACCATCCGGGTAATCCGCCACATCCGCCGGCAATACGCCTGCGACTGCGGTCAGTGCATCCGCACCGCAGCCTTGCCGGCACAGCCGATTCCCAAGAGCATGGCTTCAGCGGGCCTGCTGGCCCACATTACCGTTTCCAAGTACCAGGATGCTTTGCCTCTCTACCGCCAGGAGACCATCCTGCAACGCATCGGCGTCGACATCCCCCGCGCCACGCTTGCGAACTGGATGATCAAGGCGGGTCAGCTGGTACAACCCCTGATCAACCTGCTGCGGGATCAGCTGCTGGCCCATGATCTGATCCAGATGGACGAGACCACGGTGCAGGTGCTCAAGGAGTCGGGCAAGGCAGCCCAGTCCAAATCGTATCTGTGGTTGCAGCGCGGCGGTCCGCCGGGTCATCCGGTGGTGTTGTATGACTACGATCCGGGCCGCGGCCAGGCAGTACCCTTACGCCTGCTGGCGGGCTTCAAGGGTTATCTGCAGACGGACGGCTACGATGGGTACAACGCGGTGGTTGCCGCGCAGCAGCTCACCCACGTTGGCTGCATGGCTCACGCTCGGCGCCGGTTCAGTGAGGCAGTGAAAGCCCAAGGCAAGCGCGGGAAGACCGGCAAGGCCCACCAGGGCCTGGCCTATATCCAGAAGCTGTACCGGGTGGAAACGGAGGCTCGGCATCTGCCGCCGGAACAGCGTCGTGAGCTGCGGCAGGAGAGGGCTACCCCTATCCTGCAACAGCTGCGCCAATGGCTGGACCAGAGCCTGCCACAGGTCCCGCCAGGGAGCGCTACGGGAAAGGCCTTGCAGTATCTGCACAACGAGTGGGACAAGCTGGTAGTCTACTTGGAAGACGGTCGGCTGGAGATCGACAACAACCTGGCCGAGAACGCGATCCGGCCGTTCGTCACAGGTCGCAAAAACTGGATGTTCAGTGATTCGGTGGCAGGGGTGAACGCCAGCGCCAACCTGTATTCACTGGTCGAGACGGCGAAAGCCAATGGCCTGGAGCCTTACGCCTACCTGCGCCAGGTCTACGAACAACTGCCCCGCACCAACACCGTGGAGGCCATTGAAGCGCTGCTACCCTGGCGAATCGACAGGACTTGATAGCATCATGAGCAAGGTATTCCCGTCCCTACCCAACATCGAGTTCCTCATCGACGACAACGGTGAGATCAGCATTGGCTCTGTGGACTCGATACCCTGCGCCGCGGTTGCTACAGATGAAGCTCGCTGCCTTGCCATGCTTGTACGCCGAGAGGGTGAAACGCTTCGGCAGCTGCTGATACGGCTTGATCGCGCCATCGAAATCGCACTTGAGGACCAAGACCCGGTCGACGAAATCAACAATGGGTGTGACGAGCGTCTCTGACGGCTCCGCATTGACAGGCAACCACCCCGTGGTTTGCTGAGCGCTTAC
>JANQUV010000127.1 GCA_030730585.1 Haliea sp.
CTCGGGCCCGCCCCCCCCCCCCGCCCCACCGCCTCCTACCGCCTGTGCAGGGAAAACAGTAGGTTGGAGGTGAGCAGCTTGGTATCTTGAGCATAGAGCCAAGCTTGAATCAACCTCTGAGAGAGGAGCGGGTGCGGCTGACCCCTTGGCACAACTATCGCTCGCATGGATGCGAGCGTGAAGCCCCCATGGAGAGCCCGCCCCGCTTTATCGGGTGGGGGTTCACGGCGTGTTGTGCCAAGGGGTCAGGCGTGCCCGCTCCGGCATACGAGCATCCCGAGCCTGTTGATTAGCATTATTCAAAGTACAATCGCCAGTATCAAGCATCTAAAAAGTATCTAAAACAGAATTCAAAACAGAATCAGAGGATCGCACCATGAGAGACGCAGTCATTGTCAGCACCGCCAGAACTCCTATCGGCAAAGCCTTTCGCGGCGCCTTTAATGATACTGAAGCGCCTGCCCTGGGTGGCCACGCGGTGCGTGCCGCCGTGGAGCGTGCCGGCATCGACCCGGCGATGGTGGATGACTGCATCATGGGGGCAGCGGCGCAGCAGGGCACGCAGGCTTATAACCTCGGGCGGCTTTGTGGCGTCGCCGGTGGCTTGCCGGATACTACGGCGGGCATGACCATGGATCGTCAGTGCTCTTCAGGGTTGATGACCATTGCGACCGCGGCCAAGGCCATTATGTGCAATGAGTACGATGTTGCGGTGGCGGGTGGCCTGGAGTCGATTTCGCTGGTGCAAACCAAGCACAAGAACAGCTACCGCAATGTTTCTAAAACGGTGCTGGAGATTTCGCCTAAGGCCTATATCCAAATGATCGAGACGGCGGAGATTGTGTCAGAGCGCTACGGCGTGTCGCGCGAGGCGCAGGACGAATATTCTTTCCAGAGCCAAATGCGTACCGCTGCGGCGCAAGAAGCGGGCTTGTTTGACGCCGAAATCGTGCCGATGGCGTCAACCAAGGCCGTGTTCAATAAAGAAACCAAGGAAACGACCTACGAGGCCGTGACGTTGCAGAAGGACGAAGGCAACCGCCCCAGCACCACGCTTGCGAGCCTCAATGGCCTGGAGCCGGTGTTCAAGGACGGCCAGTTTGTGAAAGAGGGCCGGTTTATTACCGCCGGGAATGCCTCGCAGCTGTCGGATGGTGCCTCGGCTTGTGTGGTGATGGACGGCGCGATGGCGGCGCAGCACGGTTTGCAGCCGCTGGGTATCTATCGTGGCCTGGCTGTGGCAGGTTGTGGCCCGGATGAAATGGGTATCGGCCCGGTATTCGCTATTCCCAAGCTGCTGAAGCGCCACGGCCTGAAAATCGATGACATTGGCCTGTGGGAGCTGAACGAAGCGTTTGCCTGCCAGGTACTTTACTGCCGCGACAAGCTGGGCATTGATAATGACCGTTTGAATGTGAATGGCGGCGCCATTGCCATCGGTCACCCCTTTGGTATGAGCGGGGCTCGAATGGTAGGCCACGCGCTGATTGAAGGTAAGCGGCGCGGTGTTAAATACGTGGTGATTACCATGTGTATTGGCGGTGGCATGGGCGCAGCCGGGCTGTTTGAGGTCGCCTGATACTCGCGTGGCGTATGCTACAATCTCGCCGTGAATGGAAGCAGACGGCCGCCTGAGCCGTCTGTTCATAATGAAGGTAATCGGCGGTAGAGCATGATCAGGATTGGTGAGCTGCTGGTGCAGCAGGGGAAGATATCGGAGCGCGATGTTGAGCGTACCCTGCTGGCTCAGAGCGAAATGGGCGATCGCTTCGGTCAAGTGTTGGTCAAGCTAGGGCTGGTGTCTGAGCTTGATGTCGCACAGGCTTTGAGTGAGCAGCTCAATATTCCGCTGCAGCCTGCTGCGGGTTACCCGGAAGAGCCCGTGCCCGTCGAGGGCGTGGCGCAGGAATTTCTGGTTAACAATCTCGTTGTGCCCGTGGCAGCCGATGCAACAGGCGTGCGCTTTGCCGCCGCCATTCCGCAAGACCCGTTCCTCGCCAAGGCACTGTCCATGGCTTTGGAGCGCCCCGTTACCATTGTACTTGGCCTCGAAAGCGACATTGCGCGGGCGCAGCAATTGCGCCTGCAAGACGGTGAAGGCGGGGGCGACGAAGATGCCTTCGGTGACCAATTTTCAGGCCAGTCAGACGACGATTTTATCGAGCACCTGCGCGACCTCGCCAGCGAGGCGCCAGTTATTCGTATGGTGAATCAGCTGATTCACCGTGCGGTGGATATGGGTGCGTCCGATATCCATATTGAGCCCTTTGAGGACGGCCTGCAGCTGCGCTACCGGGTGGATGGTGTGTTGCAGGAGCATGCAGATGCACCCGCCGCCAGCCTCGGCCAGGCCATTGCCTCGCGCATTAAGTTGTTGGCGCAGATGAATATCGCCGAGCGCCGCCTGCCCCAAGACGGCCGCATCATGATTCGTGTAAAAGGCCATGAGCTTGATCTGCGGGTCTCCACTATTCCTACAGTGCATGGCGAAAGCATCGTGATGCGCGTACTGGACCGCGACAACATTCGTTTGAGCCTTGCCGATATGGGGTTCAGCAGCGACACGCTGGAGCGCTACCGCAAGCTGCTCGATAGTCCGCATGGCGTGCTGCTGGTGACGGGCCCCACCGGTTCCGGTAAAACCACCACGCTGTATGCGTCGCTGGCCTCGCTGGATTCCGAGCGCCTGAAAATTATTACCGTGGAAGACCCGGTTGAATATCAGTTGCAGGGCGTTAACCAGATTCAGGTGCAATCGCAAATCGAGCTGAACTTTTCGCGCGCGCTGCGGGCTATTTTGCGCCAGGACCCGGATATCATCATGATTGGTGAGATGCGCGATACCGAAACGGCACAAATTGGCGTGCAGTCGGCACTCACCGGCCACTTGGTATTGTCTACGCTGCACACGAATACGGCAGCCGGTGCCATCACGCGTTTGGAAGACATGGGCGTGGAGCGCTACCTGATAACGTCGGCGGTGAATGGCGTGCTGGCCCAGCGCTTGGTGCGCACGCTGTGCAAACACTGCAAGTCGCCGGTAGAGCTTTCTGCCGATGCGGTTCAGCGTTACGGCTTGAAGCCCTTTGTCACCAGTGATCTGCCTACCGTGTATCAGGCCCGTGGCTGTGCCGAATGCCTGCATACCGGTTACGCCGGGCGTACCGCCATTCACGAATTGTTCTGTTTAGACGAGGCTATACACCGGGTCATCATGAGTGGGGCCGATGCCACCCTGTTGCATGCAGCGGCGCGCCGCCAGGGCATGATCACGCTGTATGAAGATGGCCTGCGTAAAGTGGTGCGAGGCGAAACCTCGCTGGAAGAAGTGATGCGGGTCACGCAGGATCAGAGTGAGTCCGGTGCTCCAGAGGCGGGCGCAGACGCCGCCTGAGCGGTCGTCGGGCGCAGGAGCGGGCATGGCACATTTTAGCTACAGGGCAATCGGCCGTGACGGCAAGCCTCTGGATGGCACCTTTGAGGCCGACGGGCTGGAGGTGGCCTCTCGCCAGCTGCGCGCACAGGGCTTGACGCTGCTTTCGTTGGAGCCCGGTAAGGCGCAAGCCAGCAGCCCGGTGACGGGCAAATCGGTCAAGCGTGAGGATGTGCTGTCAACCACCAGTGAGTTGGCGGTGCTGCTGCGTGCAGGGCTGCCGCTGGACAGGGCTTTAAAGGTACTGATCGACATGGCGTCGGAGCCTGCACTGGAAACACTGTTACAGGATCTGTTGCGCGATGTAAAAGCCGGTAAGGCCTTGAGCCAGGCGCTGCAGCCCTACCAGCCGATTTTCGGCAATTTCTACATCAACATGGTGCGTTCTGGCGAGGCCAGTGGGCAGCTTTCATCCGTGCTGGACCGGTTAGTCGACTATCTGCAGAACGCCAAGGCTAACCGGGATAACGTGGTGGCCGCGCTTATTTATCCTGCCATTTTGTTGGTGGTGGCGGTGTTGTCCATCATTCTGATGCTGGGCTTTGTGGTGCCGCAGTTTGAATCTCTGTTCGAGGATATGGGCGAGGCGCTGCCGCCGCTCACCGCAATGGTGGTGGGTGCGGCGGATTTTATTGCCCGGTTTGGGTGGCTTTTGCTGGTGCTTGCGCTGGGCATTGGCTGGTATGTGCGCAACTGGTTGGCTACAGAGGAAGGGCAGGCGAGTAAAGATGCGCGCCTGCTCAAGCTCCCCGTGGTGGGTGGGATCGTATTCCAGTTTGAGGTGTCAAAGTTTGCCCGTACTGTGGGCACCTTGCTCAGCAACGGGGTTTCGCTGTTAAAGGCAATTTCTATCGCTATCGATACGGTCGACAATCGCGTGATTAAAGGCGCGTTGCAGGTGCTGCCGCCTGCCGTGAAATCGGGCAAACGGATTTCGGTGGCCCTGGAAGAAACCGGCCTGTTTACGCCGATGGTGATTCAGATGACCCGGGTCGGGGAAGAATCGGGGCGCCTCGACACCATGATGCTGGAGCTCGCCAAGGTCTTCGATGGCCACGTGCAGTCGGGCGTTAAGCGCGGTTTGACGCTGCTGGAGCCGGTGCTGATATTGGGTATGGGGGCGATCATTGCCGTCATTATTATTTCAATTTTGCTGGGCATTTTGTCGGTCAACGACCTGGCGATATGACGTTGTTTAAAATGAGGAAGCGCACATGAAGGCAGTACATAGCCGCTTTAACCGGCGTGGCACAGGCGGTTTTACGCTCATGGAACTTTTGGTGGTTTTGGCTATTTTAGGCCTGTTGATGAGCCTGGTGGGGCCACGTGTGTTGAATCAGCTGGGTGGGGCGAAGACGAAAACAGCGGCCATCCAGATTAAGGATCTGGAGCAGTCGCTGGAAATGTATAAGCTGGATGTTGGTCGTTTTCCCTCCAGCAGTGAAGGCTTGGAGGCGCTGGTGAGCAAGCCAGCCAGTGCGGCGGGCTGGAATGGGCCTTACCTGAAGTCCGATGTGCCGTTGGACCCCTGGAAGCGCGAATACCTGTATAAGTCGCCGGGTGAGCGCAGCGAGGTTGATATCTTCAGCTATGGCCAGAACGGTACGCCGGGTGGCGAGGGCGAGGATCAGGATGTGGGTAACTGGTAGGCCAGGCGTGACCAGCACCCCGGCGGGCGGGCGTGCCTCGGCGCACGCCGGGTTTTCTTTGCTGGAATTAATGGCGGCCTTAGCCATTGCCGGGTTGGTGATGGCGCTGGCGGTGCCCTCCACCATGCGCATGTACGACAACATTAGCTATCGGCAGGCGGTGCGCGACGTCGTGACCTTGTTTGCCAGCGCGCGCTACGAAGCACTGCACAGCGGGCGCGCACAAACCGTTGAAGTCAACCCAGAAGACCGCAGCGTGACCTTCGCGGGCACGGTGCATTCTTTGCCGGGCAGCGTCGCGATGACCGTGCATTCAGCCCGGGAATTGAATCGTGGCCGTGTGGGCATTATCCGCTTCTACCCTGAAGGTGGTGCCAGCGGCGGCGGCGTCGACATCGAGTCGGCCTCCGGCGCAGGCGTTAGTATTACCGTCGATTGGCTGCTGGGTTCGGTCTCTCAGGAAACCTATGCGGCACGCTAAGCGGGGCGCGGGGTTCTCTCTGCTGGAAATGCTGGTGGCCATGGCAATATTGGGCTTATCGCTCGGTGCGCTGTATCAAGCCACCAGCGGTGCGACGCGCAATGTTCGCTCGGCAGAAAAATACGCTTATGGGGTTGAACTGGCGCGTTCACTGATTGCCGAGCACGCTGTGGTGGGTGCCGATGGCTACGCTGGCCAGGGTGAAACCGAGGGCGGCTTCTTGTGGCGCGTTGAAGCTCGGCCTGCCGCCGAAGGTAATGGCAGTTTGGCTGCTGGCGCAGTGCAGGATATCGCGGTAACGGTGAGCTGGACGGATGGCAGCAAGGCGCGGCAGGTTGTACTCAATTCCGTAGTGGCGGGAGAGCGCCGCGAATGAGCTTCCGGCGCTGTTATGTCGGGCGCCGTTGCGTCGGGCGCCGTTGCGTCGGGCGCCGCGCTGCGGGCTTTACGCTGGTCGAGGTGGTGGTGGCGCTGTCGGTGTTGTCATTGATCATGCTTGCCACGGTCACCGCATTGCGTACCTTCGCCACAACCCAGCAGTCGTTGGACCGAATGATGGGTCGGGTTGATGAGGTGCGCACGGTGAGTAGCCTGCTGCGCGACCTGGTGGACAGTGCGGCTTTGGGGGTCGATGGCGGAGAAGGCCTGACTTTGGGTGGCCGCCCCAGCGATGCGGCTTACTTTGAAGGCACCGATGGCCTGCTCATGTTCAAGGCGAACATTGTGTTTGGCGAAGATTTTGGTGGCCAGTATGTGCTGCGTTTTGCGGCGGAAGATGGCGACCTGGTGATGCGCTGGCACGCTGCACAGGGTAACTCTCGCGGAATAGATTGGGTGCAAGCGCCGTCTCGCGTGCTGGTTCGTGAGGTCGACCTGTTCGAGGTTGCTTACCGCGCTACGTCGAGTGCTGACTGGCTGCCCGAGTGGCGCGGCGGTGGCACACCAGTCGCTTTGCGGCTGCGTTTACGTGCAGCCCAGCGCTTTTGGCCGGAGCTGGTGATGCGGGTGCCGCGTTGATGGTGCGCCGCCCCCGGGAATATTCGCCAGTGCTGATACGTCATGCCAAGAGTCAAGGTGGTGTAGCGCTGGCGATGGTGGTGTGGTTTGTTGCTGCCATGTCATTGCTGGTGGTGGGTATTGTGTCGGAGGCGCGCGTTGACGTGCGGATGGCGCAAACGCACATTGCCCGGGCCAAAACGATGGCGGCTGGCGACGGCGCAATTAACTTGCTGCTGTCACAGCAGGCATTGCTGCGCGAAGCGCAAGCAACGTCCGCTGAAGGCGAGCTCGAGCCAGTCATACAAGCAGGTTTTATGCTCGGTGAGCAGCCGGTGCTAGTGCGTATGACGCCGGTTTCCCGGCTGCTGGATCTGCGCACGACCGGAGTGGAGCAGCTGGCTCAATTATTTGCTGCGGAGGGGGGCTTGGCGAGTGAAGATGCCCAACGGCTGGCGGGCTCTGTGATACAGTTACGTGACGGGCATGGCGGCCGCTTGAGGTTCAGTTCCGGGCTGCGCACCGTGGAGGATTGGTTGCAGTTGCCGGGCTTTGATCGCGCTTTGTTGGATGGCATTCGCGATCGCGTGCGTATGGACGATAGTGCCGGGTACCGGCTTGACGCGATAGTCGATTACGACGGCCGTCGTTGGGTGCGCCGGCGCTGGGTGATTCTGCAAGGTGGTGCTGCAACCAGCGGTTTCCCCTGGCGGGTTACACGAACAGAGGCGCCGCGGGTGCTTAACGAGACAAAAACAGCAGGGGCACGCTAGGCACTATGCTCGACCAATCCCGACAATGGTACCTGTTCGGCTACGACATGCGCCGTATTGGCCATCACTGGCAAGTCGCCTGGGCAGAGTTCCTTTGGGGTGATCGCTCACCCGTGCGTGCGCGCCTGGATGAAGTGGTGCAGGTGGAAGGCGGCGGCGTGCAGGGTAACTTCCATGCGGGTTCACCGGTGGTGGCGGGGGAGCCCACCTGTGCGGCTATCGTGCTGCCTGAAACCCTGGTCTTGTTTAAAACACTGGCCCTGCCATTGGCGGCGGAAGATGAGCTCGAGTCTGTGATGCGCCTGGAAGTGATGGCGAATAGCCCGTTTCCTGCCGGCGACACGGCAGCGGGTTGGTCTTTGAGCGAGCGCGGCGAGAAAAACTTGCGGGTGGAACTTGCCATTGCAGCCCGCAGCGCCGCCATGCGCCTTTTAGGGCGCGAGTACGATGTTCACGATGTGCATGAGCGCGAGGTGTGGGCCCTGGCGGGTGAGCGCCCCATTGTGCTGCGCGGGTTTGGCGAGGGCGCACGGTTGGCCCGCTACCAGCGCCGCTTGCTGCGCATTGCTCTGTTGTTGGGCGGCTCATTGCTGCTAGTGCTGTTGATTCTGGCGTTGGCGACAGGGGGGAAGTACCTCAGGTTACAGCAGTATGAAGCGCTGGCTGCGCGGGTAGAAAGCGAAGCCGTCGAGGTTACGCGCCAGCGGCAATCTTTATCGGTAGCGAATCAGACCATTCTTGCGGTTAACGAGGTGCTGCGCGAATACCCGGATCCGCATAAGGAGCTGGCGCGGCTCACTGCACTATTAGGCGACGAAGCCTATGTTGCGCAGTTCACCCAGCGTGGCCGGGAGCTGCGCCTGCGCGGCCGCGCGGAAGACGCGGCCGGTGTGGTGCAAAGCCTGACGCGGGAAGCCGCTTACGAGGAAGTCGCGGATCAGGGCATTACGGCGGTCGGCAGCACTGGCATCGAACAGTTCAACGTGAACATCCGTTTACGCGAAGGTGCTGAGTGAACTGGCTGCGAGGTCATCCGCGTTACGCCGTGATGGTGCTCGGCACTCTGGCGGTGCCTGCGTTACTGTTGTTGTATTTGGCAGTTGGCCTGCTGGGCTTGCGCGGCGAATATCAGGAACAAATCGAGCGCTTGGAGCCACGGGTCGCCCGTTTGCAGGGTTTGTTGAACCGTGAGGAGCAGGTGCGTGACGCCGCCCGCGTGGTGGGCTCCGACGTACTTGACTTGGTATACCCGGCCGGGGATGACCCGGGCACGGTGTCGGCCAATTTGCAGAAGAACGTGCGCGAGATCTTGGGCGCCGCGGGCCTGTCGGTCAGTAACAGCCAAATATTACCGGTGCGTGAAAAAGACGGGTTCGACCATATCGCCGTGAAGCTGACGGCCTCGGGCGGGTTGCCTGCATTGGATACTGCACTGGCCGATTTAAACGCCTATTTGCCGTTGCTGTTGCTGGAGTCCATCGAAGTGTGGCCGAACCGCAACCGCGGGCGGGGTGATGAGGCCGCAGAGCAAACCGTCACAGCCACCGTGCAAGTGCTGGCGCTGAGGGTGCGTTCATGATGCGCCTGGAAGCTTTCACCGCGCGCTTTCGGGTGCAACATGAGCCGCAGCGAACTGAGCGCCGGGTGGAACTGGTGGCTATTCTTTTGGCATTGGTGGTGGCGTTGCAACTCGGGTGGCTACTGTTGCGCCTGCTGTTGCCGCCAGCGCCTGCGCCTATTGAACCAACGGACGCCTCATTGACGGTAGCGGACCGCATTGCTGAACGTTTGCTGGATACGCGGGGCAGCGCAGAGTTGCGGGAGCGGCCGCTGTTTTGGGACGGCCGCCGGCCTGTGAGCGATAGCGGCGTCGCAGTGGTGGAAGCCTCTGCTGAAAAAGTCCCTCAATTGAAGGGGCTGAAGCTGCTTGGAATATTTGGCGTGGGTGAAGTTGGCGGTATCATCCTCCGTTTTGACGGTAAGCAGCAGCGCTTGGTGGTGGGTGAAGACATCAATGGTTGGACGCTGCAGTCGATGGACGCCGAGGGTGCGACCTTGGTCAGTGGGTCGAATGGGCAGGAGCGTGTAGTCCTCGAGCGTGCCATGAGGGCATCGCCCGTGAGGGCGGGCGTGCCCGGCGTGGGGACGCCCCGCGTGGATGCGCCCGGCGTGGATGCGCCCCGCGTGGATGCGCCAGAAGTTAAGCGGCCCGCCGCAACAGGCGGGGCGAGCTCAGCAGCCGACGGCCTTGATGAGTTGACACTGGGCGGTCGGCGTTGAATATTCGTGGTTGCAGGGTGGTAACGCACAGCGTGTTGTCGCCGATAATGAACAAAGCAGGATCAAGGAAAGGTTATGTTGCGACGGTCTTTTAGGCTGCTATTGCTGGTGCCATTGCTGACCAGCTGTGCGTTGCTGGATAACCAGTATCGAGGCGCACCGGCATCGCCGGCGGCGACAGACGACGGTACTACTGAGCAAGAACCTGCGTTGGCCAGGAGCGCTGAAGATCTCGCGGATTCCGCGGAGGAGCGGGTCAAGCCGGTGCTTTACCGTGGCAATGACCGGCAAATTCGCGTGCCGGAACAGCGCGATGCCGTGCGCTTGGTTGGCGATGCCGTAATCCTGAATTTCGAGGATGCACCGCTGGGTGAAGTTGTGCACGCGGTGTTGGGCGACATTCTCGGCCTGGATTACATTCTCGATGGCCCCGTGCAGGGCACCATCACTCTTCGTTCGCGCACGCCTATCCCCCGCGACCAGTTGCTGACCACACTGGAGTCACTGCTCAGTGCCAACCAGTTGGTGATGGTGCGTGACAGCCAGGATCGCTACCTGGTAACGGGCACACAGCAGGCGAATCGGCAGGCGCCGCGTTTGTCGAACCCGCGCGACCCGGGGGCCGGTTACAGCACTGTGGTTGTTCCCCTGCAGTACATCAGCGCCAGTAATATGGCTGAGATCCTGCGCCCCGTTGCCGACGATCAGGCATTCTTGCGCATCGATAACAGTCGCAACCTGCTGCTACTGGCCGGTACCCGCCTGCAGGTAGATGGCTGGCTGGATATGGTAGACACCTTCGATGTCGATTTGCTCAAAGGCATGTCGGTTGGCTTATTCACCCTGGAGCACAGCCGCGTCGATGAAACGGCCTCCGTCTTGCAAGGCATGCTCAATAGCGGGGGCAATGGCAACGACGACCTTGGCCAACTGGTGAAGATCATCCCCATTGAGCGCCTGAACAGCCTGCTGGTGGTCACGCCACGGTCCCATTATCTGGATACTATCGAGACGTGGATTGAGCGCCTTGACTCCCGGCCTCACTCAAAGTTCGAAAAGCGCCTGTTTGTGTACCCGGTACAGAACACCACAGCGACGCGGCTGGCTGAACTGATTAGCAGCATCTATTCCGGCGGTGGTGCCAGCACAGGGGGCGCTGCGGGCGGTGGTGCGGGGGCAGCCCGTTCAGGCCGTGAAGTTGCGCCCGGCCTGTCAATGGAATCCATTGGCCCCTCCAGCTCAGGCTCCGGCGGCAGTGGTGGCAGTGGTGGTACTGGCGCCGGTTCGGGCAGCAGCGGCGTCGGCGGTGGTTTTGGGTCTGCCGGTAACGGCGCATCAACGGCCGCCATCAGTGCCACGCTGGGTGGGGCCGACGAGCAAGGCATTGCCGATGTGCGCGTGGTCGCCGATGAAGAAAACAACGCCCTGATGATTTACGCCACGGGTAAGCAGTACGATCTGATCAAGGATGCGCTGCGTCAGCTGGACGTCATCGCCACCCAGGTGATCATAGAGGCCAGCATTCTGGAGGTCAGCCTGACCGACGAGCTCCGCTACGGCTTGGAATGGACCTTCAAGAACGGCTTGGGCAGTGATTACGACGGTTTCGGCCAGCTTGGCAATAGTGCTGGCGGGCCCTCGGCAACCTCCCCGGGCTTTTCTTACACGGTGACGAACTCGCTGGGTGACATCAGCGCCGTATTGAACGCGCTTTCGGAAGACTCGCTCATCAATGTGATTTCCTCACCGTCGGTGATGGTGCTGGATAATCATCCTGCCTATATACATGTGGGCGACCAGGTGCCGATACGCCAGGGCACCTCGGCGACGGACGGCGGCACCGTCACGGAGAATATTGTGTACCGCGATACGGGTGTAAAACTGATGGTGCGCCCCTCGGTAAATGCTGGCCAGTTGGTGACCATGGACGTGGAGCAATCGGTAACTGATGTGGGCAATGTAGATTCTGCTACCGGCCAGCGCACCTTCCTTGAGCGTAACATCATGAGCCGTGTGGCAGTGCGCAGCAACGAGTCTGTGGTGCTGGGCGGGCTAATTCGCGAAAACGCCTCGGCCACGGATTCCGGCGTGCCGCTGCTGCACAGGGTGCCGCTGTTGGGCACACTGTTTGGCACCACATCGGAAAGCAATAGGCGTACCGAGCTGCTGGTTATTATCACCCCGCGGGTCATCAACAACGAGCAAGAGCTGCGCGATGTTAGCCGAGAGCTGCGCTCGCGGGTGCGCAACATGGAATTGATCAGCACCCCGCTGGCGGCCGAGTAGCCGCGTGCTGGTTTCGATCCACATGCCAAAAACCGCCGGGCTGAGCTTTCGGGCGACCCTCGAAGAGCACTTTGCCGCCGGTTTTACGCACGATTATGCAGACTACCCACTGGCGAGCCCGCAGCCCCAGCGGCATGCGGCTGCCCTGGAGTTTAGTTTGGCGGCAGAGCCCGCCGCCTACCGCAACGTTCGCTGCATTCATGGGCACTTTCTGCCCATCAAGTATCTGTTGCTCGCAGACTACATGGATTGCCAGTTCGTCACCTGGTTGCGCGAGCCGCTACAGCGGCTGGTCTCGCATTATTATTACTGGCAGCGCAGTTACGACCCCGCGGCAGAAGACACCTCCAGCCTCCATCGGCGCGTGGTAGAGGAGCGCTGGACCCTTGAGCGGTTCTGCCTGGCACCGGAATTACGTAACGTCTATAGCCAATTCCTGTGGGCCTTCCCGCTGCGAGCCCTCGATTTCGTGGGAATTACCGAATTTTTCGAAGAAGATTTGCGTGATTTTTCCGCACAATTCCTGGGAATAAAGGCTGAGCCACGTTTTGCGAATGCGGCGGACGTGCCCGCTGGCCCCGAACAGTTGCCCGCTGCCCTGCGCCAGCGCGTGCGGGATTACCACGCACAGGACATTGCGCTGTACCAGTGGGCGCTACAAAAACGTGAGGCGCGTCAGCGGCCTGGCGCTTGATCAATGCCGGCTGTTCGTTTCTTTCTCTACTGCGGTATAATCTCAAATCAATATCAAAAAAGGTATTAGAATCAGTATGTTGAATGTAATGAGCCGTTTGGTGGCAGTGCTTATGATGGGCTTCGCCCTTACCCTTGGCGCAGGGTGCAGCAGCGTTCCGCCGCCACAGCAAACCCTGACAGAAAGCGAGACGGCGGCGCTGGAAAGCCGGGTGCGCGCGCGCTGGCAGGCGCTGATCGATCGGGACTTGGAAGCGGCTTATGAGTTTGCTTCACCCAATTACCGAGCTGTTTTCTCCAAGAGTATGTTTATTCGCAATTTTTCTTATTCGCTGGATTGGCAGTTGACAGCTGTTGAAGTCCTTGCCTATGATGCGGACGCAGCTGTGGCGAGTGTGGCGGTTCGGGTCATGTCCAAACCGATCAAACAAACCTCGGTGTCGGCTCAATTCGGGTTTATGCCTTCAACTGTTCGCGAAAGATGGGTTAGCATCGGTGGCGAATGGTGGCATGGTGCCAGTGGTTGAGTGGGTGCGTTGGTTGACAGCTAGCTGCAGTGAGCAGTAAATAGCGCTAGCAATCTTGAAATTTGGTTGTGAAGTAAAAACACATTAGGAGTCTCCTTATGAATGCAAAGTTTAAGCCTCTTGGTCTTGTTGCTGCCGTTGCAGCGGCAACCGTAGGTTACAATAGTGTCGTGAATGCCCAGTCTTTGGCAGGCGCGAGCGACCTCGGTAACCTGGCACTGATCCCTTACTACACTGTCCGTGACGGCAACGTTACTGGCGTTCACATCACTAACACCAGCGGCTCTACGCAGGTTGTTAAAGTACGCTTGCGTCGTGGTACCGACTCAATGGATGCCCTCGACTTTAACCTGATCCTGTCTCCCCAGGATGTATGGACGGGTTTCCTGGCAGCTGAAGGCGACGACATTGTTTTTAACACCACGGACAATTCTTGCACCGCGCCAGCAACTGTTGGTGGCAAGTTCACTATGCCCGCTATTTACCGTGCAGACGCTGATGAAGGCTACATTGAAATCATCGGTATGGGCCAGCCCGAAGTTGAAACGACTTCAGCCATCGCAGCGTCAGCCAAGCACGGTGCAAATGGCGTTCCTGCTGACTGCGCTGCGGTTCGTGACAACTTCTTCGCGGGCGGCGTAGCTACTACCACTCGTGGCGTTGTAGACGGCGGAGCATCTGTGCAACGTGTTGTGTCTACTGGCACGACTCTGGCCCTGAATGAATATTTTGCGTCTGACGACGTGTTGAAAGTGTCATACTTCATTCGCGATGCTGCTGGCGGCCGTGAATTCGGTAACAGTGCTACGCACATCGAGAACTTCCTGACTCAGCCAGCCATCACGAACCAACAGTTTGGTCTGTTCTCTGGCGACCTGCTGGGCTTTGACTATCCTGACCTGAACGGTGGTGTTCCAACTGAAGGCGATCGCGGGCGTTTCCTCGGTCTGCGGAGTCTGCTGGGTAATGCTTCTGTGATCAACGACTGGTCCGCTAACGCTGACTTGAACGTGGGCACTGACTGGGTTATTACGTTCCCCGGCCAGTACACCATGTTGAATTTGCCCCATTACTTCTTGTCAGACCAAACTTCTGGTGCAATACCCTGTAATACTGTTGCAGAGTCTGCAGCCTTTACCGGCACTGATCCGCAAGATGTGTTCCTGAATAGCCCTTGCGACTTCCGCGATATTCCTGCGATAGCGGAGTTTGCAGTTTATGATCGTGAAGAGCAGACCCCTACACCTGAA
>JANQUV010000128.1:0-44229 GCA_030730585.1 Haliea sp.
GCTGCTGTCGGCTCATTGGCATTCTGATGTTGATGAATATTAGTAGCAGAATAGCGCTTGTAGCTCCGAAGGCCAAGAACGCATCGATAAACGCACCTTGTGTCCTCGCGGCTTCGTTGTGCTGCTTGCCGAGCTTCTGGTTTAATGCAGCCCTTATAACCTCCGGGAGATTCGCATGGTCTGGTTCGTTCTTGTCATTGTGGGGCTTGTGCTCTTCAGCGTGCTGTATTTACGCGGTGCCGACCTGTCGCAGTTCGATGGCCCGCCAATCCCGTCGCCTGCAACGCCGCCCAGTGCCGGGCACAGGCAGGTGCTGGAACGCTTTCGCGAAATGCTGCCGGGGATGAAGTCTGCGCGCGGCCGTGGCCGTTTGCAGTACCTGCGTAGCATGATGGATGGTTTGAGTGATGGCCGCGATTTCGTGTCCCGGTTTGTACCAGTAGAACTCGACGGTGTGCGCGGTGAGTGGGTGTTGGCCCCAGGCTACGACCCTCAGCGCCGGTTTCTCTACATTCATGGAGGCGCCTGGATAGCCGGTAGCCCACGCAGCCATCGGACCATAACAGACCGTTTGGCTCGCCTCACCGGGGCTTCGGTGTTTGCGGTAGATTACCGACTGCTTCCGGAAAATCGGCGCAGAGCGGGGATAGAGGATTGCCGCGCTGCGTGGCGCTGGCTGCTCGACAATGGGCCTGATGGCCCCGCGCCGCTCGATTACGCCATGATTGCCGGTGATTCTGCCGGTGGCAGCCTCACTCTGGGCTTGATTGCGTGGATTCGCGATGTAGGGCTGCGGCAAGCAGATGCCGCTATTGGATTTTCGCCCTCGACGGACGTCACCATGAGTAGTCTCAGCATGCGCTCCAATATCGCAACGGATCCTCTGCTTGGCCCCATGTTCAGCTGGATGGCCAAGGTTCCATCTCTGCTGCTACTGTGGATGACCTGGTTTAGCAGCCGTATCGCGCCCTCTCATCCCGATGTGTCTCCATTGCGCGGTAATCTGGCGGGTTTGCCGCCCGTGTTGCTGCAGGTGAGTGAGCAGGAAATGCTGCTGGATGATTCGCGTCGCTATGCTGCGCGGGCTGAGCAGGCAGGCTCCCCGGTGGTGCTGCAAACCTGGCCGCATATGGTGCATGTGTGGCAGATATTCACGCCTGAGTTGGAGGAAGCAGAAGAGGCCTTTGCCAATGTCGCCGAGTTTCTGTCGAGCGCAGGTATACCCGTGGCTGAGGGCGGCGATCTGTGAACGCACTGCGCTCTGGCTTGGTGTTTTTGTGGATGGTGCTGACGGTGATTCCTGTTGGGCTGACACTGGTGGTGATGTCGTTTTTTCTCAATGATATTCGGGTCTGGTGGTATTTCGCAGTGCCATGGCTGCGCGGTGTGGTGGAAGTCGCCCGCCTGATTGCCGGGGTGAAGTACCGCGTCCAGGGCCTTGAGAACCTGCCTGCAGCGGACGATATGCGCCGCATTGTGCTGTGCCCGAAGCACCAGTCCACGTGGGAAACGTTCTTCTTCCCCAGTATGGCACCTCACCCGCTGGCCTATGTCTTTAAGAGGGAGCTGCTGCATATCCCCATTTTTGGCTGGTGCCTGGCGCGTTTAAAGATGGTGCATATTGATCGCAGCAAGCGCGCAGATGCCTGGAATCGAGTCGCTGTGCAGGGCCGCGTGCTAATGGATCGTGGGAAGTGGGTGATTATGTTTCCCGAAGGAACGCGTACCGAGCGTGGCAGTAAAGGCGTGTATAAGAGTGGTGCTACTCGCCTTGCGGTGGCCACCGGTGCGAGTGTGATCCCCATCGCGGTGACATCGGGGCGGTGTTGGCCGCGCAAAACCTTCTCGTTTATTCCGGGCGTTATCGATGTGTCTATCGGCACGCCCGTGTCTGCGGTCGACAGAGATCCCGGCGAGTTAATGGATCAGGTAGAGCGTTGGATCGAGGCTGAGATGCGACGGCTTGACCCTGAGGCGTATAAAGTCCCGGCGAACTCAGAGCAGCGCAAGAGTGCACCTTGCTGACCAGACTGTGCCTTATTCGCCGGCCATCCCGGTGCTGGTTCCAGGGCAGAAAATATCCCGGGAAATTGCCGGTTTCCTGTTTGATGTGTGTCGCGCCAATACCGGTAGCAAGATATACGGCCTGGTAAAAAGCGATGGTGAGCTTTGCTTGCGTGTTGTGCAGTGCCAGTAGGTTTGCCTGAAGCGCCAGGGCTGGCCTGATGCGTCGGCTTCGACTAGGCTAGGGTTTTTTGCGAGGGAGAAGGTATGTCCATACAGACGCGAGTAATTGAGTATTCCCACGCAGGTGTTACCTACGAGGGTTTTCTGGCTTGGGATGACGCCGCTACACAACCGTTGCCAGGCGTTGCGGTGGCTCACACGTGGGCCGGGCGAAGCGAGTTTGAGCAGGGCAAAGCTGTGGCTTTGGCAGAGGCCGGCTATGTTGGATTTGCGCTTGATATGTTTGGTCGCGGTGTGCGTGGCGAGGGTGCAGAACAGTGCCAGGCACTGATTACTCCCCTGTTGGCCGACCGCGCGCTGCTGCAGGCACTGGTGGGGAAGGCGGTGGCTGTGATGGGCGAGCAAGCAGAGGTAGATGCCACGCGGTTAGCGGCAATCGGTTATTGTTTCGGCGGCCTTACGGTGCTGGATCTCGCCCGCACTGGTGCAGATGTTCGTGGGGTTGCCAGTTTTCACGGCTTGTTCAATGCGGCAGAAAATACTGTGGGCACGGCAATTCGGGCCAAAGTGCTTTGCCTGCACGGTTATGACGACCCGATGGTGCCACCAAATGCCGTTGTCGCATTGGCGGCGGAGCTCAGTGCGGCGGGAGCCGATTGGCAAATTCATGCCTACGGCAATACCCTGCATGCCTTCACTAACCCCGCGGCTAATGATCCCGCTTTCGGCGCAGCCTATAACGTGGATGCCGATCGGCGTTCGGCGCAGGCGCTGCACGACTTTCTGCGTGAGGTGCTGGCCTGAACGCCGGCATGACTTCCTTTAATTTTCTACCGGTGAGTTTCCATGACTGACGACCAACCCATACTGATTTCCCAAGCACAGATTACCTGGCGTGACAGGGACCCTGCACGCAGCCTGATCGACGCACTGGAGAATGTTTCGAGTGCGGCCCTCAAGGATGCGGAGTGTGCCGGGCTGCTGGCGGCCATTGATACGGTTGCCACCGTACCTTTTCTTGCCGCTCAGGTACCCGACCTGGCGAGTTTGTTGCCGGCGCACGCCAGTGACGTGCTGTGCCAGCGGCTGGGGCTTAAAGCCAAGACTTTTTCTGCGGATGTGGGGGGCAATACGCCCCAGTTGTTGGTGAACTATTTTGCCGATCGCTTGGTGGCGGGTGAATCCAGAGCGGTACTGATCAGCGGTGCGGAACTGATGTACACGTTGTTTGGCGCGCTGTCTTCCGGTGCTGATATCAGCCATTGGCAGCACGGTGGTAGCCATACCGCGGTGCAGCTCGGAGACAACCGAGCGGCTGTGACTGACAGCGAGTGGGCCCACGGATTAGTTGAACCTATTCGCGCTTACCCGCTGTTTGAAAGTGGCCTGCGCCACGCAGGAGGTTGGAGCCAGGCCGAGCACATGCAGCGCCTGGGAGGCCTGGTGAGCCGCATGAGTGAAGTGGCTGCCGCCAACCCCCTCGCTTGGCGCCGTGATGTAGTGTCTCCGGAGCAGGCAGTGGATACCGCAAACGGCAACCGTATGATTACCTGGCCCTATACCAAGTGCATGAACGCGATATTGGCGGTGGATATGGCGGCGTCAGTGATTATGACTACCGTGGGTGAAGCGCGGCGTTTGGGCATCGACCCGGCGCGCTGGATTTTCCTGCGCGGCGGGGCTGAGGCGTATGATATTTGGAACTTCAGCGAGCGCCCTGTGCTGCACGAGTCGCAAGCGATCGCTGCTTGCGGCAAAAGTGCCCTGCAGCAAGCGGGGTTGCCGTTGTCGGCTATCGACTTCTTTGACCTCTACAGTTGCTTTCCTTCCGCTGTGCAGGTGGCTTGTAACGCCTTGGGGCTGGCCATTGATGACCCGCGTGGCGTTACGGTGACGGGCGGCCTTACCCTGTTTGGGGGCCCGGGAAATAACTACTCTTTGCATGCCATTGCAGAAATCGTAGCGCGGTTGCAAGCCGGCAAGGGTGAGCATGGCATGGTGACTGCCAACGGCAATTATCTGACCAAGCATGCGATCGGCATTTATTCTCGTGAGGCGGGTACCCAGCCCTGGGCGCTGGCCCGACCGGATCTGCAGACCGCGTTGGATGCCGGCCCCACTGTTGAGGTCGACAACACACCGAACGGCCGCGGTACCATTGAAGCCTGTACCGTCGCCTTCGATAAAGAAGGGCCAACTCGCGGCATTGTTCTTGGCCGCATGACCGATGGCCGTCGTTTCCTGGCCAATACACCGCGCGGTAACACGGCGATGTTGCAAGCGCTGATGGATCAAGATCCAGTTGGGTTGGAAGGGCAGGTGACGCAGGGCACAAAGGTCAATCAATTTGAGTTCTGAACAGCTGGCCGCCGCTGGCGACGCGGTCACTTCCGAGGCGCTCGCTATTGCACTGGCCGCACAGGGCGCCGAAGCAGCGGATTGCGTGCAGCAGCTGCGCCGTTTGTCAGGCGGCGCCAATATGGAGACATGGGCCTTTGAGCTAGTGCTGGAGAATAGTACCCAGCCCCTGATCCTGCGCCGTTCGCCGCTGCAGCCGGGGCAGATGGGTGCTGCGGTCTCCCAGCTTCCGCTGACCGCAGAGGCGGCGTTGCTGCCACTGGCTGCCGCTGAAGGAGTACCGGTCCCAGAGGTGCTGTGCATCCTGCGTCCGGAAGAACCTTTGGGGCCTGGATATATAATGACGCGGGAGCGGGGCGAAGGCCTGCCCGGCCGTATTTTGGCTGACGACCGTTATACAGCGGCGCGTTCGCATTTGGCAGAGCAGTGCGGCGCCACGCTGGCGCGCCTGCATCGGGTAACTCCCGCCAGGCTGCCCCGGGAGGTGCCCAATCAAACGCTGGCGGAGCGCTTGGACGGCCATCAGCAGTTGCTCGATCGATATGGCAACGCATCCCCCGTGCATCAGTTGGCCCTTAACTGGCTGCGCAAGCATGCACCGACCGCAGAGCATCATTGCCTGCTGCATGGAGATTTTCGCAACGGCAACTTGCTGGTGGACGAGCAGGGCCTGGTCGCCGTGTTGGACTGGGAGTTGGCTCATTGTGGCGACCCGGCTGAGGATCTCGGCTATCTGTGCGGCAACGTGTGGCGCTTCGGCTATAGCGACAAACCGGTGGGTGGTTTCGGCGACTATGCCCAGCTGCTTGCGGGCTACCGCGCTGTCGCCGGTTGGGCGCCGGATCTGGAGACGATTCATTACTGGGAAGTATTCTGCGCGCTGGGATGGGGGCTGGTCTGCCTGACCATGATTGATCTGTATCGCAGTGGCGCGGATGCCACCCTCGAGCGCGCCGCCGTTGGGCGCCGAGTGTCAGAATCAGAGCTGGACCTGCTGTTGCTGCTGGATGGAAAACTGTAGCCTTACCGACGTACGTGCAACAATGAGGTAAAGAATATGAGCCAAACAGAAGCCACCGAGTTGTTGGCGGCGGTACAGGGTTTTCTGCGTCAATCGGTGTTACCACAACTGGAAGGTTTTGACGCCTATACCACGCGTGTGGCGGCGAACAGTTTGGCGATCGTGACCCGGGAAATTGCAGCGCGCGGCACACTTGACGCGCTGGACCACGCAGCCGCAGCACGTTGGCTGCCTTTGTCGCCCGCGACCGAACAGCCCGCACGCGCCTTGGGCCTTGCGCTGCGCGACGGTAGCCTGCAGCCGGATGCAGACCTTGTCAGTTACTTGCGTCAACGCACCCTGCGCCAGATGGCTATCGACAACCCACGCTACTCGGCTTTTAAGCAGGCGCGGCAGCGCTGGCCCGAGATTGCGGCACTGGCAAGTGAGCAAGGGTCTCGCGCTTGAGCGCACTGGTACCGGCGCATATCCCCGAGTTTCTGGCGCGTCTGGACCGCTTTATTGATGCGCAGCTGAAACCACTGGAGCAGGCTGACGATAACGCCCGCTTTTTTGATCATCGCCGTGAGTACGAACGCACAGACTGGGCTCGGGAGGGCCTGCCAAGCCGTGCTTGGGAGGCTTTGCTGGCCGAGGCGAGGCAGCTCGCACACGAAGCTGGTTTTCTCGCCTATGCCTTACCCGGAGAATACGGTGGCGGGGATGCCAGTAACCTGGATATGGCGATGGTGCGTGAGCACCTGGCCGCACGCGGCCTCGGGCTTCACTGCGACCTGCAGAACGAGCACAGTATCGTCGGCAACTTCCCTACCACCTTGGCTTTCCGGGATTTTGGCAGTGCGCAACAGCGTGCAGACTTTATCCCGGGCAGTATCGCCGGGACGGTCGCCGTTGCCTTTGGCCTCACAGAGCCGGACCACGGGTCCGATGCCACATGGCTGGAAACCACCGCAGTCCCGGAAACGCGCGATGGTATTGCCGGTTGGTCTTTGCACGGTAGCAAAATGTGGACCACCGGAATGCATGTGGCGACCCATGTGCTGCTGTTTGCGCGCAGCACCGGGGAGCAAGGCAGTGCACGCGGTATCACCTGTTTTGTAGTGCCTACCGGCAGCCCTGGCTTGCAGGTGGATGAGTGGCTGTGGACATTCAATATGCCCACTGACCATGCGCGGGTTTCGGTGAATAACGTCTGGGTTCCCGAGTCGGCCATTCTTGGCCAGCCCGAGCTGGGTTTGGCGGTGGCGCAACATTTCGTGCACGAAAATCGTATTCGCCAGGCGGCTTCGAGCCTCGGTACGGCGCGCTACTGCATCCGCGAGTCGGTCGCCTATGCGCGCGAGCGACACACCTTTGGCCAGCCACTGGCCAGCAACCAAGGTATTCAGTTTCGCCTGGCAGAGCTGCATGCGGACTACGAACTGGTGAAGGCACTGACCTTTCAGGTTGCCGCTGAAATGGACCAGATGTCCAAACCAGAGGTGGCCCGCAGGCTCTCCGACAAGGTGGCTATTTGCAACTACCGGGCGAATCGGCTGGCCTGCGAAGCTGCGGACGCCGCGATTCAAGTGCACGGTGCGATGGGTTATTCGCGCTACAAACAGTTCGAACATCATTACCGGCATCACCGGCGCTACCGCATTACCGAGGGCTCCGACGAGATTCAGCTGCGCAAAATCGCCGGCCATCTCTTTGGCTATGTCGGTAGCCGCTCAGCCACATAGGCTTAGCTTCGCAGGCCGCAAAGCTGAGCTTGGCGTGATCCGTGTCACCTGAAGTCTATTTTTTTAGTAGCTGACGTCATTGCCACTCCGCGTAGCTGCTTTCACTATGTACCCAGAATCGAGTTTCATCACGCTGTGACGAGGAGTTCCATGACACATACGGCCTATATTTACGATGCGCTGCGCACCCCCCGCAGTAAGGGCAAGGCGGGCGGCAGCCTGAACGAAGTCAAGCCGGTCGACCTCGGCGCAGGGCTTCTGCGCGAGCTGCAGGCGCGTCACGATTTCGACACGGCTTATGTCGATGACGTTGTGATGGGCTGTGTGACGCCGGTCGGCGAGCAGGGGTCTGACATCGCCAAAATGATCGTTCAGAATGCCGATTGGGATGAGTCTGTGGCGGGTGTTCAGCTCGACCGTTTTTGCGCATCCGGGTTGGAAGCCGTGAATATCGCGGCGCAAAAAGTGGCTTCCGGTTGGGAAGATCTGGTGGTGGCAGGCGGTATCGAGTGCATGTCCCGCGTGCCTATGGGCAGCAACGGCGGCGCTATGGGAGGCGACCCTGCTTTCAGCTTAAAGTCAGGTTTCGTACCGCAAGGTATTGGTGCGGATACCATTGCCACGCTCGAAGGCTGGAGCCGTAGCGACGTCGATGCCTTTGCAGTGGAGTCGCAACGTCGCGCCACGCACGCGCGCGACAACGGCTACTTTGACCGCTCAGTCGTGCCGGTGCTGGATCGCAATGGCCTAACGATTTTGGAGCGTGATGACTTCATCAAGCCGGCCACCACGTTGGAAGGCCTTGCAGCCCTCAAGCCGTCTTTTGTCATGCCCGGTCAGATGGGGTTTGACGACGTCATTTTGGCCAAGTACACCACCTTGGATCGGGTAAACCACGTCCACACTCCCGGCAATTCATCTGGCATCGTGGATGGCAGCAGCGCGGTGCTGATAGGGAGCGAGCGTGCCGGCAAGGACCTCGGCTTAACCCCCCGTGGGCGCATCGTGGCCACGGCTGTACTCTCTACCGACCCGATTATTATGCTCACCGGGCCCGGCCCGGCGGCGGAAAAGTGCCTGCGCAAGGCGGGGCTGCACAAGTCAGATATCGACCTGTGGGAAATTAACGAAGCCTTTGCATCCGTTGCGCTGCGCTACATGAAAGATCTTGGCATTGATCACAGCATCACTAACGTCAATGGCGGTGCCATTGCCATGGGCCACCCACTCGGTGCGACCGGCGGCATGCTGGTTAGCATCATGCTTGATGAGTTGGAGCGTCGCGGGCTTAAGCGGGGCATGTTGTCGCTCTGTGTCGGCGGTGGCATGGGTATTTCCACCATCATCGAACGTGTTTAAGCGCGCGGCAAACAGGAAAAGGATCCCTAGACAATGAGTGTTTTTAACTACGACAAAGATGCCGACGGTATTGTGACGGTCACCATGGACATGACCGGCCCCGTGAACGCCATGAACGAAGAATACCGCGTGGCGATGGACGCAACGCTTGCGAAACTCGAGGCGGAAAGCGGTTTGACGGGCGTGGTGATTGCCTCGGCGAAGAAAGTATTTTTTGCCGGTGGTGATCTTAACGACCTGTTGGCGGCAAAGCCGGGCGATGAAGCGCTGTTTATGGCGGAGGGCGAAAGGGTCAAATCCGGCTTGCGTCGGCTGGAGCATCTGCCGGTGCCGGTGGTGGCGGCGATTAACGGTGCCGCGCTGGGTGGCGGCTTTGAGCTGGCATTGGCCTGTAATTACCGCGTGGCATTGAACGACCGTGCCGTGCAACTGGGTTTGCCTGAGGTAAGCCTTGGTCTGCTGCCCGGCGGCGGCGGAGTGGTGCGTATGGTCAACCTGCTGGGCCTGGAAAAAGCTTTGCCTTATCTATTGGAGGGTACCCGTATCGACCCTGCGGCCGGCTTGGAAGCTGGCCTGGTCGATGAATTGGTAGACAGCCGTGAAGCGCTGGTGCCTGCGGCCAAAGCCTGGGTCAAGGCGCAGTATGGCAACTCCGAAGCGGCGCTGCAGCCTTGGGATCGAAAGGGTTTTCGAATTCCCGGTGGCAATGCGTCCAGCCCTCATCTGGCGCAACTGATCACCATTGCACCAGCCATGTTGCGGAAAAAGACGCGTGGCTTGCTGCCCGCGCCAGAGGTGATTCTGGATTGTGCGGTGGAGGCTTTGCGCCTGGATTTCGACACCGCGCAGCGGGTGGAGTCGCGCGGCTTGACCTACCTGGCAATGACGCCAGTGGCGAAGAACATGATTTCCACGTTCTTTTTTGCCATGAACCGCGTTAACCGCGGTGGCAGCCGTCCGCAGGGCGTGCCTCCGCAGCAGGTGAAAAAGGTGGGAGTGCTCGGTGCCGGCATGATGGGCCAGGGTATTGCCTACGTCTCCGCCATGGCCGGCATACAGGTGGTGCTGAAGGATATCTCCGCAGAGGCTGCCGAGCGTGGCAAGGCGTATAGCGAGCGCCTGCTGGACAAGCGCGTGCAGCGCGGCAAGCTAACGGAGGAGAAAAAACACGCTATTCTCGAGCTGATTCTGCCTACCGCCAGTAATGATGACCTCGCCGGTTGTGATCTAATTATAGAAGCCGTCTTCGAAAACATGGCGCTCAAGCAGCAGATCACCCGCGAGTTGGAGGGGCAGCTGTCGCCGGGCGGCGTGTGGGGGTCAAACACATCAACCTTGCCGATTACCCAGTTGGCGGAGGCAAGCTTGAATGCGGCCAATTTTATTGGCATTCATTTCTTCTCGCCGGTGGATAAAATGCCGTTGGTAGAAATTATCTGTGGCGCACACACTAGTGACGAAACGCTCGCCAAGGCGTATGACTATTCCCGCCAGATTCGTAAAACCCCGATTGTCGTCAACGATTCATTGGGCTTCTTTACCTCGCGCACCTTCGGTACCTACCTTGACGAGGGCGTGCGCATGGTCAGTGAAGGGTTGCACCCGGTGCAGGTCGAAAATATGGGCAAAGCGGTAGGGATGCCTGTGGGCCCGCTTGCCGTTTACGACGAGGTTAGCCTGGAATTGACGCGCAAGGCGCAGGAGACTTGGGCGGAAATGGGTGTGCTGGACAAGTTCGCCGACGGCACTGTAACGCGCGCTGTGATTAATACCCTGGTAGGCGAGCACGGCCGAGGTGGCCGCCATCACGGCGGTGGATTCTATGATTACGCCGACGATGGCGGCAAAACTATCTGGCCGGGCCTGCTCGAGCTTTACTATCAGTCAGACGTAAGCTTGCCGGAAGAAGATATGCGCGATCGTTTGCTTTTCCGGCAAGTGATTGAAGCGCTGCGGTGCCTGGAAACGGGCGTTCTGCGCACGGTGGACGACGGCAATATTGGCTCCATCATGGGTATTGGCGCACCCCCCTGGACCGGGGGGCTTATCCAGTTCGTGAACACCTATGGCCTGGACACGTTCGCGGCGCGCTGTGCCGTTTTGACGGAGCGCTATGGCGAGCGTTTTGCAGCTCCGGCAATCCTGCAGCAGAAGTTGGCTGCTGGCGAGTACTTCGAATAGCGCCCGCACTCGGCTGCCGGCTATTTTCTCCAAGCGGGGCAGGGCGTATGATGCGCCCTGATCTCTTGTATAGCCGGTTTTCTCATGATGATGTTGTTCTTTTTACCAAGGCATAGCCGCATTGTGGCTATGCCTTTGGCGTTGTGTTGCGCGCGCTCCTCTTCCGTCGCCTATTCACTGGTATTTTCACTGCTGTTTTCAGTGGGCTTGGCCCTGTTGTCACAGGGCAGTGTTGCGGCCTCTGATGCAGCAGCCAGTGGTTTTTATCCACTGCCAGCAGCGGAGGACCATATTGTTGGCGGCCTCAGCACCACGACGGCGGTCGAAGAAGACACCCTGGCTTTGATTGGCAGGCGGACTCGCACGGGATACGGAGCGATTCGCGCAGCGAACCCACACGTGGATGCCTGGCTGCCGGGTGAAGGCACACAAGTATTGCTGCCGACATGGCACATTCTGCCTGAAGCACCGCGCAAGGGAATCGTCATTAATACGGCAGAGATGCGTCTTTACCACTTCGAACCCGAGTCAGCTGAGCGCCCGGCACGTGTTGGTGTTTACGCGATCAGCATTGGCCGCGGCGGACGTGAAACACCGCTGGCCACCGCTCGTGTGACGCGCAAGGCGCAAAATCCAACCTGGTACCCTACTGATACTATTCGAGCTGATCGCGCCGCTCGAGGGACGCCTGTGGCTGCAGTGGTGCCGCCGGGCCCGAACAACCCGCTTGGCACTCGTGCGCTATACCTTAATCTACCGGCTTATCTAATCCATGGTACCAATCGCGAACTCGGCATTGGTATGCCGGTGACGGCAGGCTGTGTACGCATGTATCCGGAGGACGTCGAATACCTGTATGAGCAGGTGCCGGTGGGCAGCCAGGTTGAAATTGTTTATCAACCGGTAAAAGCCGGGTGGCTCGGTGATGCGCTGTACGTGGAGTCGCATAACCCGCTTGGGGATTTAGCGATAACCGTCGATGAAAGAGTGCAGCAGTTGCGTGTGGCGATTGCGCGAACGCTGGGAGATCGAGGGGATTTTACGGTGGATTGGGACTTGGTGCGGGTTGCAGCAGAAGCTTCGACGGGCTTGCCGGTGCCGGTGGGGCCAATCTGGTTGAAGCATCGTGTGCCTGAAGTTGCTGCCACTCAATAAAACGGCGAGGCCCGAAGGCCCCGCCGGATTGAACAAAACCTACTTTTGCATTGAGGTTTTGAACGCGCGGTCGATTTTGCTGTTCGCTTCATCGGCGCTGCGCTTGGCTTCTTCAGCGGTACGCTTGGCGTCAGCTGCAGTGCGTTCTGCGCCTGCTGCAGTTTGCTTGGCTTCATCGGCCGAGCGCTGTGCGGCTTCCGCGATGCTGCGAACTTCGTCCAGTTGAGACGAGCTGGCGCAGCCAGTAGCCAGTGCCGCAAAGGCGGCGATAGAAACAGCCTTAATGAGCATAGATGTCATGGTAAAACTCCTTGAGCAGGGTTGGCCTGTCAGATCCGGGAAGCCACAAAGTGGCGAAACGTGCAAACTGAGAACTCCCACTCTGGGGCCCTTGGTTCGAACGCGCATAAAATATCATTGCAGGAGCATAGTAAACTAGTGGCTATGAAAGCGTTTTTGGGTATTTGTGCATTTTTCCTGAATTTTTTATTGTTAGAAGGCGCTTTTGCCTTCAATCCCACCGTTGATCAGGTAGTGGTGGTCAAATCGGAACGCATTTTGTACCTAAAGTCGAGTGGCATTGTGGTGCGTGATTATCCCATTGCGTTGGGCCCTGTACCCTGGGGCCACAAGGAGCGCGAGGGCGACGAGCGCACCCCGGAAGGGCGCTATATTCTTGACTATAAAAACACGCAGAGCCGGTTCTATAAGTCGATTCGTGTGTCATATCCTAATAGTCAGGATCGCGAGCGGGCCGAGGCCATGGGTGTTGATCCCGGGGGTAACATCATGATCCACGGCCAACCCGATGTTCCGCAACCCGATGCCGCATTGTTCAACTGGACAGATGGCTGTATCGCTGTGAGCAACGAGCATATGGACGAGATCTGGCGTCTGGTTACGGTGGGTACGCCGATCGACATCCTCCCTTGAGTAGGGAGGGGCTGTTGCTCAATGAGCTGGTCGCGCACGGTCAGGGCTCAGGGCAGAATGTGGCATCGCAGTTTTCTAACGTCTCGGGCAGTTACCAGTCGAGCCTCGGCCTGTTTCGCGCCAGCGAAAGCTATCATGACCCGTTGGCGCTGGGAAAACTCGTAGCGAGGATGAATGGCGGAAAGCTTGATTGAGATGCCCGTGCTGTTTTCCGGCCCGCGGCCAGCCGCCGCTCGACCAATCGCTTCAATGGCGTTACGGTAGCTATCGAAATACCGCTGGGCGTCAGCGGCAGTACGCGCGGCCTCGCCGAGCATATTGTAGGAATAACGGTAACCCTTCTTCTCAGGGTCCTGCGCTCGCTCCAGCGCCTTGTCGATAGTAGTGCCCATGACAAACTGGGTGCCCATAATCTGCATGGCATAGCGCACTGACGCGCGAATAAGACGCTGTACGCAAATCGGGCGCCCATGCGCTCCAGCAGCTCTTGGATAACGGGTTCGCCGACCTGATAGTCACTTTTGGCATCGAAGTAAATTTTATCGATGGTACCGCCAGTGGTGATGATATGCAGTTTCATTGGTTTTTAGCTCGTTGATTGTGAGCGACGCAACAGTATAGCGCTGGCCGCTACTACTGGGTACTCAGGCCCTGCTCAAGTGCGGCACACAGGGTTTGCAGGATTTGCACGCGAGCGTAGCGTTTGTCGTTGCCGGCAACAAGCGTCCAGGGCGCGGCGGCGGTGCTGGTCAGTTCCACCATATCAAGTACGGCACTTTCATAGTCGGCCCAGCGCGCCCGGTTGCGCCAGTCATCGTCGGTGATTTTGTGCTGCTTGTGGGGGGTGTTTTGACGGTCTTGAAAACGTCGGAGCTGTTCGGCGGGCGAAATATGCAGCCAGAACTTGACGACGATGCAGCCATGGTCCTGCAACTGTTGCTCGAACTGGTTGATTTCGTCGTACGCACGTTGCCATGCCTGCGGTGCGGCGAATTGCTCTACTCTCTCGACCAAAACGCGCCCGTACCACGAGCGGTCAAACAAGGTTGCGCGGCCGCTGCGCTCGAGATTGCGCCAGTAGCGCCATAAATAGTGGTGGGCTTGCTCTTCATCTGAGGGTGCCGCGCTTTGCACCACGCGATACAGTCGTGGATCCATGGGTGCCGTGACGCGCCGAATAGCGGAGCCTTTGCCTGCTGCATCCCAGCCTTCAAACACCGCGATCAGTGAGCGCCTTTCATCATGTGCCCGCCAGGCAAGGGCCTGTAGCTTGTGTTGCTCGGCCTCAAGCAATGTTGCGTAGTCAGATTTAGACAGCTGTGCATCCAGCGGAACGTCTGCCAAGACATTGTTTTGCAGCTCCTCACTGCCTGCAAACCAGGAGTTGTGGTTTACTGCCGCCCGCACCGGCGGCGTTTGTGTAGTTAGCAAGGTGAGCAGAGTTTCCCCGGCAATAATGTCACGCTTGTCAGCGTCCTGCGCGGGTATGCGCTGCCAGGCTGCTTGAGCCGCGTCGGTACCCGCCACGATGGCGTTGGCGGCGTTTGTGGCAGCCTCGTAGTCTTGTGACCAGCGCTCGGCAGATGCCGGAAGGTGAGCCAGACGCAGTGCGTCCTCTGCAAGCCTTTGTTGTGCCGTCATACGGTCAACCTCCAACCATAGTTTCACCACCAGCGTGCCATCGTCATACAGCATGCGCTCAAAGGCGTTGATCTGTGCAAGGCGCGTTTGCAGCGCCAGTGG
Source organism: Haliea sp. (assembly GCA_030730585.1). GTDB lineage: Bacteria > Pseudomonadota > Gammaproteobacteria > Pseudomonadales > Halieaceae > Haliea. The sequence goes on from JANQUV010000128.1 coordinate 14,662, forward strand.
GTCTAGCTTATCGGCCGCGTTTTCATAGAGCGTGCGGGTATACCAGGAGTCGAGAAACAAGGTAATGCGGCCATGTGGCGGCATATGGCGCCAAAACCTCCAGAAGTAGGGGCGGTCCTCTTCTTCATCAGAGTGCATCCAAAGCGCACAGGTGGCGAGAAAGCGTGGATCCAGCCACTCATTGAGACGGTGCACCAGCTCACTTTTACCGGCGCCAGGCAGCCCGCCAATCACCACCACAACGGATTGTTCGCGCTGGGCGAGGTCGAATTGGGCCTGTAGCAGGTCGCGTCTCAGCGACTTTTCGCGTGTTTTCAGGTTTGAACTCGTTGGCATAGGGTCTGTTTGTCCTTGCTCGCTTCGGCGACCTGGCGGAGCCTCTGATTTATAGTGTATCGCCTGCGTAGGCGAGCGCGACTCACGCCCGTATAATCATACTCACATCATGGAGGGTTATGGCATGGGTTTTTACGAGCGGCGGGTTCTTCCTCACATCATTAACTGCGCCTGTGGCAGCAAGCCGATCATGCGTCAACGGGAAAAAGTAGTTCCTTTCGCACGGGGTGAGGTGCTCGAAATCGGTATCGGCACCGGCCTCAATCTGCCTTACTACGACAGTGCAAAGGTCACCCGGTTGATCGGGCTCGACCCGTCTGAGAAGTCCTGGGAGTTGGCCGGAGAGCGGGCCGCGGCTTTGCCCTTTGACGTCGAATTTCTTGGCTTGCCGGGTGAGGCTATCCCGCTGGCAGACAATAGTGTTGATACCGTCGTCGTGACCTTTGCGCTGTGCACAATCCCGGACCCCGTTGCGGCTTTGCGTGGCATGGCGCGGGTGCTGCGTCCTGATGGCGAGTTGTTGTTTTGTGAACATGGCCGTGCGCCCGATGCGGGTGTGCAGCGTTGGCAGGATAGAATTAACGGTTTTTGGGCGTCGGTCGCTGGCGGGTGCAATATCAACCGTGATATTCCTGCTTTGCTCGCCGCTGGCGGGTTTCAGGTTGGTGACTTGCAAACTCTCTACCTGCCGGGCACTCCGCGTATTGCAGGCTACAACTATTGGGGGCGGGCCCGCCGTGCTGTTTCCGCCTGAACCGGCTGTCCTGCACGATGTTGCGTTTTTTTCGTCTGTGGGTGTTGGCCTTTTGCTTGTTGGCAAGCCAGGGGCCGGCTGCTGCCACGCTGCTCGAGTACCAGCTGGAAGGGCTCGATAAGGCGCAGCGCAGCAATGCTGAGGCATGGCTTGGCCAGCTGCCGCAAACGGATGCCGCGAGAAGCAACTTTTTGGCGGCGGCGCGGGAGCGTGTTGAGGACAGTCTGAAAGCTCTCGGGTACTACCGGGCCGACATCGATGTGACAGTAGACAGAGAGGCTACGCCTTGGCAGCTGCTGATTATAGTGACCCCGGGCCAGCCGGTTACAGTGGCCGAATTGGATATTCAGATCAACGGTGCGGCGAATCAGGATACGGAGTTTCAGCGTCTGTTGGCCACACCCGGCATTGTGGTGGGAGATACACTGCACCATGGCCGGTACGAAGCGCTGCGCAACTCACTACTGCAGCTTGGCCAACGCCGGGGCTACTTCGATGCACGCCTGGTGACGCGCACGGTAGAGGTGGAACCTGCGGCGGGTAGCGCGCGAGTGCGCCTTCATTACGACAGTGGTGAGCGGTATCGGATAGGCGAGTTGCACTATTCAGAAGATATGGTATCGCCTGATTTGCTGCAGTCGCTGGGCCACTTCTCGCCTGGCGAGCCCTACGACGTTGCAAATTTGCAAACCCTGCAGGCCGAGCTGCAGCGCACGGGCTATTTTTCGGGTATCACTCTGCGGCCCCTGCTCGAGCAAAGGGAAGCGGGCAGCATACCTGTGGCGCTTGAGCTGTTCCCCGCGAAACGGCATACCGTCGATGTGGGTATTGGCTTCAGTACCGATACCGAGGAGCGGCTTTCAGCTACCTGGAATACGCCGAGGCTGAACCGCTACGGCCACAGCCAGGAAACCCGCTTCGAGTATTCGCGTATCAACCCGAGTGGTTTGTTTATCTACAACGTGCCGCTTTCGCACCCCCTGGATGACGTGCTGCAGTTTTCCTTGCGCGTGGAACAGAACGAATACGGCGACCTCGACAGCAACCAGCACGAGGCACAGGTAAGGCGCGAGCAACGCTTTGGCAGATGGGTGGCAAGTTATCACCTGCGCGCGCTGAACGAGCGTTGGGATGCGGGGCCCATAGCGGGCAACGAAGATTACATGCTGCCCGGTTTCACCCTATCTCATAAAACACGCCAGGGATCTCCCGTTAACCCGCAGCGTGGTTTCAGCCAGTTTTATCGGGTTGAGGCGACTTCCAGTGCGCTGGGTTCGAGTATCGATATGACTCGGCTGTATGCCAATTGGATACACGTGATGTCTCTTGGCGAGCGCAGCCGGGTGGTTACCCGGGCGGAGGCCGGCGCGGCCTTGCTGGGAGAAGGGCAACGCGACGATCTGGCACCATCACTCAGCTTTTTTGCAGGAGGCTCGCAGAGCCTGCGCGGCTACGGCTATCAGTCAATTGGCAATACCGTGCCGGTGGAGCAGCGAGACGGCACTGACGCGGATTTCGTATTGGGTGGAAATCGCTTGGCGGTCGCCAGCGTGGAATACCAATATCGTTTTCTGCCGGCGTGGCGCGGCGCAGTTTTTGTGGACGCTGGCGATGCCTTTGATGAGGGCGAATTTGAGGCCCGTGTGGGTGCCGGGTTTGGCCTCCATTACTTGACCCCGGTGGGTGCGTTAAAAATTGAACTCGCCAATCCCATCAGTGAAAAAAATCCAGACTGGCGCTTTCACATCAACATTGGAGCCGAGTTTTGAAAAAGTTGGCCGGAGCATTTTTGTTGCTGCTGTTGAGCCTGCTCATTGCCGCCATGACGCTGCCATTTACCAGCTTGGGTACGCAACTATTATTGCGTCTGGTGCCAGCAAGCTCGCCTCTGCAGGTTGCCTATCGGGGCGGCAGCCTGGGCGGAGAGCTTCGCTTAGCGAGCCTGCAACTGACGCTGGACGGCTTGCTCGTAGAGATCACTGATGTGCGCAGCCGGTTGCGCCTGTCCTGCCTGTGGGAGAGTCTGTTTTGCGTTGATACCCTGGAGGTGGCGCGCGTTGCGGTGACGGTGGCCGCGCGTGACGGCAACGCAGCGGCTGATGAGGCAGCCGATAGTTCACCCTTGGAAATGATACAGCTGCCGATGAGCCTGCGCGCCCCGGGGGTTAAGATCGGTAGCGTGGTGGTGCAATGGCCAGGCGGCGCCTGGCAACAGGCGGCAACGCAGCTTGATCTGCAGCTGGCTCCTGACGGAGTGTATCTTGATGCGCTGACGATTTACGAGGCTGAATTGTCTTTGCAGCCTGGTGAACCCGCGCCGCCGGTAACGATGATGTTGCCGACACTTGAGCTTCCGCTAACGCTTGCCGTCGACGGCATGACGCTGGTGAATCCCAGGGTCAAAGTCGGAGAGCTGGTCGAACAGTTTGATGCTCTGGTGGGCGCTCTGCGTTGGCGAGGTGCGCGGCTTGACATCACACAGTTAAAGCTGGAACAGGAGGGGCGGGGTGAGGTGGTCGCGCATGGCCATGTGCTTATGGCAGAAGGCTGGCCTTTGGAGCTCGCATTGAGCGCTGCAGTCTCTGCGCCGTCACTGCCCACGGTCTTGAATGAGAGGCAGGTTGAGGTCGTTTTGGCCGGTGAGCCCAATGCACTGAGCCTGGAAGCGAAGGTCAGCGGGGAGCCGCGCCTGGTGCTCTTTGCTAGCGCAGACTTGCTAGCCCCCAAGCGACCCTTTCGTGCCTCTGCCCAGTTCACAGGCGAGGCGCCTTTGCGCCTTGCCGAGCTGCAGAATGCACCGCCTGCATTGGCTGACGCAGCGCTCGTATGGCCTCTGGAGTTGACCGCCAAGGGCGACAGCGAAAATCAGGCGTTGAGCCTGCAGGGACGATTACGGGATGTTGGCTATCAGGTGCTGGATATTGTGCTCACTGCGCGCAACCAACCGGGAGTTATGCGGGTCGATGAGCTGCAGGTTAGTGCAGGTGATCAGGGAAGTGTGTCCCTTGCGGGGAGCCTGCATTACGCCGATGGGTATCAGTGGGAGGCACAGCTGGAATCGCCTCGGTTAGTACTGCCGCGCCTCAGTGAATACGTGTTCGGTGAGGTGGCCGGCCAGCTGGCCACGGCCGGGCACTTTGACGCCGCTGGCTGGCACTTGGATTTACAGAATGTAGACCTCAAAGGAAAGGTTAATGGTTTGCCCGCATTGCTCAAGGGTGATTTACAGCTGGATTCGGCTGACCTGATTCGCAGTGGTGATCTGCGCGCGCAGGTCAATGGGGCAGAAATTGAGGTGTTTGCCGATGATGCTCGAGCCGGCGAGGTTCGTGCTGAGCTTGGCATTGCGGACCTCGGCCGTTGGTCGCACGACGCCGGTGGTAGCGTGCTGGTGAATGCGGAGTGGCAGCGCCAACGCAACCGCATTGAGCTCCGTGGCAGCGTACAAAGTGTGCACTGGAACTCGCTGCGGGCTGCCAGGGGGATTATCGAAGGCAGTGTTGCACTGGGTGATGCGCCGCAGGGGCAGGGTGTGTTGCGTCTTGATCAGCTCGAACTGGGCGCTGTGGCGCTGGATGCTCTGAGCCTGAGGTTGGAAGGCAGTGCCGAAGCCGCAGAGCTTAGCCTGACCAGTGAAGGGGCAGTGGCCGGGACGTTGCAGGCGACCGTCGGCAGCCTTGCTGGGGGTTGGCAGGCGCAGGTCAACAGCACGCGCTTTGAGACGCCACTCGGGGCCCTGTTACTAAACAAACCTGTTCAGGGGCGCTTCGAGGCGGGTGGCGGGCGTGTGAGTGCGCATTGCTGGCAGCTGGCCGAGAGTGAGCTGTGCACGTCGGAGGTGATTCTGGGCGCCACCGGTGGCGGCGAGGCTCAACTCGCAGGTGACCTTACGCTGTTTGCTGCCTTATTGCCCCAGCAAGTTGAGGCGCGCGGTCCACTGAGCGCGGACTTTTTGGTGGCCTGGGCGCCGGGTACTGCCCTGCGTGTGCAATCCAAGGTCGCCAGCCCCGGGGGTTCGATTACGCAGTTTTATCCGGAGGGTGAGTCGGCGATGTTTGTCTGGGACGCTCTGGATGCAACCTTTAGTCAGGGTGGTAGCGGGTTGTCTTTACAGGCGGCATTGCAGCGGACCGGCGAAACACGGCTGGTTCTGAATCTCCAGTTGCCCGCTGAGAGTGCCGGGGCTTTGGAGGGCGACCTCACCTTAAACGGGCTGCAAATTTCTGCTCTGGGGCCTTTCCTGCCGCAGTTGGAACAGCTTGAAGGGCAGTTGAGTGGGCGCGTGGCGCTCAGTGGTACGCTGGACAAACCTTTGGCAAATGGCGGCTTGCGTTGGAGCGAAGGCCTTGTCGTGCTGGAGGCCAACCCAACGGAGATTGACGCGCTTGATTTACGCATGACCTTCAACGGCGAGAGCGCCAACCTGGCGGGCTCGGCGCGTCTCGGTGGAGGGCCATTGAGCATGACCGGTGAGGCCGAGTTGGGTGATGAGCCTTATTTGGCTTTGAGCTTTCTCGGTAGTAACAATCGTTTACTTTATCCGCCCAGCACTCAGCTCGATGTGTCACCGGATCTGCGTTTGAGAGTGACACCGGGTGGCATTGAGGCACGGGGAGAGGTGGTCGTTCATGAGGGTGTGTTCGCCTACGAGGAACTGCCTGCGGGCAGTGTTACGTTGTCTGATGACATTGTGGAGGTCGATTATGCCGGCAACTCCCTCGCAGTTGAGAACCCGCTGCGGCTAGATGCCAGTTTGCGCGTGCGCATTAACGATCGGCTGCGCGTGCGCGGCAAGGATTTGAATGTCACCGTAGGCGGCGACCTCTCTCTTCGGCAGGCGCCGGAGCGCCCTCTGCAGCTATTTGGCAATCTGAATATTATCGGTGGCGAGTTTCGCGCCTACGGGCAACGCCTGTTGGTCAGACAGGGGCGCATTGCGTTCACGGGAGTGCCGGAGAATCCCGATCTCAATCTGCGCGCCGAGCGAGAAATCCCGGTCGAGGATGTCCGCGCAGGGGTGACCGTTACCGGGACGTTGGAGCAGCCAGAATTGCGGGTGTACTCAGAGCCAATGATGTCGCAAACCGAAGCACTGTCCTATTTGCTGCGCGGAAGGGGCCTGGATTCCGGCGCAGGAGCCGACGGTACGGCCATGGCCTTGTCACTGGGAACGGGCTTGGTTAACCGCAGCGTGTTGGTAGAGGAGCTGAATAAAGTGCCCGGGTTGCGCAATGTCGAGTTTGGCACCGATGGCTCAGAGGACGATACGGCGGCCACCGTGAGCGGTTATATTGGAGAGCGAATCTATTTGTCTTACGGTGTTGGCCTCTATGAGCCCATCAATGTACTCACGGCGCGCCTTTACTTGCAGGCGCGCCTCTGGCTGGAAGTGGTGAGCCGCCTGGAAAGCTCCATCGACCTTTACTACAGCTTCGATATCGATTGAAGCTCAGGTTTTGGGCAGAATATACAGCTCTACCCGACGGTTTTGGCTGCGGCCCTGCTCTGTCGTGTTGTCAGCAATAGGCTGATCAAAGGCTACGCCTTGCACCAGTATTCTTGAGCGCGCCACGCTGCGTGTGACGAGATAATCGGCAACACTGCCCGCGCGGCGCTCTGAGAGCGTTTGGTTCATGGCGCGCTGCCCGGTGTTGTCGGTGTGCCCGGTGATACGCAGCGTGGTGTCCGCGTACTTGGAAAGCACCTCGCCTACGGAATTCAGCGCCGGGTAGAAACCACCACGCAGGTTGTATGAGTTGCTTTCAAAGGTGATGCTGCCAGGCATAATCAAGCGAATATTGTCGCCTTCCCGAGCAACCTGCACGCCAGTGCCCTGTAGCTGCTCGCGCAGTTTGGCTTCCTGCACATCCATGTAAGCGCCAATCCCTGCGCCAACAATGCCGCAACCCAATGCCGCGTTGCGGGCGTGTTTACCTGAGTCAATGGCACCGACCAGGCCGCACACAGCTGCTGCGCCTGCGCCATAGGTCGCTGCTTTGCTGGCTTGTTGTTGGCCTGTATAGGGGTTGGTGGTGCATGCGCTTAGCAGCACGCTCGCAGTGATGGCAGTAACAAAGCTTAATCGCATCAGGTAATCTCCTCGTCCAGTTTGGATGTGACAGCGTAGACACGCTTGTTACGACCTGCAAGCGTGCACAAAGTTGCAGAGCTAATCTTTACACTCATTGAGAGAAATAGATGGATCCATTAACACAGGGCGCACTGGGCGCCGCATTACCGCAAGCGTTTGCCAGCCGGCGCCAAGTGGTAACGGCCGGCTTGCTGGGCTTTTTGTCGGGTATGGCGCCGGATCTGGACGTCCTGATTCGCTCGGCAGCAGATCCCTTGATGTTTCTGGAATATCACCGCCAGTTCACCCACGCGCTCATTTTTATTCCTTTCGGAGGGCTCATCTGTGCCTTGGTGCTGCACGGCCTGATTGGCCGCAGGGGAGGGCTGCTGTTCTGGCAAAGCTATTTGTTTTGCGTATTGGGCTATGCCACCCATGGCCTGCTGGATGCCTGCACAACCTACGGCACGCTGTTACTCTGGCCGTTCAGTGACCAACGGTTTGCCTGGAATACCATCTCTATCATCGACCCTCTGTTTACTCTGCCGGTGCTGGCGTTGATTGGCTATGCGGCGTTGCGGCGGCGTCCAGCGTTGGCCAGGGCGGCAGTGGTGTGGGTACTGGTGTATCAAGGGCTTGGTGTTTGGCAGCGCGAGCAGGCGGAAGCTTATGGCTGGACGTTGGCCGCGCAACGGGGTCACGAACCACTGCGCTTGGAGGCAAAGCCAAGCTTCGCCAATATTCTGGTGTGGAAGGTTGTGTATGAAACACAGACCCATTTCCATGTTGATGCGGTGCGTACGTGGCCATCCAAGGTGGCCTACCCTGGCGAGAGTATTCCTCGCCTTGATGTCTCCCGCGATATGCCATGGTTGGTTGGCGAAAGTCAGCAACGCAGGGATATCGAGCGTTTTCGCTGGTTCAGCAACGGCTATGTAGCGCTTGACCCACAGGTGCCGGGGCGGATTATCGATGTACGTTATTCAATGCTGCCCAATGAGATCAACTCACTGTGGAGTATTGAGGTACGCCCGCAAGCCGCTGTTGACGATCACGTAGGCTATACCATGCACCGCAGTGGGGGCCGCGAACAGGCGGGTGTTTTGTGGCGCATGCTGCGTGGAGAGGCACTGTCGAGCGGTGCGCCACACACCGACCTGAGGTCAGGCGCTGAGTACGGCGTTGGCGGCGACTAGAGCCGCGCTCGTATCCGTGTGTAAGCCCTGTTGCTGCAGCGCGGTGGACAGCGCAGTCAGGCAGAGGATGACGTTGTTACGCGTACAGGCCTGGCCCATGAGGCCAATACGCCAGGTTTTCCCCGCCAGTGCGCCGAGGCCCGCGCCAATCTCCAGGTTGAAATCCTGCAGCAGCGCTTGCCGCAGGCGTGCATCGTCTATGCCTTCGGGAATGCATACGGCATTCAGCTGCGGCAGGCGATGCGCCGCTGCAACGGCCATCTTCAGGCCCAAGGCTTCGAGCCCGGCAACCAACGCCTGATGGTGCAGGCGGTGCCGCGCATGAGATGCCTCAAGGCCTTCTTCCTTTAACATCAACAGCGACTCATGCAGCGCATAGAGCAGGTTGATAGGCGCCGTATGATGGTAGGCGCGCTTGCTACTGCCACCCCAATATCCCATCACCAGTTGCATGTCGAGGAACCAGCTCTGGACCTTTTGGCTGCGCTGCTGGATACGTTGCACGGCGAGGGGGCTGAAAGTGACCGGTGATAGGCCCGGAATGCACGACAAGCACTTTTGAGTGCCCGAGTAGACAGCATCTGCGCCCCATTCATCGACTTTGAGCGCTATGCCCGCCAGGCCAGTGACACTGTCCACGATGCTTAATGCGCCGTGTGCAGTCGCCAGAGCGCAAAGTGCCTGCACATCGCTGCGCGTACCGGTGGAGGTTTCAGCGTGCACAAACGCCAGTACAGATGCCTCGGGGTGTGCTGCAAAGGCCGCAGCCACCTTGTCCACATCCACGGGCTGGCCCCAATCGTCCTCAACCATGATTGCGGTTGCTCCACAGCGCTCAACGTTTTCCTGCATGCGCCCGCCAAAAACCCCATTGCGGCAAACGATGACCGTGTCGCCGGGTGACACCAGATTAACAAAACAGGCTTCCATCCCTGCCGACCCGGGTGCCGAAATTGGCAGCGTCAACGCATTGCTGGTTTGAAACGCGTACTGTAGAAGTACTTTAACGTCATCCATCAGGTCAACAAACAACGGGTCCAGGTGGCCAATGGTTGGCCGGCCCAACGCGCCCAATACACGCGCCGACACGTCGGAAGGGCCGGGGCCCATCAGTACACGACGAGGAGGAAAAAAACTCTGGTTCATGGGTGGGATCCTTGTGGTCAGCTTGGCCGGCTTTCAGTCTCACGGCGCAATTTTGCCTGCGCGGCGGCGATGCGCGCCACCGGCACACGGAACGGGCTGCAGGACACGTAGTCCAGCCCGAGGTCGTGGAAAAACTGGATCGAGCGCGGGTCGCCGCCATGCTCTCCACACACGCCGTACTTGATGCCGGGCTTGCGGGCGCGGCTTTCTTTCACGGCCATTTCAATCAAACGGCCCACGGCGCGCAGGTCGAGTGAAACGAATGGGTCGCTCTCCACCAGTTTTTTCTCCAGATACATGGGCAGGAATTTGCCCACGTCATCGCGCGAGAAGCCATAGGTCATCTGGGTCAGGTCATTGGTGCCGAAACTCATGAACTCCACTTCCGGGGCCAGTCGATCGGCGCCCAATGCGGCGCGCGGCGTCTCCATCATGGTGCCAATTTTGTACGGTACAGAAATCTTTTTCTCTTTCATCACCGACTGAATGCCGCGATCGATGATCTCACTGATAAGACGGATTTCGCGGACGTTGACCACCAACGGAATCATGATCTCCGGCAAGGGCTTCAGGCCCTCTTCGATCGCGCGTGCCGCGGCGCTGATAATCGCCTTGACCTGCATTTCCGTAATTTCGGGGTAGACGATAGACAAGCGACAACCGCGGAAACCCAGCATCGGGTTCACTTCTTTCAGGTTTTCGGTCATCTCGCGGATTTTCTCCACGGGCTTGTTGATCCGCGCGGCCAGCGCCTGCATGTCGGCGTCATCGTGCGGCAGGAATTCGTGCAGCGGCGGGTCCAGCAGGCGTACCGTTACGGGCAGCCCATCCATCACCCGAAAAAGCGCCAGCATGTCCTCTTCCTGATAGGCCAGCAGGCGTTGCAAGTAGCCTTGCCGCTCTTCTTTGTTTTCAGCGAGGATCATGCCGCGCATTTGGTCGATACGCTCGGCGTCGAAGAACATGTGTTCTGTGCGGCACAATCCGATGCCCTCGGCACCCAGTTCCCGTGCCTTGGCCGCATCCTCCGGGGTCTCAGCATTGGCGCGAACTTTGAGGCGCCGATGTTGGTCGGCCCAGGACAGCAGGATCTGGAAATCTTCACTGCTGCTGGCTTCGGTTTTTGGTACGTCACCCAGCATGACTTCACCCGCGGTGCCGTCCAGCGTAATGACATCGCCGCGGCGCATGACCACGCCGTCATCGGTAGTTGCCGTGCCCTCGGCATAATTAATGGTGAGAGCAGAGCAGCCGGTGATGGCGCAAACGCCCATGCCACGAGCGACTACCGCCGCGTGGGACGTCATGCCGCCAAGTTCGGTGAGAATGCCGGCGGCGACTTTCATGCCGTGAATATCCTCCGGGGTGGTTTCCCGGCGCACCAGAATGACACTGACACCTGTCGCCGCCACGTCAACCGCTTCTTCTGCCGAGAACACCACGCTGCCGGTGGCGCCGCCAGGGCTGGCAGGCAGGCCGGTGGCAATGATCTCGGTTTTTTGTGCAGGGTCGACCATAGGGTGCAGGAAGGATTCCACGTGCTCCGGAGAAACCCGCATCAGGGCCTCACTTTCGGAAATCATGCCTTCGCGCACCATATCTACCGCAATTTTCACCGAGGCTCGTCCGGTGCGTTTGCCACTGCGGGTTTGCAGCATGTAGAGCTTGCCCTCCTGCACGGTAAACTCGAGGTCCTGCATGTCCCGATAGTGTTTTTCCAGCAGGGCCTGGGTCCTGAACAGCTCGTCGTATACGTCTGGAAGCTTAGCCTGCAGTGCTGCAACCGGCAGTGGCGTGCGAATGCCGGCCACCACATCCTCACCTGCTGCGTTGAACAGGAACTCGCCGAAAAAGTCATGCTCCCCGTTGGACGGGTTGCGGGTAAACGCCACACCGGAACCAGATGTGTCGCCAAAGTTGCCGAACACCATGGCCTGTACATTCACCGCCGTGCCCAAGGTTTCCGAGATGTTGTTCATTTCGCGGTACACATAGGCCCTCGGCGTGTGCCAGGACAGGAACACGGCTTCCACGGCCAACTTTAATTGCACAAAGGGGTCTTCCGGGAAATCTACCAGTGTTTTGTAGATGCGGATGATCTCTTGCCAGTCTTCGGCGGTCATTTCGACATCATCGCGCTTGCCATGAGCGGCTTTGTACTGCTCGATCTCGTCTTCGAAGCGTTCGCCGTCGGCCTCGAGCACCACGTCAGCAAACATCTGGATAAAGCGCCGGTAGCAGTCGTAAGCAAAGCGAGGATTACCGGTTTTTTGTGCAAGGCCAGCGGCTATCTCATCATTCAGGCCGAGGTTGAGAATGGTATTCATCATCCCCGGCATGGATACCGGCGCGCCAGAGCGCACAGAAAAGAGCAGGGGGTTTTCGGGGTCACCAAAACGTGCCCCCATCTTCTTCTCAACCAGATCCAGCGCAACCCGGTATTCCTGTTCGAGCAAAGCGGGCAGTTTGTTGCCGGCCTCAAAAAACTCACGGCAGGTTGGCGTGGTGATGATGAATCCGTAGGGTACTGGCAACCCGAGTGTGGTCATCTCACAGAGGTTGGCGCCCTTGCCACCGAGCAGATCGCGGTCGTCTTTACTGCCTTCGTTGAACAGGTATACGCGCTTGGCCATGGGCCCTCCGGCTTGTTAATGGAGTTGCTATGAGTTTTTGCGCGCGAGTATAGCGGAAAAAGGTGAGGGCCGCCCGACTACGGGACGCCCGATCGCGGGACGCCCGATCGCGGGCCGCCCGATCGCGGGCCGCCCGCCATTAGTGCCGGGAGGTGCTCAGCCTCTGCGCAGCAACAGATCGCCCAAACGGTCGATTTCTGCAATATCAGCCGTGGCTGGCACCAGGAAGACTTCCTCACAGCCCGCCGCCTGCGCATTGTCCAAAGCTTCCAACACTGCGTCTTCGGAACTGCGGTGCACGGATTCCGCCATCATGGTGGCGATCTCCGGGCCAGCGATTGCAAGGTATTCGTAAACATAATCGTAGAGCCGCTGTGCCCCGTTGTCGGCCAGCGTGCACCAGAAGCCGCCCAGTCGATAAGGCTTGCTGTTGCGCCCAGCGGCGTCCCAGGCGTCATCGGCCATTTTGAAGGCATTGGCAAGCTCTCCTTGCTCACCGTTACCAGACCAGGCATAGAGCCCGTCGGCCCATTGCGCACAGCGGGCAATGCTCTTTGGCCCTAGCGCGCCGGCCAGCAGTTTAGGGCCGCCCGCCTGGGTTGGCACCGGCCCAATGCTGCCGGCCCCGGGTATGATCTCTTGCTGGTTCCATACCTTGCGCAGCGTCTCAACCTGGGTATCCATGCGGCCATAGCGGCCGTTAAAAGGTGCTTCGAGAGCCGCATAGTCTTTATCCCTGCCGCCGTAACCAACGCAGACATGCTGCACGCGCCCGCCAGACAAAATGTCGAGGCTGGCAACTTCCTTGGCCACCTGCACTGCGCTGTGCATAGGCAATACATACAGCGTGGGTGTGATCATGACTTTGCTGGTGCAGGCAGCGGCTGCCCCGAGTAGCACGCGCATGTCGACGGTCGGGCCATGCACTCGCTCGCCACAAGAGATGCTGTGGAAGGGGCCATCATCAACACGCTTGAACCATTGCAGATAGTCTTCGCGAGTGAGCCCAGCTTTCATGTACGGCAGACAAATTCCAACTTTCATAGCGATTGTGTCCCTGAAGTGTGGGGGGGATTATGACTCAGAGACACAGTGTAGCGCGCGGCGGGTTGTTCATGTATCTGAACCAAGGTGCCTGGCACTGTGCCGTGCAGCATGAACCTTGGCCTTAAGCTGCACAGCCTGACGTGCGCTGTGCCCTGCAGGGTATAAGCTAGGCGGCGAAAATAATTGCTTTATGGGACTGGGATACGGGCTATGCCGATAAAAATTGATGGACCCTTTTATGCCTCACTGGGCGCAGCTGCAGAGGAGGCCAAGCGTTTGGCGAGCCTGGGCTACGATGGGCTCTACACGTTGGAAGGTAGCGCGGATCCATTTCTGCCGCTTGTGCTGGCGGCCGAGCATGCGCCGGGCATGGATATCGCCACTGGTATCGCGGTGGCGTTTCCCCGCAATCCGGTGCACCTCGCGACTCAAGCGTGGGATTTACAGAGGTTTAGCGAGGGCCGCTTTCTGCTAGGTATTGGCTCCCAGGTAAAAGCACATATTGAGAAGCGTTTTGGCATTGCCTTCGATCCACCCGCGGCGCGTATGCGGGAGTATATTCAGGCGCTGAAAGCGATATTTTCCTGCTGGCAAGACGGCCTGCCTTTGGCGTATGCGGGACGCTTCTATCGGCACACATTAATGACCCCCATGTTTAATCCCGGCCCCAATCCCTTCGGTGTGCCGCCCGTATTGCTCGGTGCCTTGGGCCCACGGATGACTGAAGTCGCGGGGGAGGTGGCAGATGGCTTGATTGTGCATCCGTTCAACAACACCACCTTTCTGCGTGAGCAGGCGCTGCCCGCGGTAGCGCGCGGCTTGGCGCACAGTGGGCGGGCGCGCAACACGTTTACATTGCAAATTAATGCCATGGTGATTACCGGCGAGAACGATAAGCAGCGCGCAGCGGCCCGCGCTGCGGTGCGCGGCCTGCTGGGCTTTTACGCATCAACCCCTGCTTATTTGCCACCGATGGCAGCAGTGGGTTACGAGGCCTTGCAGCCGGAGCTGAATCGCTTGTCTAAAGAAGGTGCTTGGGAGGTATTAGGCGAGCGCATTGATGACGAATTTTTGGAAGCCTTCACCACCAACGCGCACCCCGGGGATATCGCCAGTGCTCTACTGGCACGTTACGGTGATATTGCAGATCGGCTGGCAATTTATGCACCATATGCCGCGCCCGACGGCATGTGGCGCGATATTGTGCAGGATCTCAAACGTTTGCAGGCCGTGGCATGACCGGTTAGGCCAGAAACTCTGGCCGCTTGCTCTCCTGTATCGAGGGTCACGCGGCGTTATGATGGGCACAGAATAATCAGGAGCAGGTTATGAAAATACAGTTCACTGAGGCGCAGCTCGCTCTGCGGGATGAACTACGCGGTTACTTTCGCGAGTTGATGACCCCGGAATTACGCGCTGAATGCGAGCGCGACATGGGCGAGGGTGGCGGGCTTTTATGGCGTGCAGCGCTAGCGCGTATGGGCCGGGATGGCTGGATTGGTTTAGGCTGGCCCAAGGAATATGGTGGCCGCGACATGTCACCGATGGAGCAATTCATCTTCGTTGAAGAAGTGATGCGCGCCGGCTATCCCTTTCCTTTTCTGACCACCGAATCGGTCGGCCCGACGCTCGCGGAACACGGCAACGAGTGGATGCGCGAAGAGATTGTGCCGAAGATTTTGCGCGGTGAGCTGCTGGTGTCCATCGGCTATTCAGAACCTGGCGCCGGCACGGATCTCGCGGCAGTTCGCACTAGTGCCGTACGCGATGGTGACGACTGGGTGATCAACGGGCAAAAAATGTGGACGTCACTGGCGCATTTTTGCGACTACACGTGGCTTGCAGCGCGCACCGACCCGGATGCGCCAAAAAAACACAAAGGGATCTCTATGTTCCTGGTACCCAATAGCGATCCGGGGTGGAGTTGTACCCCGGTACACACCTTGGGCGGTGTGCGTACCAATGCGACGTTTTACGACAATATTCGCGTCAGCGATGCACACCGGGTGGGAGAACTGCACGGGGGCTGGAAACTCATCACCAGCCAACTGAACCGTGAGCGTCTCAGCCTGATAAATTTCGGCCCTATTTCTGAGCTGTTTAACCAAGTGGTGCACTGGGCGCGGGGCGCTGTGTATGATGAGGCGAGCACGGTCGCTGAGCAGCCCTGGGTGCAGGCTAATCTGGCACGCAGCCGCGCGCTGATCGAGTGCATGAAACTGATCGTTTATAAACAATCCTGGGCGATGACCGAAGGCACGCTGGGGATGGCCGATGCCTCTGCAGCAAAAGTGTTCGGCTCGGAAGGCTTTATTGAGGTGTATAGGCTGCTTGGGGAAATTGTCGCCGACAGCGGGTTGTTGCGCAGCCACTCAGCCGGCGCGCAGGAGCAGGCCGCACGCATCGAACGTTTATATCGCACCGCTTCGATTATTACCTTCGGCGGCGGAGCCAATGAAATCCAGCGTGACATCATATCGGCTGCGGGGCTGTGGATGCCCCGTGCCAGCCGCTGACGGGAGAGGATCATGGACTTCGGTTTTTCAGATATTCAGGACGAACTGCGCGGCCTTGCGCGTAAAATTCTCGATGATGCGGTGTCTGCCAGTACCTTGCTGGCCTACGACGAATACGCTGAGCCGCGCTTCGACCGTGCCTTGTGGCGCACCTTACTTGATGCGGGGCTGCCAGGCATCGCCGTTGCCGAGGAGCACGGTGGTATGGGCTTGGGCTTCATGGAACTTGGCTTGTTTATCGAAGAATTGGGCAGAAGCATTGCGCCCGTGCCCGTGCTGGCGCATTGCGTCTCTGGTATGTTGCCCCTGCAACAATTTGCCAGCGCGGACATTCAGGCCCGGTTGCTGCCGCCTGCAGCGCGTGGCGAGCTGTTGCTCAGTGGAGCCTTCTGGACTGGCTCGGTTGGCGGTGCAGTCGAGCCCGTGCAGGCGCTGCCCGCCGAAGGTGGTTTCATATTGAATGGCAGTTGCCGCGGCATTCCCTTTGCGCGGCAGGCGGATTGGCTGCTGTTGCCGGTGCACAGCGCCAATGGCGTTGCGGTGGTGCTGGTTGCCACTGACGCCGCGGGTGTGCAGATGACAGATCTGCAAATGACTCACTTTGAGCCCTATGCACAGATTGAGCTGAGTGATGTACGGGTTGCTGCGGCTGACGTTGTGATGGCTTCCGGTGGCGAAGCGCTGGTTGCGTGGACCCGAGAGCACTGCACGGCGGCGTTGTGCGCGCAACAGCTTGGTGCTGCTGACCGCGCGATGCGCATGGCGGCAAGCTATACCAGTGAGCGCAAACAATTCGGGGTTCCCATCGCTACATTCCAGGCGGTAGGGCACCGCATGGCGGATTGCTATATTGATGTCGAGTGCCTGCGTTTGTGTACATGGCAGGCACTGTCCTTACTCAGTGAAGCTCGGGCAGCTACCACCGAGGTGCAGATCGCGAAAATCTGGGCGGGTGATGTTGGACACCGGGTCAGTTACGCCTGCCAGCACGTGCACGGTGGTACCGGAATCGACCGCGACTATCCGCTGTGGCGTTACTGTTTGTGGCTACGCTTCAATGAGGTCACGCTGGGTTCCAGCAGTGCTCAAACCGCCGCTTTGGGGCAGCGTCTGTCGCAGGGTGAAGGGCTATTCACCTAGCGGTCCGGCACCGCTTTGCGCTGCGTCAGAATTGATTCCGGTTGCAGTAGGCTCTGAGGTACACTGCGCGCCATGTTGTTGCGTCTCTCAACGGTTCTGGTTCTGGTGCTGCTGGTTGCCTGCAGCCAAGCGCCCGTGCGCGAGCCAACGGCAACCCGCACGGGAGTCGATTTTGGTGGCCAGTGGTCGCTGGACTATGCCCTGAGTGATAACCTTCAGGCCAGCCTGAATACGCTGGTGCGCGAGCTGCAACGGCAGGCAGAGCGCCGCGCGCAGGCTGCAGGTACAGACCCACGCGGGCCAGGCGCCAGTGTGTTGATGGGCAGCGGCAGTGACGGTGCTTCCGCGATAATCGGGCTGGCGGAGATGGCCGATTTGGTCAGCCGCAGCCCACTGCTGAACATCGTTCAAAATGAAAGTGGCATCCGGGTGCGCAGGGAAGATGACTTCGCTCTGGATTGCGATTTTCATGACGGCCGCCCGCAGGCGGTGGAGACCCCTCTGGGGCGCGAATTTTGTGCCTGGGACGGCCATCAGCTGGTGTTTGTTCTTACCTTGCCCGATGGCCTGGGTATCCGCCACCGGTTGACGCTAGGCCCCGACGGCCAGCTGCTCAATATCGCCAGCACGGTCAGCTCCGACCGTGTTTCTCAGCCTTTCACCTTGAATCGCGTCTACCGCAGGATGGATGGCGACGCACAAGGTTTTTCCTGTGAGCAAACTCTCACCCGAGGCACCGTGTGCACTACCGAAACCGACTGAGTTCGACCTGTGTTGCCGCGTTGTTGTTGCTGCTTGGCGCGTGCGCCGGCTCACCACCAGCGCCGGGAACGGCAGCCGTTGGCGGTGCACCGGTCGATGCAGCTGAATCCGCCACGCTTGCAGCCACCTTGGCGGTGGGCAGCGTGCGCCTGGAAACGGTCCCGCAGCCCCTGACGCCCGCCTTGTCACTGGTAGTGGCGAGTTTCGATCCTGGCCTGCCGGCCTCATCTGTAGGGCTCAGCCGCGCCGGGATATTTCCTGAAATTCGCAAGGCCGAAGCCCGTTTCATGCCCGTGCTGCTGCGTCAGGTGCTGCAGGACAGCAATGCCTGGGGGCCTGTGCGGGTGCTGCCAGAACCTCAAAGCACCGCTGAGTTGCAAATTGATGGGCGCATTCTGCACTCGGACGGGCGCACCTTGGCGCTGCATATTAGAGCCACTGACGCCAGTGGCGCCATCTGGCTGGACCGCAGCTACCGTGACGAGTCGCAGCCTGGCGACTTCACCGCCAGCGGCAGCATGGACCCCTTTATCGACCTTTACTGGCAGGTAGCGAATGACCTGCTGGCGGCCCATCGCGAGCGCAGTAGCGATGCCTTGCAGCAGCTGCCGACCATTGCTCTGCTGCATCAGGCGACCCTGCTGGCACCCGAGGCGTTTGCCGGGTACCTCACAGAAACCGATACGGGTGGCTATGCGCTGCGCCGTGTTCCAGCCGAAGAAGACCCCATGCTGGGCCGAGTGCAGCGTATTCGGGACCAGGAGTACCGCTTCGTAGACGCGGTTGATCAACAGTACGTCGACCTCTTTGACACGATGCAGCCAACTTACAACCTGTGGCGCCAGTTTGGACGTGAACAAGCCGAGTACCGGGAGGATTATCAGCGTCGTCTGGCACAGCGCGACCGGGCAGGCCCTCGCGGCACGTTCGCGGCCATGGAGCAAACCTACAACGCCTTCAAGTGGAGTAAAATTCAGCAGCAGGATCTGGAGGATCTGGCGCTGGGATTTAATAACGAAGTTCAGCCAACCGTGCTGGACGTGAGTGGCAGTGTGTACCGTTTGAGCGGCAGTCTTGAGAGCCAATATGCGCAATGGCGTGACATCCTGGGTGATATTTTCCGCCTTGAGTCTGGCCTGCCGTGAGCGCCGCATAGCGGCATAATGCTGAGGGTTGCGCTAAGCTAACTCCATGAGTGACAGAAAACCCAGAGATGACCCCGAAGGCCTGCTCGCAGGCCTGATGCGCTTTACCGGTCAGGTTGCCGGCGGCACACTCGAAATCGCCCGGCACACAGCAACCATGACGGCCATGTTTGGCGAGGGCTGGCTGCGGCAAACGCTGTTGCAGAGTATGGAGCCCGAGCGGCTGGAGGCCATGGCCGATGCTGGCCATTTACTGCGCGATGCAAGGGAGACCGCTGGGCTTTCCCTGAAAGAGCTGGCGGATAGCCTGGGGCTGTCTGACAAGTCTGTGCTGGAGGACGTTGAGAGCGGCGAGAAGATTATGCCACTGGAGCTTGTGCTGCGCTCCGCCAGCCTGCTTGCGCGGCATGATCCCGTGCCATTTCTGATCAAGTTTTTGCGTACCTACAATCCACAGCTGGAGCAGTGGGGTGTGATGGCGCTGCCGCGCCAGTACGAGCGCGAGCGGCGTTTCGTCAACGTGTACCGCCAGCATGACGCATTGCGTACCTTGACTGACGACGAGCACGACCGGTTCATTCACTACATTGACGGCGCAGCGCAGCTGGTGCTCGATGTTATGCAGAATGAAAAAGCCGCAAATTCGCTACCCGCGGCAGTCCCGAAACCACAGGCGACTGCGCGGAAGCGCGCTCCACCCAAGCGCAGTTAGCGCCACTCCGGTACACTGTGCGCCTCAAAAGCGCTCGCCGGACCTTTGCATGTCACGTCCCACGTCTCCCTCTACCGCTCCTGTTACACAATCGCCCGCTGCCAGCCGGCAGTGGTTCTCGACTTGCCCGAAGGGTATGGAAGGCCTGCTGCGCGATGAGCTGCTCACTCTGGGTGCCGATTCTGCACGTGAAACCGTCGCCGGAGTCTATTTCGAGGGCCCTTTATCCATGGGTTACCGCGCCTGCCTCTGGTCGCGCCTGGCGAACCGCGTGCTGTTACCTTTGGCGAAGTTTGATGCGGCGGATGCAGATGCCCTGTATCGCGGTATACACAGCGTTAACTGGCGCGATATTTTTGCCCCCGAACAGACATTCAGTATTGATTTCACCGGCGAAAATCCCGAGATCCGCAACACCCAGTTTGGTGCGCAGCGCACTAAAGATGCCATTGTGGACTGGTTTGTGGAGCAGGGGTTCGCACGCCCTTCGGTCGACCGAGGCAATCCGGACCTGCGTTTCAACGTGCGTTTGTCCAAACACGGGGCCTTGCTGGCACTGGATATGTCCGGCGGTAGCCTGCATCGCCGTAACTATCGGCTGCAAGCCGGCGCGGCGCCGCTGAAGGAAAACCTTGCAGCGGCGATTTTGTTGCGCGCCGATTGGCCGGGCATGGCCGCGCGCGGCGGGGCGCTTATCGACCCCATGTGTGGCTCGGGAACGCTGCTCCTTGAAGGCGCTATGATGGCGGCGGATATGGCCCCGGGGCTGGGTCGAGAGCGTTTCGGGTTTGAGCGCTGGCAGGGCCACAATGCGCCGCAGTGGCAGGCGCTACTGGCGGATGCTCACAGCCGCGCGGAACGCGGAAAGCGTGCACAATTGCCAGAGATACGCGGCTATGACGCAGATCCCGCAGTATTGCGTCGGGCACAGGACAACATCGCCCGTGCTGGCCTGGAGAGCGTGGTGCGGGTGAGTTGTAAACCCCTGGCGGAGTTGAGCAAGCCCACGCATTTACCCCTGTCACAGGGGTTGGTGGTCTGTAATCCACCTTACGGTGAGCGCCTCGGCGACAGGGATAGCTTGCCCTATCTGTATCGGCAGTTGGGTGAAACCCTGATTCGGGAGTTTGCCGGGTGGCAGGCGGCCATCTTCACGGGAGACAAGGCTCTGGGCCGGGCCACGGGCTTGCGCAGTCACAAACAATACACCTTGTGGAACGGTGCGCTGGAAGCGTCACTGCTCTTGTTTGACCTGGCCGACAACCGGCTCAGTGACCGTTTACCCGGCGCGGCACGCAGCGCGGCTGCCGGTGGAGCCGTCGAGGGTGGCACCCACGTAACCGGTGCGGCGCAAGAGAGCGGGGAGCTTTCGGCCGGCGCTACCATGTTCGCCAATCGGCTGCGCAAGAATCGGCGACGCCTTGCGTCCTGGGTCAAGCGCGAAAATATTGACTGCTACCGCCTGTACGACGCCGATATGCCCGAATATGCGGTAGCGGTCGACCTCTATGGTAGTCAGGTTCACGTGGCGGAGTATCAAGCGCCCGCTGATGTCGACCCGGAAGCAGCCGCCGCGCGTTTTGAAGAAATTCGTTCGGCGCTGCCTGTGGCTTTGGGTGTTGCACCCTCCGCCGTAGCGTACAAAGTGCGGCAGCGACAGCGTGGGGAGCAGCAGTATCGCAAGCAGGCCAGTGAAGGCGAGTTGTTACCGGTGAGCGAAGGGCCGGCACGCTTACTGGTGAATATGCACGATTACCTCGACACTGGCCTCTTTCTTGACCATCGGCCACTGCGCCTGCGCCTTGGGCGCGAGGCCAGCGGCTGCGATTTTCTCAATTTGTTTTGCTACACCGGCAGTGCCACCATTCATGCAGCTTTGGGTGGAGCGCGCAGCACCACCAGCGTCGACCTGTCGAACACTTATTTGGGCTGGTTGCGCAAGAACCTGGCGCAAAACGGGCTGGATGAAACGCGCAACACGCTGGTCCGCGCCGACTGCCTGGCATGGTTGGAGTCTTGCGCTCAACGCTTTGACATCATTCTTCTGGACCCACCGTCATTTTCCAATTCGCGCAAGGTCGAAGGCAGTTTTGACGTGCAGCGCGACCACGTGGCCTTGGTGAAAGCCGCGATGGACCGCCTGCGCCCGGGTGGTGTGCTGTACTTCTCCAACAACCGCCGGGGCTTTCGACTGGATGCGGGCCTCACGGCAGGTTACCACTGTGAAGATATTTCACGCGCGACGCTCGACCCGGATTTTCAGCGCAATCCGAGGATCCACCAATGTTGGCGTATTTCGTTGTTGGAGGGCTCCAAGCAAGAAAACCCATGGGCTCGCAGGTAAGTACCTGCAAACATACTGAATTTTTTGCCCACACTCCTTGACGCTTTGTTCGGGCTGCGTGTGTGGGATTTTTTAATCTCTAAAGTGGTTTAAATATATTACTTAAATATATGAAAAATATGAAGTATATATAAAATATATTGTTTGCCGTCCGAAACGTTGATTCGAGCGCCTGGCAGGCTTCCACAAGAGTATCCCCAGACTTATCCACAGCTCGAGCTGCAGATTGCCTGGCTTCATATGGCTCTCGTGTGCTTGTTTGTTTCTTATTGGGTGTCTGTGCTCCAATGCTGTTTACGGGTTAAGCGCGAGGAACGGTATGCACAGGCTGGTCATTGTTTACCACAGCCAGAGCGGCGCCAGTGCGCGGCTAGCGGCGGCCGCTATGGCTGGCGCCCAAAGCGTATCTGAAGTGTCTGCCGTTCTTTACAGAGCCTGGGACGCAGGGGCGCAGGAGGTGCTTGCGGCCGATGGGCTCATGTTGGTGGCTGCGGAGAACGCCGGGGCGTTGAGCGGTACCATGAAGGACTTTCTCGATCGCACCTTTTACCCCGTGTGGGAGCAGGGTAGGGTGCTGCCCTATGCTCTGCTGCTGAGCGCCGGGAATGACGGCCGCGGGGCGCGCTCTCAGGCGCAACGCATACTAGCCGGTTACCCCATGCGAGAGGCGCTGGAGCCACTGATTTGCCGCGGCGTTGTAGATGTCGTTTTGGAAGCGCGGGCGCGAGAATTCGGCGCAGGATTCGCTGCAGGCCTGGGCATGGGAATATTCTGACTTGAACGCAGGGGAGCACGCTTGATATGACTGAGTCGGCACATGACAGGCAGAAACCTGAGGGTTTTACCCAACTGCCAACCGGTTTGGGCTATACCGATACATTACAGCCCTGTTACCGCCGAATGAACCTCAGCCCGCGCCGCCCAAGGCGGTGCCAGGGTCGGCGCAGGTCTCCAGAACGGCGATGAAGGCCTGCGCCGCCCGCGACAGGCTGCGACCGCGGTGATACACAAGCCCGAGCGTGCGCTGCAGCGTCACTCCCTTTATCGGCAAGGTGCACAGCTCGTCAGCCAGCATGCTCTTGGGCAGCACCGTCCAGCCCAGCCCGACAGCAGTCATCATGCGAATGGTTTCGAGATAATTGGTCGCCATGGAGACCTTGAGTTCCAAGCGGTGCCCCGTAAACAGGCGTTTGATGATTTGGCCGGTATAGGTGTTCAGCCCCGGTAGAATAGCGGGATGCTGGGCAAGATTTACAAGCGTGATGTGCTGGCGCTGTGCGATCAGTGGGTGATCAGCTGCGGCCATAAACGCCAGCGAGTCTTCCCACACCGCTTGAGCAATCAGGCTTTCGTCTTTGTCCGGTGCCAGTGTCACGACGGCGAGCTCTGAGCGCCCCTGCCTGATGAGGTCATAAGCTTGCTCCGAGTCGGTGAACGCAATGTCAATGTTCGCGCCCGGGTGCGTTTTGCTGAAGGCGCTCAATACCGGTGCAAGCCGGTGTAAGCCAATGTGATGACTGGTGGCCAGGCGCAGCTGTCCGGCCACGTCCCCCGACAAATCGCGCACGGCACGTTCCGCGCTCAGCAGCTGCTGGGTAATGGTTCGCGCGTGCGGCAACAAGGCGTGGCCGGCTTCGGTGAGCGTGATGTGACGGCCGATGCGGTCGAATAGGGTGCTGCCCAGGCCCTGCTCCAATAGCGCAATACGTTTGCTGACGGCCGGCTGTGTCAGATGCAGGCGCTCAGCAGCCAGTGAGAACGACGCTTCCTCAGCAACCAGTAGGAATGCGTGCAGGTTTTGAAGCTCCATATAAATTCCTCATGGGAATGATATAGATAAAAATAATAAATTTGAGTAATCATTCGGCCAACCTTATCATTGTTGTTCTGAATGTACACTCTGATGGAGACGAGCATGGCTGGGCTGACACTGTATGACAAACTCTGGCGTAACCATTTGGTAGACCAGCGCGAGGACGGTTCCGCGCTGATCTATATTGATCGTCATCTCATTCACGAAGTGACCTCGCCACAGGCCTTTGAGGGCTTGCGGCTGGCTGGGCGACGACCTTGGCGCCTGGGTGCGAACCTTGCCGTCCCAGACCACAACGTGCCGACTTCGCGCGAAGAGCGCGCGGGCGGTATCGCCGGTATATTGGATCAGGTGTCGCGCCTGCAAGTGCAAACACTCGACGACAACTGCCGCGACTTCGACATCGAGGAGATTCCGATCAACGACGTGCGCCAGGGAATCGTGCACGTGGTGGGCCCGGAGCAGGGCGCAACACTACCTGGCATGACGGTCGTCTGCGGCGATTCACATACCTCTACTCACGGCGCACTGGGGGCCTTGGCGCACGGCATTGGTACCTCGGAGGTGGAGCATGTGCTCGCCACACAGTGTCTGATTCAGCAAAAAATGAAGAATCTGCTGATTCAGGTCGATGGCCAGCTGCAGCGGGGTGTCACCTCGAAAGACGTAGCCCTGGCGATCATTGGCCAAATTGGTACGGCCGGGGGCACAGGCTACGCGATCGAGTTTGCCGGCGAGGTTATTCGGGACATGAGCATGGAAGGCCGCATGACACTGTGCAATATGTCGATCGAGGCCGGCGCGCGAATGGGTATGATCGCCGTAGATCAAACAACGTTGGAGTATGTCGAGGGCCGCACCTTCGCGCCTTCGGGTGCGCTGTGGGACGCCGCCTGCGCAGCCTGGGCCGACCTGCACAGCGATGCTGATGCGGTCTTCGACCAAACCATCACTTTCCGCGGTGAAGACATCATGCCGCAGGTGACCTGGGGGAATTCTCCTGAAATGGTGCTGCCTGTGAACGGCATCATTCCTGATCCCGAGGCCATGGAAAATGCCACACAACGCAGCGCGACCATTCGTGCGCTGCACTATATGGGGCTGAAACCCGGTATGGCCATTACGGACATTCAGCTCGACCGCGTATTTATTGGCTCCTGCACCAATTCCCGGATAGAGGATTTGCGCGCCGCCGCCGAGGTGGTGCGGGGTCGACAGGTCGCATCCACCCTCAAGCAGGCACTGGTGGTGCCAGGTTCCGGGCAGGTTAAGGCGCAGGCCGAGGCTGAAGGGTTACATGAAATATTCCTTGCCGCCGGTATGGAATGGCGCGAGCCCGGCTGCTCCATGTGTTTGGCGATGAATGCGGACAAGCTGGGGTCTGGCGAACATTGCGCGTCCACCTCCAACCGCAACTTTGAAGGGCGTCAAGGCATCGGCGGCCGCACACACCTGGTCAGCCCGGCGATGGCGGCGGCGGCGGCGATAGCCGGGCATTTTGTCGATGTCCGCACACTGCAGGAGCATAGCGCATGAAGAGTTTTACCGTTCTTGAGGGTTTAGTTGCGCCAATGGACCGCGCCAACGTCGACACCGATATGATCATTCCCAAGCAATTCCTCAAATCGATCAAGCGCAGCGGCTTTGGCCCCAACCTGTTCGACGAGATGCGCTACTTGGATGAAGGACAGCCCGGTGAGGACTGCACACAGCGGCCACTGAATCCTGAGTTCCCGTTGAATCATGCACGCTACCAGGGCGCGTCGGTGCTGCTGGCGCGGGAGAATTTCGGTTGTGGCTCTAGCCGCGAGCACGCGCCATGGGCTCTTGAAGACTATGGTTTTCGCTGTGTGATCGCCCCCAGCTTCGCTGACATTTTCTACAACAACTGCTTCAAGAACGGCATTCTGCCGGTGGTTTTGCCCGAGGCCGCCGTTGAGCAGCTGTTTCAAGCACTGTATGTCGAAGAAGGCTATCGCCTGGAGATAGATCTTGAGCAGCAGGAAGTGCGCACCGGGGAGGGGCAGGTGTTCGGTTTTTCCGTTGATGCAGCGCGCAAGCAGTGCCTTCTCAAGGGGCTTGATGACATTGGTGTGACGCTGGAAAGTGCCGCCGCCATTCGGCAGTTTGAAACCCGCTGGCGGGCCCAGTCCCCTTGGCTATTTGATGTGATTCGCAAGGAGCAGCGCTAATATGAGCAGACGTATTCTGGTATTGCCGGGTGATTACATCGGTCCCGAGATCATGGCGGAAGCGGTCGCCGTCCTCGAAGTCGTGAATAGCCAGTATCAGCTCGGTTTGGAGTTGGAAGAAGGCTTGTTGGGCGGCGCCGCGCTCGACGTGCATGGCGTACCTCTGCCAGAGGTGACGCTTCAGCAGGCTCAAGCATCCGATGCGATCTTGTTAGGCGCTGTGGGCGGGCCCAAGTGGGATAACGTTGAGCGCCATCTGCGCCCCGAGCGGGGCCTGCTCGGCCTGCGTTCGCAGTTAGAGCTGTTTGGCAACCTGCGCCCAGCAATTCTTTACCCGCAGCTAGCCGATGCGTCCAGCTTGAAGCGTGAGATTGTCGCTGGCCTCGACATCCTGATCGTGCGGGAACTCACCGGTGGTATTTATTTTGGTGAGCCGCGTGGCATTCGCACGCTCCCCAACGGAGAGCGTGAAGGCTTCAATACCTATTTGTATAGCGAGTCAGAGATTCGACGCATTGGTCACTTGGCGTTTAACCTTGCGCGGCAGCGCGATCATCGGGTCTGCTCGGTCGACAAAAGCAATGTGCTGGAAGTCACTATGCTCTGGCGCGAAGTCATGGAGGAGGTGGGTCGCGAGTACCCCGATGTCACTCTTAGCCACATGTATGTCGATAATGCCGCGATGCAGCTGGTGCGGGCGCCGAAGCAATTCGATGTTATGGTCACGGGCAACATGTTCGGTGACATTTTGTCCGACGCGGCAGCGATGCTGACGGGTTCTATCGGGATGCTGCCCTCAGCCTCCTTGGACAAAAATGGACGTGGCATGTACGAACCTTGTCATGGCTCGGCGCCGGATATTGCCGGGCAGGGTAAGGCGAATCCGCTAGCGACGATTCTTTCGGTAGCGATGATGTTGCGCTATACACTGAACGAGGCAGAGGCCGCCGCGGCTATAGAACAGGCTGTGAGCCAGGTGCTTGACCAAGGTTTGCGTACACCGGATATCGCCGCCAGTGGCCAGGTTGCCGTCTCCACGCGCGAGATGGGCGCCGCCGTCGCCACCGCTTTGCGCAGCTGATCATTCACATATCCACATCGAGGTTTTTATGAGCAAGCAGTATGACGTTGCCGTTGTCGGAGCTACCGGTGCGGTCGGTGAGACCATGATGTCCATTCTGGAAGAGCGGAATTTTCCAGTCCGTAACCTTTATCCGCTGGCCAGCGCCCGCTCTGCAGGCAAGACGGTGACTTTTCGCGGCAAGTCTGTGCGCGTCACCGACCTTGCGGAATTTGATTTTAGTCAGGTGCAGATAGGGTTGTTTTCGGCCGGAGGGAGTATTTCCGAAGAGTTTGCGCCGAAAGCGGCGGCGGCGGGCTGTGTGGTGATTGATAACACGTCACAGTTCCGACGTGATGCCGATATTCCGTTGATTGTCCCAGAGGTCAACCTGCATGCTTTGGCGGGGTATACCACGCGCAACATCATCGCGAACCCGAATTGCTCGACGATTCAGATGCTGGTCGCACTCAAGCCCATTCACGATGCAGTGGGCATCGAGCGCATTAACGTGTGCACTTATCAAGCGGTGTCCGGCACGGGTAAAGAGGCGATTGAAGAGCTGGCAGGGCAAACAGCTCGCTTGCTGAATGGGCAGAGCATAGAGCCGGAAGTCTACCCGAGGCAGATTGCGTTCAATGTGTTGCCGCAAATCGATACGTTTCAGGAAAATGGTTACACCCGCGAAGAAATGAAAATGGTGTGGGAGACGCAAAAGATCCTGGGTGACGAGAGTATTATGGTCAATCCTACCTGCGTGCGGGTGCCGGTGTTCTTCGGACATTCCGAGGCGGTGCATATCGAAACGCGTGAAAAAATCTCAGCGGCGGCAGCGCGCAAGCTGCTTGAGGCTTTTCCTGGCATTACCGTGGTCGATGATCACGAAGATGGCGCTTACCCCACGGCCGTGACCCATTCTGCGGGCAACGATCCCGTGTTTGTCGGCAGGATTCGCGAGGATATTTCACACCCTCGTGGGCTGGATTTATGGGTTGTGTCTGACAATGTACGCAAGGGAGCGGCGCTCAACAGCATCCAGATTGCGGAGGCGCTAATCAAGGGCTACCTTGATTAAACCTTTGCGTTACAACATACTTCCGGCATCTTCCGGTTTGTCATTTAGGCGCTCGGGCTGCAGGATTTTGCGCTCAGAGGGTGGCAGGGGAGCATAACAAGGCGTGTTTATGGCTCGTAAGAAACGATTGGCAGTGGCACTCGCAGCCTTGGGGTGCCTGCACGCAGGTTCGGTTTGGGCATTAGGGCTGGGCGAGCTTTCGCTGAAGTCTTTTTTGAACGAACCCTTGCAGGCGGAAGTAGGTCTGTTGGATGTGGGTACCCTGGACGAGGATCAGATTCGGGTGCGCATCGCCACAGCCGACGACTTTGACCGGCTCGGCATCGATCGCTCCTACTTTCTTACCGGAATCAGTTTTGAGGTGCGGGTCGATAAAAACGGTCGCGGTACCATTATCCTGACTTCTGAAGACCCGGTACTCGAGCCCTATCTGGATTTCATTATCGAGGCGCGTTGGCCATCGGGTCGTTTGTTGCGCAATTATACGGTTTTGGTTGACCCGCCCGCGTTTGATACACAGGCAACATCGGTTTCTGCGACGGTATTGGTCGCGGAGGTCGAAGGGCCGTCCCCGGAAGATCCCAGAGCTGAGCAAGCGGGCACCACAGGTGCTGGCACTCGGGTGCGGCTGCGCGAGTCCAACCTTGCTCCCGGCGCCATGCCGGAGAGAAACTTCAGCGCTGATACCGCACAGAACCCCGCGCCTGGCGCTAGATATATGATTCGCCGTGACGAAACCTTGTGGATCATCGCGCAACGGGCGCGGCCTGAAGGTGTGTCGGTGCAGCAGGCCATGCTGGAAATCCAGCGCCTGAACCCCGACGCGTTCATCGATGGAAATATCAATCGCATCAAGGCCGGGTATATTATTTACCTGCCTGATCGTGGTGATGTGGGTGAAACTACGGAAGCCGGCGTAGCTGCTGTGCTCGCAGAAGTGCGCCAGCAAAACGAAGACTGGCGCGCCGGTCGCGCTTCAACGCCGTCCTCCGGCGGCCCGGCTCTGCGCATTTCGGAAGTTGGTGCAGTGGGCGAAGCGGCTCCGGTAACCGACGCCGACACAACGGCGGTCGCGAACACCTCAGTGGAGTCCACAAGCTTCGCGAGTAGCGGCGATGCCCTGGCATCGCTAGCCGACACCGCGGCAGAACAGCGCGAGCGAGAAGCGTTTGGGCAGCAGCTAACCCGGCTGACGGACCGATTGGATGCGCTTGAGCGCCTGGTCGAAGTTAAAGATGAAGAAATTGCAGCCCTGCAGCGGGCCTTGGTTGAGGCACAAGTCGCGCCGCAAGATTTTGCCGAGTCAAGCGTTGCCGCCCCCGAAGTAGTACCCGCTCTCGCAGCCCCAGCGGTTGTGCCTGCTGCACCGGTGCAACCGGTGCCTGAATCTGCAGCAGCGTCGACGGGGCTGTGGCCTTATATTGTTGGTGGCGGCCTGTTCACTCTGTTGGCGGGCGTGTTGCTTTGGCGGCGCAGGCAGGCTACCGAGGTTGCTGGAGAGACGACTCAGCTGGCTGCTGCGCCGCGGCAGCAGAGTAAGCAGGAGGCCGATGCTTTTGCCGATATCCAGTTGCAGGATCACGCAATGGAGTTGGATGATGACGAATCCACGTCAGCGGCTTCTCCT
>JANQUV010000128.1:44329-56892 GCA_030730585.1 Haliea sp.
CCGCGAGCAGAAATGCCGCGCGGAGGTCAACGGGGTTACGGCGAGCACAAGCACGACGAATATGCCTCTGATGTCGATGCCGGCGACGCCCTGGCCGAGTCGGATATCTATATTGCCTATGGCCGCTATACCCAGGCTATGGAATTACTGCGTAAAGCCACGCGAACCGACCCGGATAATTCTGCTTACAGGCTCAAGCTGCTGGGTTTGGCGGCGGAAACCGGAGATCACAATGAAGCGGATCAGCAGATGATTGAGCTGCAGCGCATTGGCGATGCCGTCAGTATTGCGCGTGCCGAGCGATTGCTAGCTGACGCGAGTGGAGATTTTGGTAGTTTGGATGGCCGCGATGCGAAAGTCCCCTCGATTGATCAAGAGCCTGATTTCTTGGGGCTTGAAATTGAGGACGGCGTTGCTGAGGAGCTTGACCTGTCTGCCGACTTTGAAAAGTCGCGTGCTGGCGGTGACAGCAGTGAAGATGACTTTGTCTTCGCCGACGATGGTGACCCAATGTCGACCAAGCTCGACCTCGCTCGTGCTTACATTGATATGGGCGACGATGACGGTGCTCGTCAGATTCTCGATGAAGTGATTGGAGGCGGTAACTCCGAGCAGCAACAGGACGCCAGGGAGTTGCTCGAAAGGCTTGGCTGATTCAGGTTTTAAGCAGGTCTTAGACAGTAGCCTGCTTGCCTCCGGCACCCGGATTGCCTGTCGCATTGAGTATGACGGCAGTGCCTACCATGGTTGGCAGGCACAGGGAGAACCGCGCTCGCCCACGGTACAGAGCACCTTGGAAGGGGCACTGCAACGCGTCGCAGTAGCGCCGGTTCGGGTTCACTGTGCAGGCCGCACCGACGCCGGTGTGCATGGGCACGCGCAGATTGTGCATTTCGATGCGCCTTGTGCCCGCAGTGTCAAAGCCTGGGTGCTAGGAGGCAACAGCCACTTACCCACGGATATTCGCATTCATTGGGCCCAGCCCGTCCCTGATGATTTTCATGCACGGTTTTCTGCGGTTTCCCGACGTTATCGCTATGTCATTGTTAATAGCAGCATTCGTCCCGCGGTATTAGGCCGATACCTCACTTGGCAGCGCCGCCCTTTGAACGCTGATCGAATGCATACTGCGGCGCAGGCTTTGCTGGGTGAGCAAGATTTCAGCGCGTTCAGAGCTGCAGCGTGCCAGTCCAGAACGCCGTTTCGTTGCGTGACACACTGTTCTGTGCAGCGCCACGCCGAGCTGGTGGTGATTGACATCGAAGCCAACGCCTTCCTTCACCATATGGTGCGTAATATTGCCGGCAGTTTGATGGCGATTGGCGTGGGTGACCGGGAACCCGAGTGGATCGCTGCGCTGCTGTTACAGAAAGACCGTACGCTGGCCGCGGAGACCGCTCCAGCCGATGGTTTGTATCTGGTCGATGTTGGTTACCCTGAGCGCTACGCGTTGCCCAAGACACCGCGAGGGCCGCTGGTTTTAGCGGTATAAAGACAGTGTGCTCCGCATTCTGCTATGATCTGCGCCTTTCAAACAACGCTGATTAATCCCGTGGCAAGAACGCTCATTAAGATATGCGGTATCACCAACGTAGCCGATGCGCGCGCCGCCAGTGATGCTGGTGCGGATGCTTTGGGACTGGTCTTTTATGAGCCCAGTCGACGCTGTGTGAGCGCTGAGCAAGCGGCAGAGATCGCCGCTGCGGTACCCCCGTTTGTCTCGATTGTGGCCCTTTTTGTTAATGCAACGGCTGCGGCAATCCATAGTGTTTTGCGCAGCGTATCCGTAGATTGTATTCAGTTCCATGGTGACGAACCTGCGGAGTTCTGCATGCAGTTTCAGCGCCCGTTTCTGAAGGCACTGCGTATGCGGCCGGGAATGGATGTAGCTGCGGCAGCGGCGCAATACGGCGCTGCTCGCGGCTTGTTATTAGACAGTTGGCAACCCGGCGTGCCCGGCGGCACGGGGATCACGTTTGACTGGTCCTCCATACCCGCTCAGCTACCGAGGCCACTGGTGCTCGCAGGGGGGCTCGACGCGCACAACGTTGCCAGTGCGATTGCCGCGGTGAAACCGTCGGCGGTCGACGTCAGTGGGGGCGTCGAACGCGCGCCAGGAATCAAGGATGTAGCAAAAATGCAGCGTTTCATCGCTGCTGTGCACGGCTGAAATCAAGCAGGGGAATACATTATGACCACGGACATCAACCCGACACAGTTCGCATCGCTGCCAGACGCCGATGGGCGGTTTGGTATTTATGGCGGCAAATTCGTTGCTGAGACCCTTATGTCCTCGCTCGCTGAGCTGGAGGCCTTGTATCGCAAGCTCGCCGGCGACCCTGAGTTTCAGCGCGAGCTGGACGAGGATCTTGCGCATTACGTGGGCCGGCCATCGCCCCTGTATGAGGCGCGCCGTTGGTCCGACCGGGTAGGCGGTGCCCGTATTTTTCTCAAGCGCGAGGATTTGAATCACACGGGCGCGCACAAGGTCAATAATACCGTTGGGCAGGCACTGCTCGCCAAGCATATGGGTAAGCGTCGGGTGATCGCCGAGACGGGTGCGGGCCAGCATGGTGTGGCCACGGCCACTATCGCCGCACGCCTGGGTTTGGAATGCCATGTGTTTATGGGCGAAGAAGACGTGCGTCGGCAATCGCTTAACGTCTACAGGATGAAGCTGTTGGGGGCAACGGTTGTGCCGGTGACCTCCGGTTCGCGCACCCTCAAGGATGCCATGAACGAGGCGATGCGCGACTGGGTGACCAACGTGGACGACACCTTCTACATCATTGGCACCGTCGCAGGGCCACACCCTTATCCTATGCTGGTGCGCGACTTCCAGTGCGTTATTGGCCGGGAAGCGCGCGCGCAGTCACTGGCGCAAACCGGACGTTTGCCCGATGCGTTGGTTGCCTGTGTCGGTGGTGGCTCGAATGCTATTGGTTTATTTCACCCGTTTTTGGAAGACCAGTCGGTCGCGATGTACGGGGTGGAGGCCGGTGGACACGGTGTAGCGACAGGTGAGCATGCTGCGCCACTCACAGCCGGTACGCCGGGTATATTGCACGGCAACCGCACTTACCTGATGCAGGACGAAGACGGGCAAATCATGCATACACACTCGGTGTCGGCAGGGCTGGATTACCCCGGCGTAGGGCCAGAGCACTCTTGGCTCAAAGATGTGGGGCGAGTCAGTTACGTGACAATAAACGACGACGAGGCATTGGCGGCATTCCACGATCTGACACGCACTGAGGGTATTATGCCCGCCTTGGAAACCGCACATGCACTCGCCTACGCGGGTAAGCTTGCGGCCACCCTGTCCCCACAGCAGACCATTATCGTTAATCTGTCGGGTCGCGGTGACAAAGATATTCTGACCGTTGCCGAAATTGATGGAATCGACGTCTGACATGAGTAGCCACATGAGCATCATCAGCATTGAGGAGAGCAGGTTTTGAGCAAGATAGCGGGGCGCTTCGAGCTGCTCGCCAGGCAGGGGCGTAAGGCCCTGGTTCCCTACATTGTCGCGGGTGATCCCGGACTTGATAGCACCGTCCCGCTAATGCATGCGCTGGTTGCGGCTGGGGCAGACATTATTGAGCTGGGGGTGCCGTTCTCCGACCCCATGTCGGAAGGCCCGGTTATTCAGAAGGCGCACGAGCGCGCGTTGGCTGCCGGAGCACGCCTGCGCGATGTGTTGACGATGGTTGGCACCTTCCGCGAGCGTGATACCGAAACCCCTGTGTTGCTCATGGGCTACGCGAACCCCGTAGAACATATGGGTTACGCGCGGTTTGCGGATGAGGCAGTGGCAGTAGGCCTGGATGGCCTTCTCACGGTTGATATTCCGCCGGAGGAGGTGGCTGGCCTTAATGCTGAGCTGCACCGGGTGGGTATGGACAATATTTTTCTCGTTGCACCAACGACCCCGGCTGCGCGTATTCAGTCGATCGCCGGCCAGGCCAGCGGTTTTATCTACTACGTGGCTTTGAAGGGTGTAACCGGAGCGGGCCATCTGGACGCGGAGGATGTTGCGCAGCATCTTGCGCTCATCCGCGAGTTCACTGCACTGCCCTTGGCGGTAGGCTTTGGAATCAAGGACGCAGACTCTGCGCGCCGTGTGGGGGCAAAAGCCGACGGAGTGGTCATCGGCAGCGCGTTGGTGGATGCGATTGATAAGGCGTTAGCTGCGGGCGCTGGCCATGACGAGATATTACGCGTGGCGAGCGAGCTGGTAGCGAGTATCCGCGCCGGATTGGATAGCATCGCTTCCTAGAAGCGGCTGCCGGCGGCTATAATGGTGTCTCCAAATGGGGGATACCATGAGCTGGATTGACAAAATATTGCCTTCCGGGGTACGCAAGGAAGAGGGCGTCCGCCGCTCAAGCGTACCTGAGGGTTTGTGGAAGAAGTGTGTTAAATGCGACGCGGTGCTTTATAGGCCAGATGTCGAGCGCAATGATGATGTTTGCCCCAAGTGCGACCATCACATGCGTATTGGCGCTCGCCGGCGGCTCGATATTTTTCTGGATCAAGACGGTCGTCAGGAAATATTGACCGACATCGAGCCAGTTGACAGGCTCAAATTTCGTGACAAAAAACGCTACCGTGACCGTCTTAGTGCCGCCCAAAAAGCGACCGGTGAGAAAGACGCGTTAGTGGCTATGCGTGGCAACCTGCAGGGCATGCCCATGGTTGTGGTGGCCTTTGAGTTCGCTTTTCACGGTGGATCCATGGGTTACGCGGTGGGTGAAAAATTCACCCGTGCGGCGCAGCTTGCATTGGCTGAACGTATTCCCTTGGTCTGTTTTTCCGCATCGGGTGGCGCTCGCATGCAGGAAGCCCTGATTTCCCTCATGCAGATGGCGAAGACCAGCGCAATCATAGAGCGCATGAAGGTCGCCGGCGTCCCTTACGTCTCCGTCATGACAGACCCTATTTACGGTGGAGTCTCCGCTTCCTTGGCGCTGCTGGGCGATATAAATATTGCCGAACCGGATGCGCGCGCAGGGTTTGCTGGCCCGAATATTATCGAACAAACCATTCGGCAAAAGCTGCCGAAGGGTTTTCAGCGCAGCGAGTTTTTGTTGGCACACGGCGCTATCGACATGATCGTGCACCGCAACGATATGCGTGACACCCTAGGGCGTTTGCTGGGCAAGCTCACCCGTCAGGTTCCATTTGTGCCAGAGGATACGGAGGATGATGCCAGCAGTGCAGATGCCACCGACATGGCAGAGAGTATTGACGACCGGGATGACTGAGTACTCGCTGGTCGACTGGCTGGCGCGGCTGGAGACACTGCACCCCAAAGAAATAGAGCTGGGCCTGGAGCGCGTGGCTGTTGTTGCCAATCGCCTGCAGCTGCTGCCGGTCGCGGTACCGGTTATCACCGTGGCCGGAACCAACGGCAAGGGGTCCGTGGTGGGCGCGGTCGAGGCACTGGTGACGCACAAAGGCTTGCGCGCTGGAGTGTGCACATCGCCTCACCTTTTGCGCTTCAATGAGCGTATTCGGGTTGCGGGTGAAGACGCTAGCGACGCTGATATTGTTGCAGCATTTGCCGAAATTGAGGCTGCGCGCGGTGAGGTTTCGCTCACTTATTTTGAGTTCGCCACGCTTGCAGCGCTGCTCGTCTTTCGCCAGCAAGCGGTGGATATTGTCGTCTTGGAAGTGGGCTTGGGTGGCCGTTTGGACGCAGTCAATATTGTTGATCCCTCGGTTGCTGTGATTACGAGTATCGCGCTGGATCATGAGGCATGGTTGGGCAATAACCTCGATGGCATCGCGCGGGAGAAGGCGGGCATACTGCGCCGGTCCACTCCTGCAGTGATTGCCTGCACTGATGTGCCAGAAGGTTTACGTGAGGCTGTTGTAGAGAGTGGGGCAGAGGCTTACTGGTTTGGGCAGTGCTTTGGTGCAGCGGTTGCTGAGCCTGCAGCGCCTGCCTGGATCAGCGCGTCGAGCGGCGAGCGACGCACACTGCCATCGTTGCAAAACCCCGCCTTACTCGAGCAAAATCTGCTGGCGGCGGTGCAAGCGCTGGAGTGTGTGGGTGTTGCGGTTGCAAGCAGCGAGGCGAGTTCGGTGTTGCCTACCCTGCAGATTGCCGGGCGCCGCCAGCAACGAGCACTCGGGGCGCTGCAGGTTGTTCTGGATGTGGCACATAATCCAGCTGCGGTGGTGAAGCTGGTGGAATTTCTTCAGCAAAACCCGGCTGAAAAGAGGACTATTGCAGTATTTTCCGCAATGGCCGATAAGGACATCCCTTCGATGGTTCGACTTATAGCGGGCAGCGTGGATGCTTGGTTCCTGGCCGATCAGCCAGGTAATGCGCGCACTATAAAGGCTGCGTCAATTGCGGAGTGCTTGCGTGCTGAAGGACAAGGTATGATCAGCGTGAGCCGGAATCTGCGGCAAGCGCTGGCGCGGGCGCGCAGCGTGGCTTCGGTCGGTGACCGCTTGCTGGTGTTCGGCTCATTTCACACCGTGGCGGCTGCCATGGCCTGGTTGGCGCGAGAGCAGGGAAAGGCATAAGCAGTGAATGATATCCTCAAACAACGCCTGGTTGGCGCCCTCATACTGGTGGCGCTAGGGGTTATTTTCTGGCCGATCATTTTTGTCGACCCGCAACCTGACGGCAGCATTGAAAATTTACGTATTCCGCCGCGGCCTGCGGTTGATACAACTCCTATCGCTGCTCCTGACTCTGCGGGCTTGCGGGCATCGCCTGATCTTGAGTTTACGGAAGGGGCGGAAGCGGAGCTCAGCCCTGCAGAGGATCCTGCATGGAGTTTACCGCCTGTGGCAAGCAACGCGGAGCAAATGGACCCGGAGGCGCCTCAATCAGACAGCGGTGCTTGGGTCTTGGCGCAAGCGCCGCCTGCAGATGGGGAAACCCGTAGCGAGGCGCCCGAGCAGCCCCAGTTGGATGCTCAGGGCCTGCCTATCGCCTGGATGTTGCAAGTGGCGAGTGTCAGTAGCGCGGAAAAAGCGGAGGCATTGCGCCAACGCCTGGAGGTCATAGGCGAGAAAGCCTGGGTAGATCGTGTCACGGTGGCCGACCGAACGATGTACCGGGTTAATGTTGGCCCTAAATTTGAACGCGCCCGATTGGATCAATTACGCCCCGGCATAGACGCTGAGTTCGGCGTGAAGTCTTTAGTGCGGCGGTACTCGCGCTAATGGTGACGGCGGCTGCCTTGGGTGTCAGTAGCACGTCTGCTAGGCTGCGCGCCACCCGGCTGGTGCTTGCGTCGGTGCCACGGTGCTGAATATCGACGCACTGACATGGGTAGACTGGGCGATGATCGCGATTGTCGGCCTGTCGGTGTTGCTCAGTTTGCTGCGTGGTTTCACTCGGGAGGCGCTGTCACTGGCAGGCTGGATAGCGGCATTTGTGCTGGCATACCTGTTCGCAGGCGATCTCGCCTCGCGTTTGACCGGCCTGATCAGCAACCTGACTGCGCGCTATATTGCGGCCTGGCTGCTGATACTGGTGGGTGTGTTGTTGTGTGCCGGGCTGGTGAGCTTATTACTGGCGCAGCTGGTCCGGGCGACCGGGCTGGGAACGCTCGACCGCCTGTTGGGCACTGTTTTTGGTTTCGCACGCGGCCTGATCATTGTGCTCGTGTTGGTGTTTTTAGTGCGGGAGTTACTGCCCCCACGCGACCAGGTATGGCTACATCAAGCGCACTTGATGCCACAAGTTGATGCGCTTCTGGAATGGGCGATGCAACGTCTAGGTGAATTTAACGCCGGGAGTATGCCGGCGGTCAGTGGTTGACGACAAGGAATACGCAGTATGTGTGGGCTGGTTGGGCAGGTTGGCAAGGGCACGGTAGGCCCTGACATTTACGATGCGCTGACGGTGCTACAGCACCGCGGCCAGGACGCCGCAGGTATTATGACCTGCCACGGCGGGCGTTTTACGCAACGCAAAGGCGAAGGCCTGGTGCGCGACGTATTTCGTCAAGACCACATGCAGCGCTTGAAAGGGGCGATGGGTATTGGCCACGTTCGCTATCCCACTGCAGGCAGCTCCGGTACGGCGCTCGCGCAGCCTTTTTATGTCAATTCGCCCTACGGTATTGCGTTGGCGCACAACGGTAACCTGACGAACTCTGAACAGCTCACCCGCGAATTGTTTCAGGACGATCTGCGCCATTTGAATACCGATTCCGATTCCGAGGTGTTGCTCAACGTATTCGCCCACGAGCTGCAAACTCTGGGGAAACTCAGCCCGGCTGCCGACGATGTCTTTCAGGCAGTGTCCGCTGTTCACCGTCGCTGCCGCGGTGGGTATGCGGCGGTTGCTCTGATTGTGGACTATGGCGTAGTGGGCTTTCGCGACCCACTGGGTATCCGTCCGCTGGTGGTAGGCGTGCGCAGCACTGAAGCGGGTGATGAGTACATGCTGGCATCTGAAAGTGTCGCCTTGGACGTGGTCGGTTTCCACATGCTGGGTGATGTTGCTCCCGGTGAGGCCGTGTTTATCGATAGCCAAGGTGCTTTGCATCGCCGCCAGTGCGCAAGCAACCCGCAGTTGCGGCCGTGCATTTTTGAGCATGTGTATTTTGCTCGACCTGATTCTTTGATGGATGGTATTTCCGTCTATAAAACGCGTATGCGTCAGGGTGAGGCGCTGGCGCGTAAGGTGCTGCGAGAAAACCCGGATCATGATATCGACGTGGTGATACCGATTCCCGACACCAGCCGTATCGCCGCGCAAGCGCTAGCCTCTGAGCTTGGTATAAAGTTTCGCGAAGGCCTCATGAAGAATCGTTATATCGGCCGTACTTTCATCATGCCGGGGCAGAGCCAGCGTAAAAAGTCTGTGCGCCAGAAACTCAACCCGGTGCCGCTGGAGTTTGCCGGCAAGAATGTGATGCTAGTCGATGACTCGATTGTGCGCGGCACCACCTGTCGTGAGATCATTCAAATGGCCCGCGATGCAGGCGCCGCAAAGGTGTATTTCGCCTCCGCTGCGCCGCCGGTGCGTTATCCAAACGTCTACGGCATCGACATGCCTTCTGCCACAGAATTGATTGCTCACGGGCGTACCGTCGAAGAAGTGTGTGAACTGATCGGAGCGGACTGGCTGGTGTATCAGGATCTTGAGGATCTGATCAAGTGTTCGCAAGAGGGTAATAAGAGCGCACACGGTTTTGATTGCTCGGTATTCAACGGTGAATACCCCACGGGTGATGTCGATCAAGCCTATTTGGAACGTATCGAAGGGTTACGCAACGATGATGCACAGAGCCGCAGCCGCGCCCGTATCCTCGCTGAAGGGTCCGTGGTGGGCATTCACAATGACGCCAGCTGAGGCCTTATGAATAATTACGACGACGATCCGCTGGCAGGCGCAGGGCTGGATACGCTAGCTATTCGCGCCGGCATTCATCGTACCGCCGAGGGAGAGCACTCGGAGCCGATTTTTGCCACCTCAAGTTACGTGTTCAATTCGGCTGCAGACGCCGCTGCCCGCTTTGCCGGCGAAGTGCCGGGCAATGTCTACTCGCGTTACACCAACCCAACGGTGCGCGGCTTTGAGGAGCGCCTGGCTGCATTGGAGGGTGGTGAGGCTGCCGTGGGTACTGCTTCCGGTATGGCGGCCATTCTGAGCACCTGTATGGCGCTGCTGAAGGCCGGTGATCACGTGATCTGTTCGCGCGATGTATTTGGCACCACGACTAATCTGTTTTCGCGGTACATGGCCAAATTTGGCGTGAGTGTGGATTTTGTGCCCCTGTTGGCCACTGACGCATGGCAGGCGGCCATGCGCCCTGAGACGCGCCTGCTGTACCTCGAAACCCCGTCCAACCCACTGTGCGAAGTGGCGGATATTCGCGCCCTGGCGGATATCGCCCATGCCAACGACGCACTATTGGTGGTCGATAACTGTTTCTGTACCCCTGCGCTGCAGCGGCCGCTGGCACTGGGCGCCGATATCGTCATTCACTCGGCGACCAAATACCTTGACGGTCAGGGGCGCTGCGTTGGCGGTGCGGTGGTTGGTTCGCAGGCGCTGATGGACGAGGTCGTTATTTTTCTGCGCACCTGCGGGCCCACTATGAGTGCCTTTAACGCCTGGGTATTTCTCAAGGGGCTGGAGACACTGCGCTTGCGTATGGAGGCGCATTCGCGCTCGGCGCTGCAGCTGGCGCAATGGTTGCAGCAGCAACCGCAGGTGCAGCGAGTGTTTTATGCCGGCCTTCCTGAGCATCCTGGCCACGCACTCGCGGCTAGCCAGCAAAGCGCTTTTGGGGGCGTGCTGTCGTTTGAGGTGAAAGGGGGCAAGGCTGCTGCCTGGCGCTGTATTGACGCCACTCGCATTCTCTCGTTAACGGCGAACCTGGGTGATGCGAAAACCACCATCGTGCATCCTGCGACTACAACGCACGGTCGACTGAGTGTTGAGCAGCGCGCAGCGGCAGGCATCAGTGACGGGCTTGTCCGCGTGGCGGTGGGCCTGGAAGATGTTGAGGATCTGCGTAGAGACCTGCAGCGGGGGCTCAACGCGGCAGGCTAAAACCGGCTGCCCCGCGTACTACTTTCCTGTAACCTGAGTGATGGCCAGGAGTAACAGCATGGAGATACACGGCGCGATTGACGGCGCGGTGGCAGAAGTTGGCACGGTTCTATTGGGCAAGGAAGCGCATATACGGCTCGCGGTTTGCTGCTTGTTGTCCCGCGGCCATCTGCTGATAGAAGATCTGCCCGGCATGGGCAAAACAACGCTATCGCACGCACTCGCTGCTGTGCTGGGCTTGTCTTACAAGCGGGTTCAGTTCACCAATGACTTGCTACCAGCGGACATTCTCGGGGTGTCGGTTTACGACCCTGGCGACGCCAGCTTTACCTTTCATCCCGGGCCGGTTTTTACCCAGCTGCTGTTGGCTGATGAAATCAACCGCACAACGCCGCGCGCCCAAAGTGCCTTGCTGGAAGCTATGGCCGAAGGCCAAGTAACGATTGAAGGCGAAACTCGACCGCTGCCAGAGCCGTTTTTTGTCATTGCCACCCAGAACCCGATTCACCAGTCCGGTACCTATCCCTTGCCTGAAAGTCAGCTCGACCGGTTCCTGATGCGGCTGAGGCTTGGATACCCCGACCCTCAGGCCGAACGGCAGATGTTGCTCAATAATACAGGTCAGAGGGGGCCGGAAGCCGCGCTGCATCGCTGTTTGTCACCGCAGGAGTTAGAGGCCTCTAGGGTTGCCGCAGCGGCAGTGCACGTAGCTGACGGCCTGCTGGACTACCTGCAGCGTTTAGTGGCTTTTACGCGGGAGCGGCCAGAGTTTGCGGTGGGGCTGTCGCCGCGGGGTGCTCTGGCTCTGTTGAACTGTGCGCGTACCTGGGCGTTTATGAACCGTCGGCAGCATGTTGTACCCGAAGACGTGCAGGCTGTGCTGGCCGCGGTTGCGGCGCATCGCCTGGTGCCCAGTGGTGATTACGCTGGCGACGGCCATGCGTTGGTCGATTTGTTGCAGCGTAGTGTCGATGTTATTGGGCCCTGAGAGCCTAAATGCCCAGCGATAACCCCAGGGTCTTCGCGAGTGGATTGCGCATGCGCTTCAGACGCTGGCTGGCAAGGCGCATACCCCCATCGCGCAAGGTAACACTGGATCAACGGCGGATTTTCATTTTTCCATCGCGTCCCGGTTTTTTCTTTTGCCTGTTGTTATTACTGATTTTGCTCACGGCAATTAATTATCAGAACAATATGGCCTATGCCGTGGCATTTTTACTCGCCACATTGTTTGTGGTGGCGACCTTGCACACCTACGCCAATCTGGCCGGTTTGACCTTGCAGGCCCTCACAGCAACACCCGTATTCCCAGGCCAGCGCAGCGAATTTCGGCTGCGTCTGCAGCGCGGTGGCCAGGCTCCGCACTATGCGCTGCGTCTCGCGTGGCCACAGGGCAGCGACGGTCTCTTGAGCCTAGCGGACCGTGACAGTTGTGAAGTGGCGCTGTTTGTTCCGGTAGGCGGCCGGGGCTGGCATGATCCAGGCCGTTTACTGGTGGAAAGCTACTACCCGCTTGGTTTGTTCCGCTGTTGGACCTGGGTGGACCTGGATGTGCAGGCTCTGGTGTATCCACAGCCCTTG
This sequence comes from Haliea sp., assembly GCA_030730585.1. GTDB lineage: Bacteria > Pseudomonadota > Gammaproteobacteria > Pseudomonadales > Halieaceae > Haliea. The sequence goes on from JANQUV010000128.1 coordinate 56,448, forward strand.
GCGAGCGCAGATTTACCCGGTATCAGCAGTGAACTGCCGCAGGGTAGTTCCGTTGAAATCGCTGGAAGCGACGACTTTCACGGCTTTCGCGCCTACAGAGCCGGGGATTCCCTGCGCCAAGTCTATTGGAAAGGCATGGCGAAGGGGCATGCGCTGCAGAGCAAAATGTACGGGTCTTACGCAAGCCACAGTGCCTGGCTGGACTGGGAAGCGTTCCCCGGAGTGCCCCCAGAGCAACGTCTTTCGCACCTCTGCTATTGGGCGCTGGAGTTAGAGCAGCGCGGCGAGGAGTATGGCCTGCGCCTGCCGGGCCTGGAGCTGGCACCGTCTGTGGGCGATACGCATCAGTCTAAAGTGCTCGCGGCATTGGCTCTGTTCGGATTCGCGGGGGTTGACCCATGAAGTGGCCTTTCGCGGCGGGGCTGCCATCAGCGGGGCTGCCATC
>JANQUV010000129.1:0-3646 GCA_030730585.1 Haliea sp.
CAGCCAGAAGTGGTTGTCGAAGTGCAGGTCGAGCAGGGTGCCGTCCATATCCAGCAAAACCGTGTCGATGCTGTCCCAGTTGATCATGCGAGCCGCTTATCGTGTGCATTCGGTTGTGCAGTATGACGGTTTTCGGCTGCGGCCGCAGCCTGTTGACGTCCTGACAGGCGCCGTGCAAACGGGCGCCGTGCAAACAGGCGCCGTGCCAACGGGCGCCGTGCCAACGGGAACCCATACCGGCAGAGTGTTATAATCCACGGATGATTTAGCAGGGAGCCACCGTGCACGATTTAACCGCCCTTGTTCCGCCACTGCTGCAGCTGTGCCTGAAAGCGGGCGAGCTGATCTGCCAGCATTATCACGCCCCGGGCGACAGCGGCCTGAGCGCCAAAACGGACAATTCGCCCCTTACGCATGCAGATTTGGACTCTCACGTTTGCCTGCGTGATGGCCTGGCTGCGCTAGCGCCCGGGCTGCCGCTGTTGTCGGAAGAGTCTTCAGCGGAGCAAAAAGCACGGCGCCATGCCTGGGAACGATATTGGCTGGTAGACCCGCTGGATGGCACCAAGGAGTTCATTGCTGGCACAGGCGAGTTCACCATTAATATCGCCCTGATTGATCAGCATCGCCCTGTATTGGGTGTGCTCTACATCCCCTTACAAAAAGTGGCCTGCGTGGGCGTGCCGGGCCAGCTTTCCGCACGCTTTGTGGCGAGCGAGGACGGAACGTGGCAGGAGCAGGCGCTCACCACACGTTCTTTGCAGCAGGCTGCAAGCGCCCCGGGCGGTGTGACTGTGCTGGCCAGCCGCCGCCACCGCAACGCAGAGTTGGATAGCTGCCTGGCGTGGTTAGAGACGCATTGCGGCCCTTTACGGCGCGACAATAGCGGCAGTGCCCTCAAGTTCTGCCAATTGGCGGAGGGGCGCGGTGATGTGTACCCGCGCTTTTCGCCCTGCTGTGAGTGGGATGTTGCAGCGGGCCAAGCGGTGGTAGAAGCTGCGGGAGGCAGTGTGTTGGGGCTCGACGGCCAGCCACTGCGCTACAACACGCGTGATTCTTTGCTCAGCCCACATTTTGTCGCGGTGGGTGAAGCGCATAATCCCCTGTGGCCAGACTTGCTGGCACACCAGCGGCAGGCTGCCGATGCCTCTACAGAGTGATGTGGCGTTGACATGGCGCTTGTGCCGGCAAAGGCAGAAGGTATAGAGTTGAGCATGATTCGGACACTGCCCGCGCAGGAGCCATCCCAGACATGAACGAGCCACCGCGCAGCCCCTTTGGGCGCGGCCACATTACTCCCGATGCCGCCAATGAAGAGCCAACCCCCGCCATGCGGTTGATGGAGATGATGGCGCGCCACCGTGCGCTCGATGAAAAAATCGATGAGCTTTACGAGTTCCCGTATAAAAACCAGATCCTGCTGCAACGTCTGAAAAAAGAAAAGCTGCGCCTGAAGGACACCATTGAGCACCTCAAGGATGACCTCATCCCCGATCTGAATGCATGAAAATTATTATGCCATTAGCTACCGCTGCGTTTTCGCCTGCTTTGCCTGCCACTCGTCGCCCGCTGCTGTGGGCCGCACTGTTGTTTGCCTCAGTTGCCTCAGTGACTCCGGCACTGGCCGACAACCACGAAGAATTGCCTGACGTGACCACCACCGCGCTGACCGGCACCCTGCACATGCTGCAGGGCCGAGGCGGCAACGTGGTCGCTTCGGTGGGCGATGATGGCCTGCTGATTATTGATAATGACTACGACAACATGGCGTTGGCGTATGAGGCGGCTCTCACGGACCTCGCCGGGGCGGATGCTAACCCCCTGTTTGTGCTCAATACGCATTGGCATTTTGACCATGTTGGCGGGAATCTTTTTTGGGCCGACCGTGGTGCGGTGGTTGTGGCGCACAGCAACGTGCGTCAGCGTATGTCTATGCGCCAGGAAATGCCGGCCATGAACCGGGTGCTTGAACCCAGCCCAGTGGGGGCGCTGCCGGTAGTAACCTTCGGTGACTCGCTGGCCTTGCACTTCAACGGTGATGACCTGGAAGTGCAGCATTACGCTGCCGGGCACACAGACGGCGATAGCGTGGTCTATTTCACGGCGGAAAACGTGGTGCACATGGGCGACCTGTTCTTCAAGGACCGCTTTCCTTTTGTGGATATTGGTTCCGGAGGGTCGGTGCCGGGCTACATTGCCGCCGTGCAGGCGGTCCTTGAGCGGGTTGATGGCAGCACGGTGATCGTGCCCGGCCACGGCAGCTTGGCCAGCCGGGCCGATTTGGAGAGCTACTTGAACATGCTGCAGATCACGTCCGCCGCGGTGTCCGAAAAACTTGCGGCGGGTGAATCGGTAGAGGCTATTGCCGAAGCCGGGTTGGGTGACGCTTGGACGACTTGGGGTGGGGGCTTTATCAACGAGGCTACCTGGATCAGCTTTATTGCCAATAGCCAATAGCCAATAGCCTTGTAAGCTTCCCTGGCTCAGGGCTCAGGGCTCAGGGCTCAGGGCTTAGGCCTTAGGCCTTAGGCTTCAGGCTTCAGGTGTCAGGCCTCCGGCAGACTTCCCTCTAATGTCAAAAGCAAGGCTTTGGCCGCCAGCCCGCCGGCAAAGCCAGTCAAGCTGCCGTTGGCACCGATGACGCGGTGGCAGGGCACGACAATGGGCAGCGGGTTGCGCCCGTTGGCCGCCCCAACGGCACGCACTGCACGCGGCCTTTGCAGCGCGCAGGCAATGTCGCGGTAGCTGCGTAGCTCACCCCAGGGAATTTCTCGCAACGCCTGCCACACCTCTTGCTGGAATTCGGTGCCGGTGGCGGCCAAAGGCAAGTCGAACTCGCGCCGTGTGCCAGCAAAATACTCTGCTAGCTGTGCACTGGCCTGTTCCAGTACGGCATTTGCTGCGCTCTCCTTGGTCTTTTTTACGGCCTGCGTCGCGAGGCTTTCGGCTGTGCTTCCGCTTGAACGTTCGGTTTCGCTCTCGACGGCGCCCTCCGCGTGCATTCCGGGAAAGTGAATGGCGACAAGGTGCTCGCCTTCGGCGACCAACTGCAGATCACCTAACGGGCTTTGGATGACGCGGGTGAGGGTGTTATTCATGCGCTTAAGCTCCGCCACAGCAGGTTGGCGGCATAGGCCCGCCAGGGTCGCCAGCTTGCGCTGGCCTCGTAGAGGTGCGTGCTTTTCGGGAAGTGTATCCCAAGCGTGAGCAGACGCCGCGCGCCGCCGCAACGCTCACCTAATGCCTGTGCTGCGCAGGCCGAGAAAAAACTCTCCGTCGAAGCGGGGGTCGCGCGATAAACGAGCCCGGCGATAGGTTTCCGGGTCGAGGATGGTGGCGGCGTTGGGCTTGGGGGCAGGGTGCATGCAAGTACTCTAGCTCGCATCTCGATCGGCGACTAGCCAGAATCGGCCCTGGCCGCATTCGATGTACCGTTGTGCAGCCCTTGGTGGCACCATTGTTGGCTGCCATGGCCATAGCAACCAAGGAGGTCTAATATGGGGACGTTGGCGTTCGACTCCTTGCAGTACGCGCGTCGCTTAAGAGCGGCAGGCGTGCCCGAGCAGCAGGCAGAGGTGCAGGCGGAACTGATGGCCGAAGCATTTGGTTTTTATGCAGATAACATCGTCACCCGGGATTACCTGGA
>JANQUV010000129.1:3746-5594 GCA_030730585.1 Haliea sp.
AGGCTAAATACTCGGCAGGTTTCTAACCGACCAGAGCACGTTCAAGCACAGCATTGCCACAATGGCGTCCCCGGCAACACGCAGCTGTTCTAGTGAGTTCCAAGCATTCAGCGGCAATTCGGGTGCCGCCAGCAAGGCGCTGCTGGCGCACGTGGCGATGGCTGCGAACAAGCCAAAGCGGGAGCGGCCGTAAAGCCCAAGCGCTACCAGCAAGTAGATGCTGCCGACCAATGCGGTGAGCAGTACATCTTCACTAAGCCTGTTGAGCCACAGGGCTGCTATTTGCAGCACGCCGCTTACCGTGACGATGACGGCGGCGAACTGGCGCTGTACGGTGACGGAGGAGATAGACATGGGGCGTTCCGGCGCGGCTTCGCGCGCACTTTATCACGGCCTCCCAGCTGGCGGGTATCTCAGCCTGCGGAGGCTGCCATGGCGCGGGCGACACGTGACCCCGTGGGCCTGCCCAGCGCGCTGGAGATACGCTGGCCGGCGGCTACCAAAGCTTCCAGTTGCACGCCAGTAGTGATACCCAAACCGTTGAGCAGGTACAGCACATCTTCGGTGGCGACATTGCCCGACGCCCCCCGCGCATAAGGGCAGCCGCCCAAGCCCGCCACGGAGGCATCAATGGTGGCGATACCGTGTTGCAAACCCACCAGAATATTGGCCAACGCCTGGCCGTAGGTGTCGTGGCAGTGCAGGGCGAGCTGCTGCGCCGGGATATGAGGCAGCAGCACATCCAGTAACCGTTGCGTGCTGCCTGCCGTACCGGTGCCGATAGTATCCCCAAGGGAAACTTCGTAACAGCCCATTGCGAGCAGCGCACGCGCCACCTCCAGCACGGCTTGTGGCTCAATGTCGCCTTCATAGGGGCAGCCCAGCACGCAGGAAACGTAGCCCCGCACTCGCACATTGGCGGCCTGGGCCTTGGCCATCACCGGTTCGAAGCGCTGCAGGCTGTCGGCAATGCTGCAATTGATGTTCTTGCGAGAAAAGGCCTCCGACGCAGCCCCGAATACAGCCACCTCATCCGCGCCGGCTTCCAGCGCACGCTCCAGGCCCTGCAGGTTAGGGGTGAGCGCTGTGTAGCGAACCCCCGGGCGTCGTTGCAGGTTACGGAACACCTCGGCACTGTCCGCCATCTGCGGTATCCATTTGGGGTTCACAAAACTGCCTGCCTCAATAACGGTGAGGCCCGCCGCTGCCAGGTCGTCGATCAGGCGCAGTTTGGTCGCCAGTGGAATGCTCGTCGATTCGTTTTGCAGGCCATCGCGTGGCCCCACCTCCACGATGGTGACGGATGTTGGCAGGCTCATACGGCAGCTTCCTCGGTGGCGGTGAAGGCAAGTAACGGCGCGCCGCCATCCACGAGGTCGCCGGGAGCAAAGTAAAACTGGCTGACGGTGCCTGCGCTTGGCGCGCGAATGGTGTGCTCCATCTTCATCGCTTCCATGACGATGAGGGCGGTGCCTGCGGCAACGGAAGTGCCGGGCTCTGCTAGCAGCGCGACGATCGTACCGTTCATAGGGGCATTGAGCCCGCCCGCTGCGGGGCCGCTACTGGTTTCACCGGTGTCGGGTGCCACCTCGTGAAAGTGACAGGCGCCGTCGGCAAGATATAACGTGAAGCCGTCAACGGTGCGCGCCAAGGTGGCGCGCTGGCGGTGGCCGTTCTGTTCAAACTCCAAAATGTCGTCGGTCAGTGTAGCGCGCAGAATGGCGCAGCGGCCCAGGTTTGCGGCGTTTTCGGTGCTCTCCGGTTGGCCGCAGGCTTCGTCGTCTTTAGAGCTCTGCTTGCCAGCACTGCAGTCGCCACGGATGTTGATCCGATAGCTGCCGTCCTGTA
>JANQUV010000129.1:5694-14143 GCA_030730585.1 Haliea sp.
TCGATAAACCCGGTGTCCAGCTCGGCGCGCTGGAAAGGTGCCGAGGTAGCGAGGTTATAAAGGAAATCGAGGTTGGTCACCGTGCCGCCGATCCGGTACTCGCGCAGGGCCACCGCCAATCGCTGCAGCGCACGGTCGCGGGATTCATCCCACACGACCAGCTTGGCGATCATCGGATCGTAGTACACGCTGATCTCGTCGCCTTGCTGCACGCCTGTGTCTACACGCACGTGTGCGGACTCCGCCGGCGCGCGCAAGTAGGCCAGCGTGCCGGTGGCGGGTAAAAAGTCGTTGTCGGGGTCTTCTGCATAGACCCGCGCCTCGAAGGCGTGGCCTTGCAGCACGATCTCGTCCTGTTTCAAGGGTAGGGGCTCGCCGGCGGCCACTCGCAGCTGCCATTCCACAAGGTCCTGGCCGGTGATCATTTCGGTGACCGGGTGCTCCACCTGCAGGCGGGTATTCATTTCCATAAAGTAGAAGCTGCCATCTTCGTCCAGCAGAAATTCCACTGTACCGGCGCCGCGGTAATCAATGGCCTGTGCTGCCTGTACGGCGGTATCACCCATAGCGGCGCGCAGTGCCGCCGTCATGCCGGGGGCAGGGGCTTCCTCAATGACCTTCTGATGCCGACGCTGCACAGAGCAGTCGCGCTCGGCGAGGTAGACGGCGTTGCCGTGGTTGTCACAAAAAACCTGCACCTCCACATGGCGCGGCCGGGTCAGATACTTCTCGACCAACATCGTGGCATCGCCAAAGCTGGCGGTCGCTTCCCGCTGTGCGGCCGCGAGTGCGGCGTCAAATTCGTTACCTGCCCACACCTGGCGCATGCCCTTGCCGCCACCACCGGCGGTGGCTTTTAGCAATACCGGGTAGCCCATGCGCTCGGCTTCCCTGCGCAGCAGGGCGGGGTCTTGATCTGCCTCGTGATAGCCGGGCACCAGCGGCACGCCGGCCTTACCCATAATGTGTTTTGCGGCTGACTTGGAGCCCATGGCTTCAATCGCAGCCGTGGGCGGCCCCACGAACACGATCCCGCGTTCTGCACAGGCCCGCGCAAAACCAGCGTTTTCCGACAAGAACCCGTAACCGGGATGAATGGCCTGAGCGCCGGTGTCGATGGCTGCTGCAATGATCCGCTCAGCCAGCAGGTAGCTTTCACGCGCCGGCGCCGGCCCAATGTGCACGGCCTCATCCGCCATGTGCACGTGCAGTGCGTCGCGGTCAGCCTCGGAATACACCGCCACCGTGGCGACGCCAAGGCGGCGCGCTGTGCGGATAATCCGGCAGGCAATTTCCCCGCGGTTGGCAATCAGCAGCTTTGTGAACATCGCTTAGTCTCCGAGCCAGTTGGGGGCACGTTTTTCCAGAAAGGCGCTCAGGCCTTCCTGGCCTTCTTGGGACACGCGGATATGGGCGATACGTGCGCAGGTATCTTCCACCAGCTCCTTGCTGAGCGGCTCCCCGGCAACGCTTGCGATCAAATCCTTCGCCGCGCGCACTGCCTCTGGCCCGTTCCCGAGCACGGCGGACACCAGCCGTTCCACATCGGCGTCCAGAGCCTCTTCATCGGCCAGTTCGCTGATCAGGCCAAGCTCTAGCGCGCGATGCGCATTAAAACGCTCCGCCGTCAGAAAATAGCGCCGCGCTGCCCGTTCACCGATAGTGCGCAGGACGTAGGGGCTGATCGTGGCGGGTACCAGGCCAATCTTTACCTCGGATAAGGCGAAGCTTGAACCCCGCGTGGCCACTGCCATATCGCAGCAGCTGATTAGGCCCACCGCCCCACCCAGTGCTGCACCCTGCACTCGGGCAATGGTTGGCTGCGGCATTTCGTACAAGGCGCGTAGCATGCCCGCCAACATCTCGGCATCGCGCAGGTTGTGGCCGTAGTCGTAGGTGGCCATGCGTTTCATATAGTCTAGATCGGCACCAGCGGAGAAGTGCTTGCCCTTCGAATTCAGTACTACCACGCGGACATCGTCGCGCTCGCTTAGCTGGTCAAAAGCGGTGCGCAGTTGGCTAATGATGCTGTCGTCGAAGGCGTTGTGCTTGTCGGGGTTGTTCAGGGTGACGGTGGCAACGCCGCGGTGGTCGATGGCGGTGAGTACGGTGTCGGTGGTCATTGTGGTGTTGTCCTCGTGGATGCTTGGTGTGGAGCTGGCAGCACGGGAGCGGGGTTGGCTTTTCGGGACTCGCCACAAGTACGTCCCTGTAGGCTCGACGACGGCCATCCATGGCCGTCGACGGTCCCGAAAAGCCAACCCCGCTCCCGCACTGCCTCAACTGTAGAGCGCTGAAACAGCTTTTGCGCTGCGGCGCCTCTTGACATGCGAGTGTTGCCACCTTGGCAAAAATTCCCTGCCAAAGTCAGGGCGTGGTGGCGGTCAGGCCTTGCCCGGACCGTTGGCGGCCATGGATGGCCGCCATCGAGCGCACAGGGATGTGCTTGCAGCGAGTCCGGGCAAAGCCTGACCGTCGCTACGCCCGTATGCAGAGCGCCAGCCACGCCCGCGTGCAGAGCTCCAGTCATGCGCACGCGCAGAGCGCCGATCATTTCCGCGAGCAGGGTGCCAGCCATGCCCGTATGCAATCCTCCCACCATCCCACTCACATCCGAAACACCCCAAACCGCGACTCCTCCACCGGCGCATTCAACGCCGCTGAAATCGCCAACCCCAACACCGTGCGTGTGTCGGCCGGGTCAATCACACCATCGTCCCACAGCCGGGCTGATGCGTAGTAAGGGTGCCCCTGCTTTTCATACAGGTCGAGAATCGGCTGCTTGAACGCGCGCTCTTGTTCAGCGCTCATGGCGTTGTCGTCGCGCGCCAGCTGGTCCTGCTTGACGGTGGCGAGTACGCCGGCGGCCTGCTCGCCGCCCATCACGGAGATACGCGCATTGGGCCACATGAACAGGAAGCGGGGTTCGTAGGCGCGGCCGCACATCGCATAGTTGCCCGCGCCGAAGGACCCGCCAATTATCACGGTGAACTTGGGTACGTTGGCGCAGGCCACCGCGTGCACCATCTTGGCGCCATGGCGGGCAATGCCGCCGGCCTCGTATTGCTTGCCGACCATAAAGCCGGTGATGTTTTGCAGGAACACGAGGGGTATTTTGCGCTGCGCGCAGAGTTCAACGAAGTGCGCGCCTTTGACGGCCGATTCGCCAAACAGGATGCCGTTGTTGGCCACAATGCCTACAGGATAGCCGTGGATACGGGCGAAGCCGCAGACCAGGGTTTCGCCAAAGAGCGCTTTGAACTCGTCGAAGTCGGAGCCGTCGACAATGCGCATAATGACTTCGCGCACGTCGTAGGGCTGTCGGCTGTCGGCGGGGATAACGCCGTAGACCTCACGTGTGTCGTAGAGTGGCTCTTGTGGCTCGCGCAGGTCCAGGTTGACCGGTTTGACGCGGTTCAAGCGGGACACGGCGCGGCGCATGAGCTCAAGGGCGTGGTGATCGTTGTTGGCGTAATGGTCGGTGACGCCGGAGGTGCGGCAGTGTACGTCCGCACCGCCGAGTTCTTCGGCAGTGACTACCTCGCCGGTGGCAGCTTTGACCAAGGGTGGCCCGCCGAGAAAAATCGTGCCCTGATTTTTAACAATAATCGATTCGTCGGCCATTGCCGGCAGGTACGCACCGCCCGCGGTGCAGGAACCGAGGACGGCGGCGATCTGCGGGATGCCTTTGGCGGACATTCTGGCCTGGTTGTAGAAGGCGTGGCCGAAGTGTTCGCGATCAGGAAATACCTCGTCCTGCAGGGGTAAAAATGCCCCGCCTGAATCAACAAGGTAGAGGCAGGGCAGGTGGTTTTCGTCGGCGATGGTTTGCGCGCGGCCCTGCTTTTTGACGGTGAGCGGGTAGTAGGTGCCGCCCTTCACTGTGGCATCGTTCACAAAGATCATGCACTCCTGCCCGGCAACGCGGCCAATGCCGGTAATGATGCCGGCGCCGGGGACGTCGTCGTCATACACGTTCAACGCCGCGAGTTGCGACAGTTCCAAAAACGGCGAACCGGGGTCGAGCAGGGCCTGCAGGCGTTGCCGTGGCAGCAATTTCCCGCGTGCGAGGTGGCGCTCCTGGGCCTTTTTGCCGCCGCCTTCACGCAGCCCGGCGACGGTGTCGCGCAGGTGATCTACCTGGGCTTGCATATGGTCGCGGTTAGCCTGAAAAGTGTCGTCGCGAGCGTTCAGTTGGGATTGCAGCACGGTCATGGGAACACTCCGGTCAGGCGGTTTCGTTAAACAGTTCGCGGCCAATGAGCATGCGGCGTATTTCCGAGGTGCCGGCGCCAATTTCATAGAGTTTGGCGTCGCGCAACAGGCGGCCAGCGTTGGCGTCGTTGGTGTAGCCAAAGCCGCCGAGTGCCTGAATGGCCTGCAGCGCCATTTGCGTGGCTTTCTCGGCGGTGTAAAGAATGACGGCGGCGCAGTCCTTGCGGGATTCCTGACCGCGGTCGCAGGCAGCGGCTACCGCATACAGGTAGGCGCGGCAGGCAGAGAGGTCGGCGTACATGTCGGCCAGCTTGCCCTGCATGAGCTGGAACTGGCCGATGCTCTGGCCAAACTGTTCGCGTGTGTGCAGGTAGGGCACCACCTCATCCAGGCAGGCTTGCATGATGCCAACGGGCCCACCCGATAATACGGTGCGCTCGAAGTCGAGGCCGGACATCAGAACCTTGACGCCCTGGCCTTCTCCGCGCAGCACGTTCTCCGCCGGCACGGGGGTGTTATCAAAAACGAGCTCGCAGGTGTTGGATCCGCGCATGCCAAGTTTGTCCAGCTTCGGTGAACGCGAGAACCCCGGGAAGTCGCGCTCGACGAGGAACGCAGTGATGCCTTTGGAGCCGGCTTCGGGGTCGGTTTTGGCGTAGATCACGTAGACATCCGCATCCGGGCCGTTAGTGATCCACATTTTGTTGCCGGTGAGGTAGTAGGTGTCGCCATCCTTGCGCGCCTGCAGTTTCATGCTCACCACATCGGAGCCTGCGTTGGGTTCGGACATGGCCAGTGCGCCTACATGCTCACCGCTACACAGTTTGGGCAGGTACTTTTGCTTCTGTGCCTTACTGCCGTTTTTCTGGATTTGGTTCAAGCAGAGGTTGGACATGGCACCGTAGGAAAGCCCCACCGATGCCGAGGCTCGGCTGATTTCTTCCATCACTATGCTGTGCGCCAGGTAGCCCATATTGGAGCCGCCGTATTGTTCTTCTACCGTAATGCCCAGTAGGCCCATGTCACCGAAGGTACGCCACAGGTCGGTGGGGAAGGCGTTGTCGCGGTCGATTTGTGCCGCGCGCGGGGCAATTTCCTTCTGGCACATGTGGTAGACCGCGTTGCGCAACATGTCTAACTCTTCGCCAAGGCCAAAGTTAAGCGTGGGGTAGCCGGTATTCATGATGGGGTTTTGCCTCTTTTGGTGGTTTCCAGCCCTTGCTCGCACAGGGCCTGCACTTCATCCAGGCCGGCGAGCATCTCGTCAATATCGTGTTTTTGCCGCAGCAAGCGCTCACGTTTGCTTTGCACGGTGCTTATCAAGGAGTGTAGCTGCCCGCGGTTGTTGTGCTCGGGGTCGTAGAGGTCGATAACTTCCACGCTCTCCTGCAGGCTCATACCAATGCGCTTGCCGCGCAGAATCAGTTTGATGCGCACGCGGTCAGCCGCGCTGTAGAGCCGTTTTTGCCCGGCGCGTTGGGGGTGTATCAACCCCTTTTCCTCATAGAAGCGGATGGTTCGGGTGGTAATGCCGAACTCGGCGGCCAATTCGGAAATACTGTATCGGGACTCTGCCAAGGCGCTCGCCTGCGAATAATGCTGCTGAAATATAGCCTACGTTTACGTTAACGTAAAGTCAATTTGGGGCCTCTTTATCCGCTGGTTTTGTCGGGTTTCCTAGGCTGTTAGCTGTTCAAGCAACCGTGCCTTCATCGGCTGTACCCAGCTTTCCTTGAGCACAGGGGACAATAAGCCCGCGGTTTCAAGTTCGTCGCACAGGCGCATCTGATGTGCCAGATCGAACATGTCGAACTGCCGTACGATCTTCGCATCGTCGTTCAGGGTGATGAATGAGATGCCCGGCGTTTCGAAGTGGCTGCCGTCGCTGCGCTGCCCGGGCCCGCGGTTCAGCCAGTGGGTGACCAGTCGATTGTCGCTGCCGGTATACACGCCAAGGTAAGGAAACGTCCAGCCTTCCCAGCCCACTTGCATGTCTCGGCCGTAGTGAGTGGCCTTGATTTCGTCGCTGCCATTGGCGGTGACCTGCATGACGCCGGCATATTCGCAGGTATATACGCAATCTGGCGCATAAATCTCATCAACAAAGAAGGTCCATTCGTTGTCTTGTGAGGCCTGTGCGTGTGCCTGAATTAATTTGTCGGCGGCGGCGCGCAGGGTCGTGTCGTCCGGGGTGCGCATGGTGTTCTCCTTATTGTATGTTCAAAAATGCTCAGGGCCAGCTATTACTGCGCTGGTGAGCTTGCCGTTACTCTGGCCCGAAACCGCCGACGAGGCCAACAGTCGCGGTTGGCCAGTTGAACCGCCGCAGTATTTGCTATCATCCGCGCCATGTTTCGTTGATTGGACGTTCTGCTATGCCCAATACCACCCTTGTGCCGCTGCTGGCCGATGGCGAGTTCCACTCCGGCCAGGCCTTGGCGGACGCGCTGGGCGTTAGCCGCACTGCAGTGTGGAAGCAGCTGAAGCGCCTGCAGTCACTCGGGTTGGAGGTTGAGTCGGTTAGAGGCCGCGGGTATCGCCTGGCGGGTGGCGTGGAGCTATTGGCTGAAGCGCGCATTATTGCCGGTTTGGAGCCGTCGGTGCGGCCACTGCTGCAGGCCTTGCAGTTGCTGGAGACGGTTGATTCCACCAATGCCGAAGTGCTGCGGCAGATTGCTGCAGACAGGGGCCCGGGCTTTGCGTGCAGCGCAGAGCTGCAAACGGCAGGCCGGGGGCGCCGCGGCCGAGAATGGGTGAGCCCCTATGCGCGCAACGTGTACCTGTCGTTGTCTTGGGAGTATCAGGGAGGCGCGGCCGCGCTTGAGGGTTTAAGCCTGGCGGTGGGCGTGGCGGTTGTGCGTGCATTACACCGGTTTGACGTGGAGGGCCTGGCGTTGAAGTGGCCCAACGACATCCTCGCCAACGGAGCAAAGCTTGGCGGCGTGTTGTTGGAGATGGCTGGCGACGCCGCAGGGCGCTGTCAAGTGGTGATTGGTGTGGGTATCAATGTCGCCATGCCCACCGCTGCTGCTGGCGCTATCGACCAAGCCTGGACTGATCTCACACAACTGTGTGTGGGCAAACCACCGGGGCGCAATGCATTGCTTGCAAGCCTGCTGAACGAACTGTTGCCGCTAGCGGCTTCCTTCGGAACGACAGGCTTTGCACCTTGGCGCGAGCCGTGGATGGCGCTGGACGCCTTCGCGGATAAGCCGGTGGTATTGCACAGTGGTGAGCAGCGGCAGGCCGGCACGGCGCGAGGCGTGGATGAACGCGGGGCCCTGCAACTGGAAACAACGCTGGGTGTGCAGCCCATATACGGGGGTGAAATTTCCTTGCGTGCTGCACCGTGATGGCTACGGGTTGCCTGCAAATTGATATGGGTAACAGCAGTGCCAAGTGGCGCTTGCTTGCCGGTGAGAAAATCCTCGCACGCGGGCTGTTCCGCCATGACGATCCCAATGCCCTTGAGGCGCTACTAGCTCAGCCGAATGCCCCCGCGGAGATCTGGGTTGCGAGTGTGTCTAGTGAAGTGACGGAAAACGCCGTAAGCCGCAGCCTGCAGCAACGCTGGCCCCAGGCCCCGTTGTGGTTTGCGCGTAGTGAGGCGCGCAGTGGTGACCTGGTGAACAGCTACGAGCAGCCATCGCGTATGGGCGTCGACCGCTGGTTGGCCATGCTCGGTGCGAGGCACCAGTGCCGTCAACGCATTGCGGTGATCGATGCGGGTTCCGCGCTGACGATTGATCTGGTGGCCGCGGACGGGCGCCATGAGGGGGGTTATATCATTCCCGGGGCATCGCTGATGGAACGCGCGTTGTTGCTGGATACCGACCGCGTGCGCTTTGCCGAGCAACCCGCTTATGGCCTTGCGCCAGGCCAGTCTACCGCCGAGGCTGTGCGTCACGGAATTGCGCTGGCGCAGGCGGGTGCTGTGATGTTGGCGCTGCGCGAAGCCGCTGGCCCGCCGCCGGCAGTGTACTTTTGCGGTGGCGCCGGGCCCACGCTGCAAGCGTTACTGGACGGGATAGGGGAGTTAAGGCCGGACCTTGTTTTTGATGGCCTTGAGGTGTTAGCAGGGTTGCGTTGCAGCAATTAACGCACTGCAGCGGTGTTTACACTTGCGTGAATCGGGCGCTTTGTCTAGAATCTGCGGCCTTTCCGGGGTGACAGCCCCAACGCTTAGCTGGCGTAGCTCAGTAGGTAGAGCAGCTGATTTGTAATCAGCCGGTCG
>JANQUV010000130.1:0-7621 GCA_030730585.1 Haliea sp.
TCGTGATTCGTTCGGCCAGCAGGCTTCCACCAACGGCAGGCTTCCACCAACAGCGGTGTTTTCAGCTGTTCTTCAAGGGAATTGTCAGCAGTGCCCTGATCAACCAGCACTGGATGCCGGCTTTTTGCCTGCCCGACCAGTGCTACCGTATCATATGCGAGCCAGGACTCGGAAGGTCCTCCGAGATAATTGGTGAACGCCTTCTGTCCCCAGGCGCAATGGGTCGGCGCACAGATAGGTGAGAAGGCCGACACCGAGACAAAGCTCTCAGGGTTCTCCAGGGCAATGGTCAGCGCACCGTGACCGTCCATGGAGTGGCCCGAAATGCCTGCTAGCGATGGATCGAATGGCGTTTTCAAGACGGCCAGCGCCATTTCGACATGCGTGTGCGCGGCAATTGGCGCAGCAACAATGGCCGCGCTTGCGGTTTCTAGGGATCTTTGTAAAGATCATCCAAACCCTCGCGAAAGCCCTGCTCTGCAGGACTTTTCGGTTCTGGGCTCACAAAAAACCGGAGGCAATTAACCAGCCTCCAATTTTTTGGCTAACGCCGGAATATGCAGCACCGTCTCATTACGAGTCTCGGTAGATTCAGCCAGCCAGCAAATGACTTCAGCCACCGTTTTGGCAGGCGTTGCATCTGAAAAATCAGCTAGCACCTCACTCAAGCCGTTGGCTTTCATA
The DNA here is from genome assembly GCA_030730585.1 of Haliea sp. Taxonomy (GTDB): domain Bacteria; phylum Pseudomonadota; class Gammaproteobacteria; order Pseudomonadales; family Halieaceae; genus Haliea. The sequence continues at coordinate 685 of JANQUV010000130.1, forward strand.
ACTTCGGTGACAACAAACCCAGGCTCTACGTTCATAAACCGCAGATGAGAACCCTTGTGCTCTACCCGTAAAATCCCGGCCATTCGTATCAGCGCAGCTTTTGACGATGAATATGCAAATCCCCATCCGCCCTCACCTGCAGGCGCGGGCGGGTCGACTTCGGCAGAACCCGACACCATATTGATAATCGTCCCTGATTGCCTGCCCAGCATGCCGGGTAACACTGCCTGTACGGCGGCTAGCGGCGTGAATACATTACCCTGATAAATATTGCCAAGCTGTTGCGCGGTAATATCCATAATATGCTGCATATTCCCCATACCCTGGAAACAGGCATTGTTAAACAGCAAGTCAATATGGCCGTAGTGGCTTAGCGCCTGTTCAATGGCCGCCAATACGGTTTCCGGCTTCAGAATATCTGAGCGCATGCACAAGGCCTGGCCGCCAGCGGCGCGAACGGCGTCTGCTGTAGATTCCAAGCTGCCAGGCAACGTCTGGGTATTTGACTGGTAAGTGCCATGATCATGCTGTTCACCGTCGCTTAAACTACGAGCAGTGATCGCCACATCATATCCAGCATGGGCCAGAGCAATGGCCGTTTCAGCCCCGATACCTCGGCTAGCACCAGTGATAAAAGCAACTTTTCGTGTCATTTTATTTTCTCCCAACATGAGATATCAGCTAATGGTCATCCTAGCTAGCCCAACAGGGGCAGCTTACAAATGAAGCGCCTGCGGGTGGTCAGTACGTTCCAATATTCACCGGAGTGCATTCTGGAGTAGCCCACCGGCGTAAGACTAAAACTTGTGCGAGCGCAGTATCTCCACATCCTCCAAATAAGTGATGCCCGAATAATTATTAAAGAACTGCTCGGCCACCTCAACGGCGATTTTCTCTGCCGTTTCATGAGTCGCCGTAATCACCTCTATTTGTACGTTACTGAAGCCATCCACCACCGCGGCGCGACCAGCCGAACGAACCCCGCGGCTGCCCTTGCCCGCCGCGGCGAAAACCGTGTAACCCGTGGCGCCGAAAGTCTCAATAACCTGCGCCACCTGCTCCAGAATCACTTTCTCGGTGATGATGACCACCTTGGCTGCCTTGAATGTCATGCGCGGTGCCCTCTTCGATTATTTGCCTTAAACAGCGTCGTCTGCACGCCCATCCAAGCTCCGCCGTGCGTATAACTACCGGAGTAGCATAACACCGGAGTCACAGGCCAAATACCGCTTCTGCCAACGCCACATAGAGCGGGATGCCCACGGCGATGGCAATGGGAGTACCCACACTCGTTGAGGAACCAATGTAAGCCGCGGGGTTCGCCGAAGGGATTGCTGCGCGCAGGGTGGGCGGGCCAGAAATATCCGAACTTGAACCCGCCATCACCGCAAGCAAAATAACGCCGCCGGGGCTGAACCCGGTGAATACGTGGGCGATATAGCCCAAGCCAAACGCGATCAGCCCGTGCACCAGGGGCGCAACCGCTGCGTAGACTGCGTACCAGTGCGCCACTTTGCGCAACTCGTTCAGGCGCGCATACGCTTCCATGCCCATAATCAGCATCAATACCGACAGCAAGCCCCGGAACAGTGGATCGTAAAAACTCTCGAACACCACTTCCGGGTTGGTAAACAGCCCCAGCGCCAAACCCAGCAAGAGTGCGGAGAGTGCGGAGCCACGCAGGCTATTGGTGACGATTGGCCAGATTTTTGTCTTGGCCGTGGGGCCGTGCTTCTTTTTGGCGAGATACACATTGGCCAACACAATCGCCACAATCAACGCGGGGATATCCATAAAGGGATACAGGGCCGGCACCCAGGCTTCATAGGTGATCGCCTGCTCTTCCAGCATCAGCATTGCTGCAGCCAGCGTGGACGCGCTCACTGCGCCAAAAAGGCCGGCGGTGGCAATCGCGTCCTCGGTTTTTACACCGGGCAAGTAGGCGAGCACAACGCAGCCTATCAGCACAATGCCGCAGCCCACGATGAGCGCAATAAACGCAGGCAGTATCATGTCGGCCAACTCGGCATCGCGAATTTCCAGGCCACCTTCAAGGCCAATCCGCATCAGCAACATAAATACACAGAACTGGTAAATCGCGTCGGGGATTTCCAGCTTGCTACGAAAAGCCGCCAACAACATGCCACCGACCAGAAACGCCAGCGCAGGCGACTGGAACTGGACAAGGAAGCGGGACATAAAATCCAGAATGAGTTCGATGAGATTTCTCCAGAGAGTTGATGATGGCGGTAGTGTGCCGCTCGACCGATCTCTAGTAAAATAGATTAATTATAGGTAAATGTTCTTTTTATAAGAATGATAATGCGGGTACACAGACGGGTGCCGAGCGCCGGGGCTTTACGCGAGCCTCCCCCGGGCACCGTCTGCTGCTATGCACCTGATAAGTGGGTAGCCCTTGCCACCACTGATCGGCGGCGCACCCATTGCAAGTGCGCTGCCCGCGGCGTTGAGGAACTAGTTACCCAGGCCCAGATTACGCAATGCGGTACGAAACGCGTTGAACGGGCTGATAATGGCATCACCCAGCACAATGGCGCAGCCGAACCAATGGAAGTAGTTGAGCTGCTGCCAACCCGGGCCCGTGCTGTTGCTGCCTTCCAGCAGGAACCAGGTCAGCATGGCGGTGCCCAGCATTACCGCAGCAATCGACCACAGCAGGTCGAAAAAAAACGCCGCGGCATTAATATCGCCGGACTTGAAAAATTCTATAAAAAGAACGAACACACCAAGGCCCATATACACAAAACCAAAGTGCAGCTGAGCGGCCATATCCAGTTCAAACTGATACATCAGTGCCGGGTAAGCCACCACCAGCAGCACCCAAGGGAACCGACCGAGAAAGGCGGCTATGCCGCCGTTATTATTCACTGTGATTTGTGCTCCCACGTGCCTTCCTCTCATTTTGTATTATTGATGGTAATCATAGGTCGGGGGCCGACAAAAAACACCCCGGGTGCCTAGGGAGTTTGCGTCAGCTCTTGCGCAAAGGCCATAAGCGCTGGAAAGAACGCGAGGAACCCTTGCTCGATCGGCTCCGCGTTGCGCGCCACTTCCACCGCGGCCAGGGCCAGTGGGTTATCGTGCTGCAAGCGCCCTGCCAGCCCTCGCAGCGTGCTGTCTACACCCTCCCAACTCGCACAACGGCTGAGCCAGTCATGTGCAACCAGGCGCGGAGCAGCGGCCGCAAGGGAAGCAGGCAATTCATGGCGATGGGTAATCAACAAGCCGTACGTCTCATTGACGAAGACGTGCCGTTCCATTGGCGCAAACGCCTGCCAGTGCCGAATCAAAAAGTGGTCGAACGCCACATCAAGCAGAATGCCGGCGTAACGCCGGTAGGGGGGCGCGAATAGTCTGCGCATCTCAAGGGTGAGTGGATGATCATCGGTAAAACGATCAATCGACCGGTGCTGCTCAACACCTTCACGAATACCCGGTAACAAGGCCAGCGGCAGCAGCGGGCCTTTGATAAAGTCGCCGGTCACGTTGCCAACGCGTTGCAGGGGGTCAGGCCCAGCCAAGAGTGCATGTGCGAGATGGTTCATAAACCCGTTCCCTTATATCGCTTACCACCCTACCTTTTCCGCACGGAGGGTGCGAAAATCACGCGCTCTACTGATAACGATAAGCCGCACCCCGGATGTTACTACGCCCTGCATTTTTGCGCGCACCCTGGTTCCACTTCCTGCTGCTCGGCGTACTACTCTACGTCGCTCAGGCGAAGCTGTTTCCAACGCCTCCCCCGGTGGTCGGGCCACTCCCGGAAGCGCGTACGGATGCACTGGTGACACAGTGGGTAGCCCTCACCGGGCGCCAACCCGAGCCTGCGGAACTCGCCCACCTGCAACGCAACGAGTTGGAACAAGACATGCTGTTCCAACGTGCGCTAAGCCTGGAATTGCACCGTCAGGACCCCGTGGTACAGCAGCGGCTACTGCTCAATTTGCGATTTCTCGGGCTAGCTGCGCCTGACGCCGGTGATGAGGCGCTGTTTGAGCAGGCATTGGCAATGCGTTTGCATTTGGGCGATGAAGTAGTGCGCCGCCGCATGATTCAGGTAATGGAGCAGCTCATTCTGGCCAGTGCACCGCCCGCTGCGCCCACCGAGGCAGAACTTCAAGCCGCCTTTACCGAGCGCAGCACGGAACTTGCGCGCCCACCGCGCTATTCTCTGCAACATCTTTATTTTAGCCGTGAGCGCGAACCCGAGGTTGCGGCGCTGGTATCGCGTATTGAACGTGAAGGCCTGGGCCCTGCGGAGGCGCTGCCGTTAAGCTCACCCTTTCTACATGGGTACGCTTTCCGCAACCAGACTCCCGATCAGCTCGCACGGCTGTTTGGTGCAGTGTTCGTTGACAAACTCGTGTCTGCCGCCACGGAGCCCGGGCGCTGGCAGGGCCCCCTGCGCTCCGCCTTTGGCCTGCACCTGATCTGGCTCGATGAATTCACACCTGCACGCCCCGCGCGGCTCGATGAAGTTCGCGACCAACTCGCACGGGACCTTCAACAGCAGGCCCGCACCATCGCCCTGCAAGCGGGCATTGCGCGTATCGCCAACGATTACGAGTTTATCCTGTGATGCCCACTCGCCGCGTATTAAGTCTCTGTGCCTTGTGGGTGATCTGCTGCTTGCCGTTTAGCGCACAGGCGCACCGATTTGCGCCCACACTCCTGCAGTTAACAGAACTCGAGTCGGGGGATTACAACGTGGTGTGGAAGACGCCCGCGCAGCGCAACAGCCCCGTGCCGCTCGCGCCAGTGTGGCCAGAGGGCTGCCAAGTGCTTTCAACCAGCGCCACACAACCGGAAGGCACCGGGCTGGTGACCACCGTGCAGTTGGGCTGCGCGGGAGATAGCGGCGCGCGCATGGTTGGGCGGTCGCTGGCGGTCGACGGCTTGGCCGACAATCAGGCCTCGGTGATGTTAATGCTCAACCTGCAGGATGGACGCCAGTATCAGCAGGTGCTTACCGCCGAGCAGCCGTCTTTCACCGTGCCCGAGGCCCCCGGCGCCGTGCGTGTTATGGGCGAATACAGTGTGCTGGGGATGGACCATATCTGGCGCGGGCTCGACCATCTTTTGTTCGTGTTTGGCCTTCTATTGCTGGTGGGCGGCGGCAAGCGATTGCTATGGACGATCACGGCCTTCACCGTGGGTCACAGTATTACCTTGTCAATGGTTACCCTGGGCTTCTTCAATTACCCGGTGGCTTTGGTGGAATTCACCATCGCGCTGAGTATCTTCTGGCTGGCCCTCGCGTTGACGTCAAAGAATGACAACAGCCTGTCGCGGCGCCACCCCTGGTGGTTGGCTGGCGGTTTTGGACTGCTGCATGGGATGGGCTTTGCTGGTGCTCTGGCTGCGACGGGGTTACCCGAGGGCAACCTGCCACTGGCATTGCTGTTCTTCAATATTGGCATCGAAGCGGGTCAAATCAGTTTTATCGCCGCGATTTTGCTGCTCTGGTGGTTACTGCGACGCGCGATCGAGCCTTGGCAAGCTCAGCTGCGGCCAGTGCCGGTATACGTGCTAGGCGGGCTGTCGGCGATGTGGTGTATTGAGCGCGGGCTGGAAGTGCTGGCCTGAATGACAGCCAACACACCTGCCCGCAGGTAGGCAGGGCGTCAACCGAGCGTGGGTGCAGTAATCTCGCGCTCGTCCTGCCACACAACGTTCAGGTCGCGCGATAAATAACGCGCTTCACCGCCGCGCACTTCAATCACGTCCTGATAGCGAATCCCCATATCCATGCACAGCGAGCGGCCCTCGCGCTGGTAGAAGTGCGACGCCACACAGTAGGTTTCGCCGCGATAGCGGTCACCCTGCCACTGCCCCGCCACTTGGCCCACCAAATGAAAGGTGCTCTCAAAGGAGCGCAAAAACTCCAGATTACCGATAAACACCGCTCGCGACTCCGATGCAAACCCGGGCCCTTGTTGGGTAAACTCAGGCCACATCAGCGCCTCCATGGCGCTGAATTCGCGGTCATCAACAGCCCGGGCATAGCCCGCCGCAAGCGCCGCAGGGCTCGCCTCCAAGCTCATTGCGCTGACTCAAAGCTGGCGACCACCTCGGCAATCACCGAGCGGACGCGATGCGTACCATAACAGAGCTCTTCCACACCTTCGGGCGTGTAACTCACCGTGGCATTGCGCCCGGCAAACATGATGATATCGGGCATCAACGGGTGCTCGTCACTGCGCACATCAAGGTTTTGCGGGTTGCCAACCTCATCACACCACATCTCGAAATACGCTTTCCACGTGAGGTTTTCGTCACCCACCAAATAAGCGCGGCCCGGCTCGCCCTTTTCCAAAGCGCCCTGCACCGCCTCAGCCAAGGACAGTGAGGTAATGTGGTTCGTGCCGCCTTCCGGCGCCCACAGTGGAACACCTTCCATAAGGCCTTTGGTGTAGAGGTAGTTGTAGTGCAGATGTGGAATTTCCAGGCCCGGCAAATGGCCCAGCACAAAGGGTGCGTTCAAGCTGCACACGGCAAAGCTGTCGTCGCTCATGGCGCGGATAGCGTCGTCAGCCAGTTTGCGTGAACGCACATATGGGCTGGTCTCCACTTTCTCTGGAGCGACCTGTGGGTAGAAGGTGCCGATGTAGGCTGCGCGCTTGATACCCGCCGCTTTGGCGGCTGCAAAAAAGCGCGGAATGCCCTCAGTGTTGTAGCGCGTGTAGAAGTCCTCTTCGGTTACCGATCCGTCCTGGGGCAGTTGACGAATATCCACGCCAGCGGCAAACACCAACCAGTCGAAGCCGGCCAAACGCCCATCGGCCACGTCGTCTTCCACATAGTGCGTGGGAATGAACGGCAGCGCGGCCAGCACAGGCGTCGTGGGGGCTGAGCGCGCCATCAGCGTCACCTCATGCCCTGCTTGCGCCAAATGCAGCGCGGAGTGCCCGCCAAT
>JANQUV010000130.1:7721-13910 GCA_030730585.1 Haliea sp.
CGTTGCACCGCTTCACTACCGGCATCGATCCAGATAACACCCCGACACGTATAATAACCGTTTGATTTCTATGGCTATAACCGGATTAATCAATGACGGAATCCCTTGGAATTGGGGAACTTCGGCACTATGATGAGTCAAAGAAGTGTTCGCACCGTGGGTGCACAGCAATGGAGCGTGAAACAATGCAAGACAAGAGCATGTACAACGTGAATACGACGGGCATGGAGTCGTTAGTCAGCACTAATAAGGTTCTGAAGAACACCTACATGCTACTCGGTATGACCCTACTGTTCAGCGCGATTACCGCGGGCGTTTCTATGGCCGTGGGCCTGCCTCAGGGTGCGGCGCTGGTGTTGATGCTGGTGGGCTTTGGCCTGCTGTTTGTGGTGCACAAGATGGCTGACACCAGCAAAGGTCTGCTGGCTATTTTCGCCTTCACCGGCGTCATGGGCGCCTCCATCGGGCCTATGCTAAGCCACTACTTGTCAATGCCCGGTGGCCCGGCTCTGGTGATGCAGGCACTGGGCGGCACAGCGGTGGTGTTCTTCGGCCTGTCGGCTTACGCACTGACCACCCGCAAGGACTTCTCGTTCATGGGCGGGTTCTTGATGATCGGCCTGATCGTTGCCGTGGTCGCCATGATTGCCAACATCTTCCTCGCGATTCCTGCGCTGTCACTGACGATCTCCGCAGTGGTTGTGATGATCATGTCCGGCCTGATCCTGTTCGATACCAGCCGCATCATCAACGGTGGCGAAACCAACTACATCCGCGCGACTGTGGGCTTGTACCTGAGCATCTACAACTTGTTCATCCACATGTTGTCACTGTTGACAGCTTTCGGCGGCGATGACTAAGCCCCGCCGTAGGGCACACATCAAACCCCGGCCCATGCCGGGGTTTTTCGTTGGGGCATTTGCATGGGCATGGCCGTGGCGCTGAATTACTGCTTGCTGATCATGGCCGCGCCCGCCTCCGGTTACACCAGCCTCACGGCCGCGCGTTTCGGTGCGGCGGTCATTGCACAGGGCCACATACTGCCGCGAGTCTTCTTTCTGGATGGCGGCACGAGTAACGGCTTGGCCACCGCTATCACTGCGCAAGATGAGAAAAGCCCGCTCACCGAATGGACGCAGCTCGCCACGGCACATGGCACCGAACTTGTGCTATGCGTAAGCTCCGCCGTCAAACGTGGCCTGCTGGATTCAGCCGAAGCGCAACGCCACGGCTTTCCGGCGGCAACCGCTCACCCGCAATTTGCACTCGGCGGGCTTGGCTTGCTGGTGGAGGCAATGCAGTCGGCAGACCGCGTCATCACCTTTGGAGCCCCGGAATGAGCGCTGCAGCACGCAAGAGTGTGTTGGTGGTCACACGGCATGCTCAGCCCGGCCGCAGCCTGGCGCGGGCCGCACTGGATACCACGCTGGCAACGGCCGCATTTGATCAGCCGGTGAACCTGCTGTTTTTGGGCGCGGGGGTGTTACAACTCATCCCCCACCAAGACAGCAGCGCCGTCGGCGTACGCAACCTGCGCAAGGTCATCGATTCAATGCCGCTGTACGACGTGGAACACTGCTACGTCGATACCGACGCGGCGCAGCGCCATGGCCTTACCACCGCTGACCTGCCTTCAGGCGCTATTCTGGTAGACGTTGCTGCACAGCGCGCCCTGTTCGACGCCCATCATCACATTCTCGGCTTTTAAGCCATGTTACATACCCTTAACTGCAGCCCCGAGCACCCCGCACTGCAAGACTGCCTGAAGTTGCTACGCGCAGAGGATGCTCTACTGCTGCTGGGCGACGGCGTGTATCTCGCACTCGCACAGTGCAGCAACGGGCAAGCACTGCAAGCCACCGGGGCCGCCTTGTATGTGCTGGAAGCAGACGCGCGAGCTGCCGGCGTACACGCGCGGCTGGCACTCGGGTTCAACGTTGTGGATGATGCAGGCTTTGTGGCGCTGACCGAACGCCACGCGCGGCAAATGGCCTGGTACTAGAGCCCGCTATGCTGCCCGCCACCGCTTTCGATCGCGAAGGCTTCCTGAAAACCCGGCAAGCCTGGTCGCCGGCCGTGGCAGAGCAGATTGCGGCAGGGGAGCAGATTGAGCTGAGCGCCGCTCACTGGGAGATCATTACCCTGCTGCGCGCCTACTACGAGCAGTTCGACAGCTCGCCCGCCATGCGTCCCCTGGTCAAATGGGTAAAGATTCACTTGGGTGCCGACTGTGGCCGCAGCGTCTACCTGCTGAGTTTGTTCCCCGGATCGCCCGCCAAGATTGCCAGTAAAATTGCTGGCCTGCCGAAACCCGATAACTGCCTGTAAGCGCAGCGCTGCGAGAAACTTTTCATGCCCTTGTCCCAATTTGATCCGGCAAATTACGACGCACTCCTAGCCGCAAAAGTAGCGCGAACCTGTGAGCGTCTGGCTCCGTTTGTTGCGCAGCCCCCGATGGTGGCGCCCTCTGCGCCGGAAGCGTTCCGCATGCGTGCCGAGTTTCGCATCTGGCATGACGGTGATGCACTCAACTACGTCATGTTCCCGCCCGGTGAGCCGCACAACCCGGTTGCTATCAGCGAATTTCCAATCGCCTGTGCAGCCATTCAGGCTCTGATGCCTGAACTCATCGCGAGCTTGCGCAGCCAGCCGGAGCTGCGTCGGAAACTGTTCCAGATTGAATTCCTCAGCACCACTCGCGGCGAAACACTGGTAACACTTGCCTACCACCGGCGCCTTGATGCGGCCTGGGAAAGCGCTGCAGCCGCACTCGCCGCGAAATACCAGGTAGCACTGGTCGGCCGCAGCCGCAAGCAAAAGGTCGTTATTGGGCAAGACTATGTGACCGAGCAGCTGCGTATCGCAGGCTGCGACTATCAATATCGACAGTATGAGCAGGCCTTCACGCAGCCCAATGCCGACGTGAACCGGGCCATGATTGAATGGGCCTGTACTGCGGCCACCGCACAGGGCGGCGATTTGTTGGAGCTGTATTGTGGCAACGGCAATTTCACCCTGCCGCTGTCACGCCATTTCAATCAGGTGCTGGCGACTGAGTTGGCCAAGGTGTCGATTCGCGCGGCACAGTGGGCGCTCGATGCCAATGGTATCCACAACGTGGCCATGGTGCGGCTCGCCGCAGAAGAGGTCACACAGGCGATGAACGGTGAGCGCCTGTTTCGGCGCTTGGCGGGCCTGCCACAGCCGCTGGAAAACTACCAATTGGACACGGTGTTTGTAGATCCGCCACGCGCCGGGCTGGACGCCGCAACAGTGAGCATGGTGCAGCGTTTTCCTACCATTATTTATGTGTCCTGTAACCCGGGCACTCTGGCGGAAAACCTAGCGGTATTGGCTGCAACCCACAGCGTTGCGCAGTTTGCCCTGTTTGACCAATTTCCCTACACCGATCACATGGAGTGCGGCGTGGTATTGCGTCAGCGGGCAGCCCACCGCACTTAGCGGCGCGCCTTTAGCAGCGTATGCCGAAAGCCAACAAGCCGCGCCCGAGCACCTCATCCAAACGCTCGACATCCTCAGCCTTCACTTCAAGGTAACGCAGGCCTTGTGACTTACACACTTCCTTGTTGCGCAGGCGGGCGGCCAGGGTTGATGGGCCAGCCTGCGCATCCCAACAATCGATATACACGCTCCCTGCAGGTAAATAAAAGTCTGCCCACAACGGCTCCTCTACCGGCAGAGCACGGCGCGTTGCGTGCGCCAACTGCGCCAGATACAGCCAGTTGCAAACAACTGCCTGCAGTGAGCTGCCCGTCTGGTGGCCGTCAATACCCGCGCAACGGCGGGCAGAATCCGCTGCGGGTTCAGCAGGCACCGTCTGTTGCCCGGTAAACAAATCGAGCGCCTGGGTCTTGGGCGACGGCGCTGAGCCAGGTGCCACAGCAGGCTCCGGACAATCAGGCTGGCCCGACAGCCGCTCTAATTCACGGTGGATAACCGGATGATCGACAATCTCGTGAGGCCAGCTCACATAAAAGGCACCGGTGCTATCGCTCTCCACCTGCTGCCCGCCTAGCTGGCGCCCAAAATCCGTCAGTTCCCAGCCAAGAATGCTATGTTGCTGTAAACCCAGCTCCGCCAGCGCTCGGTTCAACTGCCGTGGTTGCAGGCGCGGGTAATAACGCCGCATCTGGCTGGCGGTAATACGCTGGTTGGACTCAATGGCACTCAACAATGGGTGCTGCACCAACGCGCCGGGCCAGACGATATAGCGGCCGAAGCGCTTACTGTCGCGGTAGGTTCCGCCTTCGTACTCACCTTTTTGCGTCAGCAGCCAGTTATCCGCCTGGCGCAGAATCCAACCGTAATCCTTGAGCGTCACAAACAGCTGCTGCACCGGGATCTCCAGTGCACGTGCCAGCGCGCTGGTGGAGAGGCGCTCCTCCTCTACAGTCATTGGCTGCCGTCAGCCGGCGCACCGGGGTAGCGAGCTTGCAGCGCCGCGTAAACAAGGCTTGCGTAATCGGCGGCGGTGTTGTCCAGCTCAGCCAGAATTTCAACAAGATGCTCGTTATCTTCCCGGCCTTGCCACAGCTTTTCATAACTGCCGGTTTGATAACCGTGATCCTGACGGAAAAAATTCAGCACATTCTTGCCCACATACGCGCTGTAAAGCCCGTCAAAGTCCAGCCCAGAGGCATGCATTAACTCCCAAAAACGGCGCGGGCAAAAACCTCGGGTTTGCAGCGTGTGCAAGGCCAGTGCCTCGGTGGCTTCGCGCACATCCAGGCCCGTCGGCTGAAAACCCGTCACCTGCTTCGCAATATCCGCGGCCATCGTTTCAATGCTGTGACCGCTGGCAAACAGCGCGGAAAGGCCGAAGTGCCAGATATCTATCACTTCAAGACGCACCTGCTCCAAGTCCGGCGTCTGTTTTTTCCACCACTTGTAGCCATAGTGCTCCAACAGCTCGGCACACTCGATCCACAGCGCGCGGTACCAGGCAAAATCCTGCCCAATCCACTGCGGGTGTACCCGCGTGTTCATTCGGTCTTGCATCACCAGCATGGTTTGTAATGCCTGTTGCACAGGGGGTTCCTCACTACGTTTGTTGACCGCTAGGATACCAGTGCCACTGATAGCGTGCCTATCCTTCTGAGGCCATTACCTTTGGGGGAAGAAAGCTGAGACCAGGCGAGCCCGCGGTCGATGTAGGCATTCTGAGTTGGCTTGCCTGGCTGGATATACACGAGCCTATAGGATTATTATAAGAGGTATAGAAGAAGCGTATAATTTTCTTGGCTGCTCGTCACTCTGAGTGGAATTTTTTTGATGATTTATTCAGAAATATCCGATAATAGAGGTAATCAGGTTTACTCGGATCTGATTTCTATAAAAGCAGACAATGGATCCACATTAGAACAAAGGAATTCATTATTCATTTATGACCATACTTTAAATGAATCCGGAGATGATACATGAGAGTATTGCTAAAATACCCAACAAGAGAAAGACCAGAACAGTTTATAGAGAACATCAAAAAATGGGAATCCATGCTCTCTCCTTCTAATGAATACCATTGGCTCATTACCATTGATCAGGATGACCCATCTATGGGTTTTCTTATAAATGATCGGAGTATGCTTACGCATCCCCACACCGTAGTTACCATGGAACCAGCAGGAAAGATTGCAGCGTGTAATTTTGGTGTTAATGAGATACTAGAGACACATCATTTTGATATGATTTGGCTTGTTTCGGATGACATGAAGCCGATGATCCAGGATTTTGATGTGGAAATCGAGTATGAAATGAACACTCATTATCCAGATTATGATGGTGCTGTGCATATCAACGATGGTCTACAGGGGATCAGGCTTTGTACATTCTCGTGTATGGGTGTTCCATACTACAAAAGATACGGCTACCTCTATCACCCAGACTACAAATCAACGCATTGTGACGACGAATACACTCAACTTGCGTGGGCGCATCGAAGAATGTTGTGGATCCCAACATGTCTTGTAAAGCATGAATGGGTTGGATTATCAAAAAATCCAGATGCGCTACACAAGAAAAACCATGCTTTGATGACTTCTGTAGATCAAGAAACCTACAATAAAAGAATAAGAAGTGGATTTCCTAAAAATAGTATCCTCTAACTATAAGCTTATCATCGTAAAAAGATAATTCATGAGATCATTTCAAAATCACTATTTAACTCAGGCA
>JANQUV010000131.1:0-4951 GCA_030730585.1 Haliea sp.
TAAGCAGGAAGCCGGTAATTAGCTCGTTCTACAGTCGCTTTTGCGTCATTGCGACGAGTTGGCACGGAACTCGCAAGTCACGGGGTGACGGTGCAAACCCTGGTGGCATTACCTGTGCGTCAACCGCCAAATTTTGTTCTTCAATTTCCGGGACGACCCGGACGGCCCGCGGGCCGATTATTTTTCTGGACGGCCAGATAACCTGACCTGCAGAGGTTATCGACATGACTGCAACCGCATCGCTTAGCTCCCGCCATAGTGCTTTTAATGTATTACCGAAGGTTGATGTTGCAGGGCTTCGTTCGCGTGATGCGGAAACGCGTGACGCGACGGCGAAGCAACTGGGCGTCGCCGCAAGAGACGCAGGGTTCCTGTACATCACAGGGCACGGTATTGCGGAAAATATCATTGAACAATTTCGCCGCCGTACTCGCCAATTTTTTTCGCAGAGCGCTGCGGTCAAGATGCGCAGTTATATAGGTAATTCGCAGAACCACAGTGGTTACGTTCCGGAGGGTGAGGAGCAGTTCTACGGTGGGGCAATACCCGACCGCAAAGAAGCCTACGATCTGAACTTTGAACTGCATGATCCGGCCTACCAGCGCCCGATGCTCGGGCCCAATCAATGGCCCGATCTGCCCGGATTCAAGGAAGATGTACAAGCCTATTACGATGCGGCGTTTGAGCTCGGGCTCCAGCTGTTTCGTGGCTTTGCACTTGCATTGGGTTTGCCCGAGGATCGCTTTACACGTCTTGTTACGCGCCCGCCTACCCAACTCAGAATGATTTATTACCCCTATGATCCGCAGGTTCAGTCTGACGCCATGGGGCTGGGCGCCCACACGGATTACGAGTGTTTCACCATTCTGTTGCCGACGGCCCCAGGGCTGGAAGTGATGAACGGCGAGGGTCGCTGGATTGACGTGCCGCTCGTTGCGGGTGCGTTCGTTATCAATATCGGCGATATGCTGGAGGTTCTCAGCAACGGTGAATTTGTGGCGACCTCTCATCGTGTGCGTAAAGTCGCTGAGGAACGCTATGCGTTTCCGATGTTCTGTAACGTGGATTACGACGTGGTTATTCAGCCGCTGCCTGAGTTGGTTGGCGATGACAGGCCGGCGCGCTATGAGCCGCAGGTTTGCGGAGACCATTTGTTTGCTCAAACCGCGCAGTCATTCGCTTACCTGAAAAAGCGCCTTGAAAGCGGTGAACTGACGTTACCCCAGGGCAGCCGTGGTCTGTTCAGTTTTGGCCGGAAAGTGGGGGGCGGCAATGACGCTTGAAGAGTTGATTTGCCGCCGCCGACACCGCCCGCAGCGCAGTGTGCCAGACTGGATGCTCGGGTGTTTTCGGCGTCGTTGTATCAGCTTTGCCAACGGCGAATCCGACGACCAGACCATCGTTTACTGGCTGCAAAGCTGCAATTTCACGATCGACCTGCGTTTGCCTCTCGGCGCCAGACAGGTACGCGCGGCAGCTATGGAAGAGTACAGCGAAGCTGAGCTGGTTGAACTCGCGAACTACGAGGGGTGGTTTGCCGGCTGTCAGTGGAATGGTAAAGCAATGATGTGGCAGGAAGCCATATCTCTGCAAGTCACTAACCGTTGGCCGGAGCCTGCAGAGCTCACACGGACGGGTAATTGCATGGTCGAGTTTGCGCCCAGCGGTGCCTATGTTGAGGATTGGCGGATGCAGCCATCCGACACCGGGCCACTCGTTGGTTTGCGTCTCGTGGGTGAAACCATTGCAGGCAGGGAAGATATGATGGCACGGCGCGGGGGATTGATCATCTGCGGTGATTACGCCGCAATGGTGCTGGGCAGGTCTAGCCCACCAGGCGACGTGGCTCAAACGGACGACGTGGCTCAAACGCTGCAACAGCAAATTGCGGCTGCCGGCGGCAACCTCGCCACGCTCAAGGAATTACTCGACTTTGAAACGTCTGTAGCCCAGGGCTCATTGGCGCAAGGGTACACAGTCATCCACTCGACTCTACCTGAGCGGGTTGGGTCGCCTCTACTTGAGGTGAGTGAGTTTGAGTGGCTGGAGAGCAGCCAGCGCGTCGCACAGCGGTTTCTGCGTGATGGGCAAGAGTGCGTTCGGCACTACGAGGTTGACGTTATCGAGCCCTGCCAGACATTCCCCCTCACTACGCCGGTGAGCGATGAGTCAGCGGCATGGTTTGCTCGCGAGGCTGCGACCTTACAGCGCTATACCGGGGTGTTGCAGTGAATGCTGTTGAACAGAAAGCGGTGTTTCTGCCGCTGCCTATCGATAACTTCGCAATACCGCAGCGCTGGCGCGGTAAAAATGTGCTTCTGGTGCCCGCGGCTCCTGAGTGGGCTGCGCTCGATTTTTCTGCCGTAGTTGAGTGCCGTACAAGCCTTAAGCACTTTTTTGGTTCAGCAGATACATGGCCACCGGATGAGCTAACCCTCGAAGAGGATCGCGCTGACCTCGCATGGCACAAACGCGAATTTGATGCGAAAAGCTCTTTTGCCTATCACCTGCTCGATCATGACGCCAGCGAGTGCTTAGGGTGTCTTTACTTGTACCCAACTGCGGCGCAGGAGCACGATGCAGAGGCTTACCTGTGGGTTCACACGCGCCTTGCACAGGTTCAAGCCACGTTTATCGAAAACGAAGTCATTGAGTGGGTCCGGCAGTGCTGGCCGTTCTCTGCGGTTGCCTGGCCGGGGCGCTTTATCCCCTTCACGGACTGGGAAGTGGCGGCCAGACCCAACTACTACGCTAGCAATCGTGTAAGTGATACACCTTTAAATATTGGGATTTGAGGCGCCTACCTGATGGTTGCCCAACCGATTGTTGTTACGTTTTCCGCCAACATGGCCTTTAGGAGATCTACCATGAAACATATTTACCGAATTATTACAGTACCCGTTATGGCAGTTTTACTCTGCGCAGGATCTGTCTGCGCTGCAGCGGAGGAGGAGCGCACCAAGTTCTCACTCGCCTGGTCAATTTATGTGGGGTTCATGCCTTGGGCTTATATGGACGAAGCGGGAATCATGGACAAGTGGGCCAAAAAATACGGCATTGAAGTCGATCTCGTGCAAATCAACGACTATATCGAAGCCATCAACATGTACACCGTGGGTGAGTTTGACGGCGCTACCATGACCAATATGGATATGTTGACCATTCCTTCGGCGTCCGGCGTCGATACAACAGCGCTCATCACCGGCGACTTTTCGAACGGCAACGATGCGGTTGTTTTGAAGGGGCGCGACAGCATGCAGGATATCAAAGGTATGGACGTTTACCTGCTTGAGCTGTCTGTCTCGCACTACGCCTTGGCGCGGGCGCTGGAGATGGCAGGCCTTAGTGAGCGCGACGTTACCTTGATCAACACATCAGACGCCGACATTGCCACCATGTTCAAGAACAGTGACGTGCAGGCTGCTACCCTGTGGAATCCACAGCTACAGATGGCGATGCAGGAACCCGATGCAGTGAAGGTGTTTGATTCCAGCCAGATTCCTGGCGAGATTCTCGATGTTATGGGCGTGAATTCCGCGACCTTGAAGAAGTACCCGGCGCTGGGTAAAGCGGTCACGGGAGCCTGGTTCGAGACGGTGGCGATTTTGCAAGGAGATAGCCCGCAGGCGATAGAAGCTAAAACATATATGGGTGAGAATTCAGGTACTGATCTGGAAGGTTTTGAATTGCAGTTGGCGGCCACTTATATGTTCAAGACGCCTCAAGAGAAGCTAGACTACCTGACCACGGAACGCGTGCGCGAAACCATGGACTTTGTCACCAACTTCACCTTTAAGCACGGCCTGCTGGGTGCCAGCGCGCAGTCTCCCGATGTTATCGGCATTGAGTTACCCGACGGGTCAATTCTGGGTAATAAAGATAATGTAAAAATGCGCTACGACCATCAGTTCGTACGCATGGCGGCAGAAGGCTCGCTATAAACTCGAGCCGGCGGCTTGCGCAGCTTCGTCGCTGCGTGAGCCCTCCAGCAACGCGGCGATTAACACCATTGCTCCACCGATAATCTCGAACATCTGTAAGCCAGCGCTGACGATGAATGCGGTTGAAGCCACAGCGACCACAAGCTCAGTGACGATGATTACCGAAGAGCGCCCCGCGTCCATTTGCGTCACGCTCCACTGAGTTCCTGTGGTAATGAGCGTCAGCCATAGCGCGCCATAGGCGACTGCCCACAGTATTGTGCCAGTGCCGGGCAGGGTTGCTGTGGAAGAAACAACGAGTAATGACATCCCGATCAACATGGTACAACCAATAAACATAGCCGCAACTTTACTCATGACCGGGATATCTTGGGTAAAGCGAAAGAGAATGTTGGTGGCTGCAAGCCCCATCCCCGAGGCCATGGCCAGCAGGTCGATCCAGGTAATGCCCGTCCAGGATGTATGCCCCACATCGAGGATGATGAACGCGCCGGATAAACACAGCAAGACTGCGATCACACGAACTGCATCTATGCGTTCGCCCAAGAAAATGCGCCCACCTATGACGCTCCACACCGGCAGCATATAGAACAGTATCATCACGCGGATGACGTCCCCGTGGTAGATCGCGGTTTGAAACGATGCATTGGCAATGCCGCCGGCCAGCGCAACCATCCCCATCAGCGCAAGTTTTTTTCTCCAGAGCTGTCGTTGTGCATAAAGCCACGGCAGAAGCAGCAGAGCGCCCGAGCAGAATGCGATAAATATCAGGTGCAGGCCATCCAAGCCATTATCGCTAAGCGCTTTTATGGGTAACCAGGTTAAACCCCAGGCGGCAGAACTGAGGAACAGTATCAGTACGGCAAATCGAGTGTTCATTCATGTGCTCATGTGTGGTGTTGGGCTCAACTGGCTACCTTGGCGCTCCGCAGTTTTTGTAGCCCTATCATTGCTAGTACCAAAACGGCGCCCACCAGGCCGTAAACAGCTACGGTGACCATGATGGCGAC
>JANQUV010000131.1:5051-53789 GCA_030730585.1 Haliea sp.
TGATGGCGACTGCCACGGGCACCAAAATTATTTTGTTGACCAGCGAGCCCTTGGCCACAGCCCATACAACGGGAAGCTCACGCGATGGCTTTACGCCGGCAACTTGCTGCGCGTTCAATGCAAGGTCATCCCCAAGCACGCCTGCAGTCTTTTTGGTGGCGGCTTTGGTCATTACGGCGACATCATCCAGAAGTGTGGTGATGTCGTCGATGAGTGCGAGCAGACTGGTCCCTGCCATGTTACATGGCTCCTGCTGGGCAGCCGTTTCGTGTTGACCCAGTCTATCTCATTTGTGAACCGCCAGAAACGATAACCCTGGGAAACATCGAATATTCGAGCACACCGGTTGTGGGTTTGACACGGCCACTGCTGTGTAAAGCGCAAGCCGTTCTACACATCGCGTAAGAATGCGGCTACAGTGCGTTACGTTAACCTGGCCATTAAGGGGCTTGCGAGAGGTATGTCAAAGCCATCGGGCGCAGAAAAAGATGGTCGTCGATTACGGGGTGAACGCAGTCGGCAGGCTATTCTGGAGGCCGCGCTTGCGCTCATGGAGGAGGGGAATCTGGTGCCCACTGCGCAGCAGATTTCTGCTCGCGCAGGCGTTGGAATACGCTCCTTTTTTCGCCATTTCGAAGACATGGAAACGTTGTTTAAGGTTGCCGACGAGCATATACGTGATTCGTATGAAGCGCTGTTTATAGGCGGTGAGCGCAGTGGGACGATTGAACGGAGAATTGAGCGATGCGTTGAATGCCGCGCCGAAGCTTATGAGCGTGTCAGCAATATGGTGCTGTGTTCTCGCGCTCA
The DNA here is from genome assembly GCA_030730585.1 of Haliea sp. Classification (GTDB taxonomy): domain Bacteria; phylum Pseudomonadota; class Gammaproteobacteria; order Pseudomonadales; family Halieaceae; genus Haliea. Next base: position 5,862 of record JANQUV010000131.1, read on the forward strand.
GCTGTGGCGTTATGAAACCTTGCGAAAAAATTATGCGCGGGCTCAGCGTGGCCTGCGCAAGGATTTAGAAGGTTGGTTGCCAGAAATCACATCCATGTCGCGAGATGTGTACGAGGCTGTGGATGTTATTGCCTCGTTCGATACCTGGAACCGCCTGCGGGAGCATCAAGGACAGAGTAAGAAGTCCAGCATTGATATCGTCAGTGGCCTGATGAAGCGGCTCATACTCGATTAGCTGATTGCTGCTGCCACATTCACAGCCCGCTGTGAGTCTTGATGATCTCCTTTGACTCCGCAGGGAGCGAAAAGGACACGCCGTCTTTGCCGATGGTGTACTCCTCAAAAATATCCTCTGCACCGTTCAGGAACAGGGCTTGTTGGCCAGGAAACAGCAACGGCGGAACGATGTGGTAGTAAAGCAGGTGCCCAACTCGCGCATCACGAGCGGTCTCAGCCGCTTCCACCGGGCTGGCGTGGTAGTCGGGAATGTCGTGGGTGATTTTGGCCATGATGGCATTGCCGTTTTTGGTCGCCGCGTCGTGCATCATTTTTACCAGATTGGGTGCCAGAACATCGTGCACCAAAAGGTCTACTCCTTGGGCAAATTGTTCGATGTTGGCGAGTTTTGCCGTATCCCCGGTAATGAGTAGCGAGCGCCCTGCATAGCTGAAACGGTAGCCTACGGCAGGTTCTACCGGTGAGTGATCAACCGCCAGTGCTTCTACTTTTAACCCGTCGTGTTCGTACACCGTGCGTAATTCGCCAATCGCAGGTTTGGTGAATGGCATGGCCTGAAGGCCTGCAGCGCTCAGTGGTGTTACGCTGTCGCCGTGGTGAGCGTTGCGATAGGTGAAGTCTTGCGCATATGCCAGGTTGAAGCCGTCGACGATTCGGCCTACACCCTCAGGGCCGTAAACTGGCAGTGGTGCAACGTTGTCGCCACCCGCCCAGCGGATGGTGCCGAGTTCACCCAGGCCATCAATGTGGTCTGAGTGGAAGTGTGTGAGAAAAACCGCGTGGAGATTACCCGGCTGGTAGCCCATACGGCTGAGATTGCGCACGCCATTGGTGCCGGCATCCACGACAAAAAATTGCTCTCCGGCCACGACCGCAACACAAGGGCCCGACGCATTCGCGGCAGGTAGTGGGCCACCTGCCCCGCACAGGGCGAGGTGCAGGCCATCTTTCAGCGTGGCAATGTGGCCTGCGCCCATGCGAGACTCCAATCCCCGTTCCATGATGCGGGTGACAATGCTCTCTCTCTGGTTGTAGGTGATGGAGATGACAACTGCGAGGGTGCCAACAATGATCAGGGCTCTTTTCATATAAATGCCTACTAGCGACGCCGAAGCGCGTGATGGACATGATAAAACTCAGCATACATAATGGCACACAGACTGTCATTATAGTAAAAAATAGGGTCAAACGTATGGACAAATTACTCAGGTTACTGGTGCTGGCACCATCGATACTCTTTGTCTTTGTTGGTGTTCGTTGGCTGGTAGACCCTGCGGGAGCGGCGCCGATGTTTGGCCTGACGCTGGAGCAGGGGGTTGGTTTGAGTTCTCAGGTGGGCGACATGTCAGCATTCTTCCTCACCTTGGGCAGCTGTATGCTTATTGCGCTGATTAGCGGGCGGCGACTGTGGTATTACCCGCCGCTTATGCTCTTGCTGGCTGCGGCAGTGGGCCGCCTGGTTGCCTGGATGGCGCATGATGCGACTTTCGCAGTGAGTTTGATCGGCACAGAAATACTGGTGTCCGCGCTTCTCTTTCTGGCATCACATCGTCTGGCCGATAAAGGCTAACCCCATGGCGCGTGCTCGGTTAGGCTTAAGTACGATGCTCGTATATCTGGCAGTGGCCGCGTTGTTCGTTCCCTTTGCGGCGGCGCAAAGTAGTCTGTCTATCGACGCTGTCACCGATTTTCGCACCGATAACGCCACGGATACTGACACCAACGCAGCGGTGACAGCGGCACTGCCTGCCGTCGAGAGCGTGCACGGAGCTGATAAGCCACGCCCTAATATTGTTTTTATTCTCGCGGATGATTTGGGTTTTACCGACATTGCACCGTATGGCAGTGAGGTGAATACACCCAGCTTGTCTGCGCTTGCGGCCAGTGGTGTGCGCTTTACCAACTACCACACGGCGGCTAACTGCGCGCCCGCCCGCGCGATGCTACTGACCGGCGTCAATAACCATCTTGCGGGTGTACCCAATATTCCTGAAATGCTGCCACCGGAACAGCGGTTGCAGGCGAACTACCAAGGTGTACTGGGGGATGACGTGGTGACGGTGGCAACACTGCTCGAAGACGCGGGTTATCACACGTATATGGCGGGCAAATGGCACCTGGGTATGGAACCGGATAAACGGCCAAGCCGGCGTGGTTTTGGGCGCACGGTAGCAATGATGGATTCTGGTGCAGACAACTGGGAACAGCGGCCCTATCTGCCATTGTACGAACAGGCCAACTGGTTTGCCGACGGTGAGCGTATGACCTTGCCGGAGGATTTTTACTCATCGCAGTTTCTGATCGACAAGACCATAGAATTCGTTGGTGAGAATCACGGTGATGGCCAGCCGTTTTTTGCCTACGTGCCGTTTATGGCAGTGCACATGCCGGTGCAGGCGCCTCAGGAATATACCGATCGCTATGCAGGAGTATATGACGCTGGCTGGCATGCACTGCGCGAACAACGACTCCAGCGCGCGGTTGCGCTAGGTATCGTGCCGCCGGCCACAGCCATGACGGAAATGGCCACGACACGTGATTGGGACGCACTGGATGCACAGCGCCAGCGTTATGAGGCAAAGCGGATGGCTGTCTATGCGGGCATGATTGAAGCCATGGATTTTCATATCGGACGGTTGGTAGATTACCTTAAGTTGACGGGCCAGTACGAAAACACCATTTTTATCTTTACCTCGGACAACGGCAGCGAAGCCAGCGGCCCGGATAATCCACAAGCGTGGCCTACTCGGCTTGCCCCCGCGCTGCTGGGTTATCACCTCGACTACGAGCGGCTTGGCCTGGAAGGCAGCTACAATACCATTAGCCCCAGTTTCGCCAGTGCCTCCGCGAGCCCTTTGTCGTTCTTTAAGTTTTACGCGGGGGAGGGCGGTATGCGGGTGCCGCTTATCATTGCCGGCGATCGATTGCCTCGTCGCAATGCATTGGATACAGCCTTTACCTGGGCAACTGACATTACGCCGACGATTCTCTCTTTGGCGGGAGTGACACAGCCGGGTAGCCGATATGCGGGACGGCCGGTGCAGCCGATTACCGGCTACGACCTGGTGCCCCTTCTAGCGGGTGATGTAGAGCGGGTCCGTAGCGACGATGATGCGGTGGGGTACGAGCTTACGGGCCATGCCGTGCTGTTTCAGGGTGACTACAAATTGGTCGTTAACCAGCCGCCGTTGGGAGATGGCGAGTGGAAGCTATTCAATATCGTAACGGACCCTGGCGAAACGGTGGACCTGGCTGCTGCGCAGCCTGAACGATTCCAGCGCATGCTGTTGCGCTATGAGCTTTTCCAACAAGAAAATAGTGTTTTACCCATGCCGCAAGGATACACGCAAATGCGGCAATTACTGCTGAACACGCTGCACACGCGGTACCGCAATGATCTGCTTGTGCTGCTGCTTAGCCTACTGGTGCTCAGCCCGTTTTATGTCGCCTACCGAATGCGCCGAAAAGTTGCCGCGTAAGGCCAAGCGATACGCTGTGGCAACACGAGCCTAGAAATCGTAGCGCACTGTGGCACCGTAAGTGCGCGGTGGCGCAAGAAAATACGCATCCATGTCGGTAATGGCAAAGGGGGTCAAAGTCTGAATAGCGTATTCTTCGTCGGTCAAGTTCTTGCCCCAGAGGCTCACGCTCCAATTATCGTCGCGCCAGCCTAGCGCTATGTTCAGTGTGTTTCTGTCTTGCGTATCCTTTGCTTCCAGTTCCGCACCGGAGGCCACGTTGGTCAGGTGATCGCTCATAAAGCTGTAGTCACCGCGCAGGTATACGCCGCCCCAGGTCAGTGGAAAGGCCAGCGTAGCACTGACATTGCCACTGAGTTCAGCGGCGAACGGCATGTTCTGCCCTTGGTCTGGCCCTGCCGTGAATTCATAGGTATCGAGATACTGTAAACCAAACCCTAAGGTCAGGTTGGGTAATGGCAGTGCGTCCACCTGCAGCTCCAGCCCGAAAACTTCCACTTCGCCCTGGTTGGTGGTGATTTGCCCCAGCCCCTGCCCGGTTTGCTGTGCGGTTTGGAACTTTTCGATCTCCGTCAGGAACAAGGTTGAGTTGATGCGCAGCCGTGAGTCTAGCAGGGTGGCTTTGATTCCCACTTCATAACTTAAGGTATTTTCGTCGTCGAACTCGCGTTCTTCGGGGGTGCCTGCCACACCATTGAATCCGCCTGATTTGGTGCCTGTGGAGGCGCTCGCAAACAGCAGGGTATCCGGGCTAAGGTCGTAGCTAAGGCTTGCCAGCCAATCTACGTTGTCGCTGCTGCGATTGAAGGCCTGGTCAATTTCAGGCCTCACCGAGGAGGTAAAGGAAAAAGGTGGCGTGATGCCGAGCGCGGCGAGCTGTGTCAGCACAAAGGGCGGGAGACTCTCTGGCGGTTGCGCAGTCAGTGCACTGGACTCAACCTCTACCTCAAGGTCGGCGTCTTTATCTTCCTCGCTCCAGCGCAGGCCGCCAGTTAACTGCCAGCGGTCGCTCAAGCGCCAAGAGGCCCGGGTAAACACGGCGAGAGTTTTTGTCTCGAACACATTGCGAACAAACGAGGCATCCCCTTGTGCTGCGATCAGCCCTAGTTGCGGGCCAAAAACCTGCGAGCCAACGGGCACCGCATCTGCACCGACAATGGTTGATACATCACCATCACCGTCCCGGGTTTGCTGCTGGAAATAATACACCCCAGCCATGTAGTCCAGCGCGGCTGAGCTGCCACTGAAGCGCAGCTCCTGCGAAAAGCTGTCGCCGGATTGAGGTTGGTTGAGGAAGACAATATCGAGCACTGAGCGGCTGCCCTCTTGTGTTGCCTGAACGTCATAGTCGTCCCACGAGGTAAGGGACTCAACGAGTCCCCACTCAGTATCGTATTCGACCTGTAAAGAAGCGGCGGTAGACTCCAGCTCAAAATTGCTGGGTATGTTTTGCGCCGTTTTCTGATCGAAGGGATCGTTGGGAGGAAGTCGTTGGCCGCGTTCGGCCATGGCGGCTTCTACTATGGGGTTTTGCAGAGTGTCCGGGGAGCAGCAGTTCATATCCCTTTCTACGCGGCTGGCTTTAAACAGCACGGAAGCGTTGGCAGTCGGCTCCCACAGCAACTTGCCGACCGCGTTCCATTCGTCGGCGTCGTTGAGGTCGGGCCCCGCGAAGTTCTCCAGGTAACCATCCCGTTGGTGATAGTTGCCCGCTAATCGATAGGCCAGGGTATCAGACAGGGGCGCAGACACTGAGCCGTTGAGCCGCTGCATGGCATAGTTGCCGGCGCTGGCTTCCAGATGTGCCTCACGCTGCTCTGTATTTGGGGCTTTGGTGGTGATACTTATCGCTCCGGCATTGGTGTTCTTGCCATACAGCGTACCTTGTGGGCCCTGAAGCACTTCAATGCGCTCGATGTCCACCAGATCCGACACGCTCAACCCCGAGCGATTGAGATAAACGCCGTCAACAAATACGCCCACCGACGGTTCCAGATACGTTGACCCCGCTGTTCCAATGCCTCGTATCGACATGCGGGTGCTAAAGGGGCTGATATTCGCATTGATGTTCAGTGATGGCGTGAGTACCGCTACATCCTCTGCACTGCGAATACCTGCTTCGCGAATGGCCTGTTCACTAAACGCGGTAACGGTTACTGCAATATCTTGCAAGCTTGCCGCCTGTTTAGTGGCGGTAACAACGACTTCCTCCAGCATGCGCATATCAGCGAGTGCGCCGGTGGCGCAGATCGTCAGGCCCAGTACTGCTGCGAGAGGTGTGCTGGAATGCATTTTGCTATCCTTTGTTTTGCTATTGTTATAATGGCATATGCAATGCCACAATATAGTGCTGTTATCGTATGCCAAGCAAAAGACCCGCGCAAGACAGTGCCGTTTGGGTTTCGTGAGCTGCCACCGTAGGTGTGGGTGGAGCATTGGCGAGCGCTAGGGTACCGTGTCTCACCCGGTAATAGTGCGTCGCGGCGCTGAAATATTTGCAGCCAGCCGCGTCCGATTTATCTGACTAGACTGCTTTCGGAGTACAGCATGCAAGCCAAGCCGATACACAACCGCGTGACTGCGATGACAGGCACCGACTACCCCATCATCCAAGCGCCTATGGGTTGGATTGCCCGCGCCCAACTGGCCTCCGCTGTGAGTAATGCTGGCGGCTTGGGAGTGATCGAAACGGCGTCGGGTGAGTTCGACAATATTCGCGCCGAAGTGGCAAAGATGCATGAGCTGACCGATAAGCCTTTCGGTATGAACGTCGCGCTCTCTTATGTCAAAGGCAGCAACATCATCGATTTTGTGATTGAGCAAGGTATCAAATTCGTGACCACGTCCTCTGGCAGCCCTGCGGTCTGTACGCGGGCATTTCAGGACGCAGGTATCAAGGTGTTTCACGTTGTTCCCACCCTCGACATGGCTCTTAAAGCGATCGATTGCGGGGTGGATGGCCTGGTGGTGGAAGGTGGCGAAGGGGGCGGCTTTAAAAACCCCAGCCCTGTGTCCAGCATGGTACTGCTGCCGTTGATTCGTTCCAGGGTAGACGTGCCTATTATCGCGGCGGGCGGCATGTGTGATGGGCTGTCGATGGCGGGGGCGTTTGCCATGGGTGCCGAGGGGGTGCAAATGGGCACACGCATGCTGGGCAGTACTGATTCCCCAGTGCATGATAATTGGAAGCAGGCGATTCTGGCGGCCAAAGAAACCGATACGGTATTTCTTAACCAGTCATCGCGGCCGGCTTTGCGCGCGCTGCGCACTGAACGCACGGCACAGTTGTTGCCGCTTGGTTCGTTCAACGCGATGGAGCATTTCACCGGTGTGCGGGAACTTTACTTTGGTGGTGATATGGAAGCGGCGATCCCGCTATCGGGGCAAGTGGTGGGGCGTATCGATGCCATCCAAAGCGCCGCCGAAATCGTGCAAGAAACCATGCAGGGTTTTTACCACGCAGTGCAAAGCCTCGCCAGTCATTACGGTCAGTAAATCAGGCGCTCTACCTCCCTATCGCCATGGGTAAAGCAATAAAGAGGTAACCAGAAGCAACATTAGCCATGCCGCTCAGAGCGGCATGGCTCCGCTTAAAGCTTATCCAGCGCGCCTGTTGAACTCGAGTTCAGGGAAGCCAGCGTCCACCGATTCTCGCATTTTGTCGTAGTACACGTTGGCTCCGCCGAAGTAAATCAACACGCGCGGTGGTTTATCTGCGAGGTTGGCACCCATCATCCATGAGTTGACCTTATCGCCCTGCGACATCAGCGTCTGCTCATGAATTTCAGCAGTATGTGCAGTCCAGGCGTCTTCGGCATCCTGGCGCGGTGTAAAGGTGTCGTAGCCTTCCTGCTCCATTTTCTGAATGCAGTCCTTGATCCAGATGGCATTCTGTTCGATGGAAGTTGGCAGGTTGGCAAACGGCGCTTGCGGGCCGGTCACCACGAACATGTTGGGGAAGTCCGCGACACACACGCCCATGATGGACTTGGAGACTTTTTGCCACTTCTCGCGCAGGCTTTGGCCGCTCAGGCCTCGAATGGGGAAGGCTTCCAGTGCGCCCGTATAGGCTTTAAAGCCAGTGGCCAGTACGATGATGTCGAACTCGTAGTGATTCTCGGTTGTGCTGATCCCGCTCTCGGTAATTTCGACGATGGGTTCGCGGTCTGCAATATCGACCAGGTGCACGTTGTCGCGGCTGTACGCCTCAAGGTAGCCGTGGTCTAGCGGCGGGCGTTTGGCAAACAAGGGATACTCACCGGGTTTGGGCACCAGCAACTCGGCGACGCGCGGATCTTCAATACGCTCTTTCATCTTGTTAATGATGAATTCGGAGGCCATCAGGTTAGCTTCCGGGCTTGCGAGCAGGTCTTCGAAGGTCTCGAAAACCCAGCGGAAGCTGCCCGTCCATTTTTCCTCAAAAATACGCTGACGTTCTTCCGCCGGTGTATCGACAGCCATGCGACCTTCGGCGGTATCGAAGGCCATGCCGAAAATATGGTTACGACACTTGGCCACAATTTCGTCGTAATTTTCTTTAATGTCTTTTTCCCACTCAGGTGTCATGGGCTGCTGCATGGCGGGCAGGATGAAATTGGGGGTGCGGTGGAAGACGGTGACGCTGGCGGCTGTTTTCGCCATGACGGGTAGCATCTGTACCGTTGTCGCACCTGCGCCAATAATGCCCACACGCTTGCCAGCGTATTCGATCCCTTCGGGCCAGCGAGAGGAGTGGAAGAGTGGGCCTTTGAAAGTGTCCATGCCTTTGGTTTTGGGGATGACAGGTTCAGAAATCATGCCCATGCTGCTGATAAAGTACTTGCAGGTGAACGTGTCGCCACCGCCGGTGGTTACTCGCCATAAGCCTGTGTCTTTTTGATATTCGGCGCCGACGATTTCGGTGTTCAGTTGGATATGCGGCCACATGTCGCACTTGTCGGCAACAAAGTGCATGTAGCTGTGGGTTTCTTTCCAATCGGGATAGCGCTGCGTCCAGGACCACTCCTGCAACAGCTCCTTGGAGAAGGTCAGGCAATAGTAGTAGCTCTCGCTGTCGGTCATGGCGCCCGGGTAGCGGTTCCAGGTCCAGGTACCGCCGATGTCAGTGGCGCGGTCGAACACCCGGATGGAAAGGCCTGCGTCACGCAGGTAGTGGATCAGTGCGAGGCCGGCAAAGCCGGCACCAACCGCAATGGCATCGAAATCAGGTTGCTGCTGGGTGGGCATAGCTGTGTTCCTCATGTTATAAAAATAGTGCCGCTAGTGTGACTGCGTGAACCCCCTTTGCATCAGGCTTTGGCGGGTGCGGCAGTGTGTGCTTCCAGGTTCGACAGGTGGCCCGACCGATGCCTCGCTCTGCCGTCGCAGGTTCACCTGAGTATACTTGCTAGATGCAAACAATCAAATATCGCAAAGCATGGTATCTGCGTTATAGATTCTCCACAAGAGTTGGGTTTACCTGCAGGACAGCCTTGGGGAGCGCAGTTGCACGGGCACCGCAAAGATCGGCCTCACCAGAGTGGCAGCCGTTGTTCTGAATACTGTCGAAGTTTTTGTTTTATGGGGGGGCGCGCGCCGCCAGTAATACTGTCCAGGGTTTACCAACGAGGCCTGAGATCTCAACCAGGCCCGCCTGAGCAAGTACGCGGGCCAAGCCTGTGCTGTCCAGTTGCACCACCGATTGCCCGCCGTCCGGAAAGCGCAGCTGCACAGCGCATGCGGCTTCGCCGTCGTGCGTTGGTGTCAATTGTACCTTGCTGACAATGGCAGCCATGCCTACTGTCTTGAGCTTAGGGGCCCGCTGTGTCGCGTGGTTTTAGCGATCACGCCGGCGGCGGCCCGGTAAATACGATATCGGAACAGGTCAACATGGCCGGTGCCGGCCGAAAGACCAAGTACAGGTTCCAGCTCTGCAAGTCGGCAACAGCTTCTTCAACTGAGCGTTCGGGGAAGGCGCGTGCGGCGATGCTCTGCCAGTTATCGCCCTCATTTGGGTAGGTCCAGGGTCGCACGGGTGGAATGATGGGGTGCATGCAATGTGTATCCTGTGTACGTTTAGGCGGCCTTTTGGCGTGTTGCAGATACCAGTTGTCCAGCGCGCGCTTCGGTATAGCCTTGTTGGGCCGAGTAGGTGGCAATGCCGTTGACAAACACCTGCTCTATGCCCACAGCTCGGCGTAAAAAGCGGTAGCCTTCGCCGGGCAAGTCGGCTACGGCAATCTCGGGCCCGCGGTCGATAGTGTTTGGATCAAACAGTACCAGGTCCGCTGCCAGCCCGGGTTGAATGCGTCCGCGGTCGTTTGCGAGGCCCCAATTATCGGCTACCTGCCCGGTGAGCTTGTACACAGCCTGCTCGAGGGTGAGGGCACCGGCATCACGCACGAAACGACTGAAAAAGTACCCGGTGTCGCCGTAGGTGGCAAAGCGGGTGACGTGAGCACCGCCATCGCCAGAGCCAATCTGCACCAGCGGATCGGTGATTGGGCCGACAATCCTTTCCAGGTTGTTGTGCCCAACCGAGATTGCGCTGAAACGGGTCAGCAGGTCTTCCTCAACTGCGAGGTCGAGCATGAGCTCTACCGGGTCGCAGCCGAGCTCCTCAGCGATGTCTCGCAAGCGTCTGCCCTCCAAGGGCTTGTTGTGCTCGAGGTGGCAACGGCTCACGATAAAATCTGGGAAATGGACTTCCATCGCGATCGGTTGCATACCGTTGTAGGCTTCGTCCACCAGTTGACGCCGCAACTCGGGGTCCTGGAAGTCGCGCAGGGTCTCTGCAGCAGGTTTCAGGATGGTAGCCCACCACGTGGGACGTGAGCTGAACACCGATGTGGGAACGTCGAACTCAAAGGTTACATCAATAGGACGGGTTTGCATTTGTGGTACCACCCGCGCGCCGTTGGCCACCTGTAAGCGCACCCGCGCCAGTGCCCGGCTGACGAGGTCGGGTGTGGCGTTGGAGTCGAACAGCGGTGAGAAAGTCACGGTGATATTGTGCCGGCGAGACAGGTCTCCCAGGATATCAATGCGTGTGCAGAGCAGGTCCGGGTCCCAGAACTCGGGGACGACCTGCATCACGGCACCGTATTCGCCCAATACCGCGCATAACGCGCTCAGCTCTTCCGGTGAGGCCAGGCGGCAGGGCACTGGGCGGTGTTCGTGGTCAATGTCGACCCAGCTGGTGCTTAGCCCGAGCGCGCCGGCATCCAGGCATTCACGTAGCAATTCTTGCATTGCGGTGATTTCCGCAACGCTTGCACAGCGCTCACGTGCTGCGTCGCCCATCACCCAAAGCCTGAGCATACTGTGGCCGGCAAGGGTGGCAACATTAATGCCAATATGGCTGCGGAAGGCGGTCAAATAGTCAGCGAAGGTTTCCCAGTTCCAGCGCATACCTGCATCAAACGCGGCTGCAGGCATTTCTTCAATTTGCCTGAATACGGCGCCCACAAAGGCACGGTGTTCCGCTCGCACAGGCGCCATAGTCAACGAGCAGTTGCCGTTGATGACAGTGGTAATGCCGTGTTCCAATGATGGCGTGGCTAAGCCGTCCCAGGTGATTTGGGCATCGAAATGGGTGTGAGAGTCAATGAAGCCCGGTGCCAGTGCCAAACCTTTTGCGTCAATTACGGTGACAGCGCCACCGTCCAGGCGGGTGCCCACGGCGGTAATACGGCCATCGTCTATTGCTACTTCTCCGCAGTAGGCGGGGGCCCCTGTGCCGTCGCAGATAAGAGCATTACGTATTTTAAGCTGATGCATGGTGAGTTCTCCTTATCAACGCCGACTGTAAGCGGCTTGCCGGTATGAGAACATATCAAATCGAGCGGAGCATATGGATGATCGCCCTTAAACAGTATTACCGATCCGGCGTGTAGATCCCTACGGCTGGCATCGCGATTTTCTACTGCGATGGGCTATCGCGATGGACTATCGCGTGACTCTCAGGCGCAGGGTAAACTGGCGGCTTGGTTTTTATAGGTAGTACAGGACGTGACTGACGACGACAGCGTTGCACCAGATGCATTGGTCTCTCTTGCTGAAGCACTGGTGGCTGCGCTGCTATCGGAGGACGCCGAGACCGCGTTTGTGGAGGAAACCCGTCAATTCGTTGACCAGCTGGGCGACACGCTGACGCTGCCCGTCAGCGAAATGATCAGTATTGATCAGCTTGGCCAACAGGCCCGTCGTGAATTGTTGGAAGAGACATTGCACGATTTGGGTTTGAATTTGCGCTCGCTGGACTGGTCTTCGCAGCCTCTTCTGGCCCGCGAGTTTCAGAACAGAATCTGGTTACATTTGTACCGCCGTTTTCTGAGCGCCTATCAGGTGGTTAGCAGTCATATTGAATTGTTGCCGCCGCCCGCTGAGGAGTACCCGCGCCCGCTTTACAGTCCACCTGAATCCTGGCTGTTGCTGTTTGCCGAGAGCGGATCCTGTCGCGTGCTGCATCCCAGTGGCGATGTTGTGTTGGGCAACAACGGCCCGGCGTTGTTGCTATTGCCGCCGGAAGCGGAGGTTGTGTTATGCCGCGGCTCGGATACAGGCAGTTGCAGCGTGTTTAGCAGTGCCTTTTTTCCGCCCCAGCGCTGGATGCAATGGCTGGGCAAGAGCGATCGTGAAGAAGCACCGCGCGCGCTGCCTGTTGCGGATACGCAGATTTCAGCCTACCTGTCGGAATCGTTCCGACGTATTATCGATATTGCACATTCCACTGCCCAAAGTGGCAGAGCGCTGCACCTGAATCTGCTGGAACACATACTGCTCTTGCGCAATGAATTGATACCGCGCAGCGATGACGCGGGATTGGATCGCCGTGTGCTGGCGGCACGCGATTTCCTGCTGGCACACTACCGCGAGAAAACCACGGTGGAACAGGTGGCCAACGCCGCCGGTGCCGCCCCATCCACGTTGACCGCTTTATTTAAAAGCCAGATGGGCGAAAATCTGATGCGCTGGCGAGACCAGCTGCGCATGCGGCGCGCGCGTGAGCTGCTGCAGGGCAGCGATGTGCCGATCAAGGTGATCGCGGCGGAAGTTGGCTACGATGACCCGATGTTTTTCTCCCGGCGCTTTAAGCAGCTGACGGGTTGGTCACCCTCTCAAGTCCGCAGCGGCAGCACGCACTGAGTACTCACGTTTTTGGTGTTAGGCAATTGTGCAATGGCTCCGGCGTATTCTCCATTCCACCTTGTGTAACGCTGCTCTCTAATGGTGCCATAACGAAAACTGCAGCGCTTCAAGGAGCTCCAATGACCGATGTTCCAAGTTACACCGCCAACCAACGCCTACTGGATCCTCAGCGCCTGGGTACAAGCACCATGCTCAGCAGCACGTCCAAATATCTTAACCACCCGCGCTTGCGCCATTGGGTGGCGGTGGAGTCGCTGCGCCGTAACGGCCCGGATATGGACCATTACGGTGGCCCGATGGAAATCATCGATATCTTCCGTGACCTGGACGATATTGACGAGATCAACCGTTTGTTTGGTGAGGCGCGAGCGCGCGATGCGGCTCTGGATGCGTGGTTTGAGGCGCGCTTCCTGGTGCCTCACGATCTCGATGCGCTGGCCACTCTGCCCGAGGGCACGCTGGGCCGTGAGTACCAGAAAATGCTCGCGGAGCAGGGGTTGCAGGCCGATTTTCTGCCCTTTGAAAGCACCGCCACCGATTACGATTATTTCCACCGCCGCCATAGCCAGACGCATGACATCGAGCACTTGGTCGTTGGCTACCGCTTCGATCCGCTGGGCGAATTCGCGTTGATAGCGGCTCGTCACACTAATCTGCTCAAGGCTCTGGGGCAGGAACTCGGGGAGCACATTTCCGTGGTGTCGAACCTGCTGGTGGCGACCGGTATCGCTCGTTTCGGCTGCCACTACCCCCATTTGTTGCCACCTCTCTACAAGGCATTGGGGGAGGGTAACCGTATAGGCGAAGCCATCAATACACCGCTGTTTATGCCTCGCTATGAAGATATGTTCGAGTGGCAGGTGGCTGAGGTCCGTGAGCATCTCGGGGTGGTGCACGGGCCGAACTACGAAGACACAATGTGGTCGCTGGGCGAGTATTTTGACGCTGCGTGAATGAGCTTTTGTCCTGATAAAAATCAGTTCTGCGCGCGCCCGGTAGTGTGCCGGCGGGCGCAGGTATGTAATACTTCGGGTTTTTGACTGTGAAAATAATTATGATGTCACGTGCTTTGCGTTCTTCGTTATTGTGTTCTCTTTTCCTGATGCCTGCGCCCGCTAGTTGGGCCTCCGATGTGAGCGGGGCGGATACCTCTTGGATGCTGACAGCTACGGCGCTCGTGCTGTTTATGACCTTGCCCGGGTTGTCGCTTTTTTACGCGGGTTTGGTGCGAGTGCGCAACGTGCTCTCTGTCTTGATGCAGTGCTTTGCTCTCACGGCTTTGATGTCCCTGCTTTGGTTTGTTGCCGGTTACACTCTCGCCTTTGGTTCCGCGGGCGTAGAGCAGGGCCCCTGGTTAGGTGACTTTGGCAACCTGTTTTTGGCGGGCGTTGCCATTGACAGTAGCTCAGGCACTATCCCGGAATCGCTGTTTGTCATGTTCCAGATGACGTTTGCCGTCATTACCCCCGCGTTAATCGTTGGCGCTTTTGCTGAGCGGATCCGCTTTTCTTCCATGCTGGCTTTTAGTGCGGCCTGGATGTTGCTGGTCTATGCGCCAGTCTGTCACTGGGTGTGGGGTGGCGGTTGGCTTGGCTCGCTGGGCCTGCAGGATTTTGCAGGGGGTACGGTGGTGCACATCACCGCCGCGGTTGCCGCTCTGGTGGCAGCCATCATGCTGGGCCCGCGGCGGGGGTTTGGCAGTGTTGCAATGCCGCCGCATAACTTGACCATGACGGTAACCGGTGCCGGAATGCTCTGGGTGGGCTGGTTTGGGTTCAATGCGGGGTCGGCCGTTGCCGCTGACAGCAGCGCCGCGATGGCTATGCTGGTGACGCACTTGTCAGCTGCCTGCGGCTCCCTCGCCTGGATGACAATGGAATGGATGCGCCACGGTAAGCCCTCGGTGCTCGGCATTGTCACTGGCATGGTGGCAGGCCTCGGTACTATAACGCCGGCAGCTGGATCTGTGGGTCCCGCCGCAGCTGTGGTGATCGGGCTCACAGCGGGTGTAGTATGCTATTTTGCAACCATTACCTTGAAGAACCGATTCAAAATTGACGACAGTCTTGATGTATTCCCAGTGCATGGTGTGGGGGGTATTTTAGGAACACTGCTGGCGGGGGTGTTTTGTTCTCCAAACCTGGGTATTTTCAGCGGCAATGGTTTTTCCGAGGGGGTCAGTTCGATCGCTGGCCAGCTCGCGGTGCAGGCAACCGGTGTTGTGGCGGTCTTTGCCTATACAGCGGTGGTGAGCCTCATACTTTTCAAGCTGGTTGACATGTTTATCGGGTTGCGGGTTGACGCCGAAGAGGAGAACGTGGGCCTCGACCTCGTGTTGCATGACGAACGTGGCTACGATTTGTAGTCAGGACGCCTCACCTCGAATGGACGAGGTCAGCGTGTTCCGCGTGTAAGGTGCGCACCAAAAAGGCTGTTTCGTCCCTCGCAACCTCATTGAACACAGGTTCGACGTAGACGCCAAAGTGCCCGCAGTCGTAACTCGCTATCTCTGCATGCGGCGCCAGAGCCGCGGCTTCACGGATGGTTGAAGGTGAAATGAAGGCGTCCTGTTCCGCGATGGTGTAGTGAATGGGACATTGAATACTGCCGGCTTGTTTGCCCGGCTTATAGCTGGCTAATTGAAACACGAAGCGCGCCGCCACCCGGTTACGCCAGCCTGAGTCGGCAGGCGTGATGCTGGCTATGCCTGCAGCTGCGCCTGGGGAGGTCATGGCTGCGTGATCATCTGGGTCACCGATGGCCTGAATATAGTGCGGGGTAAGCCCGAGTAATCCGCGCAGGCTGTCTTTAACTGCGCTAAGCAGTAGCCAAAGGGTTTTACTGAGAGGGATTTTTTGCTGCGGTTTTTCTGCCCAGCAAAATGGAATTTGCGCGACCACGGCGGCGATGCGGTGATCTACGGCTGCGATGGCCTGCACATGTGCACCGCCAAAGGAGGTGCCCCACAATGCGATACGCTCTGGATCGATGTCGGGTTGCTCGCGCAGTGTTTTGATCGCTGCCTTCCAGTCTTCCAGCTGGTGCTGCACGCTCAGTAGCTGTCGTGGCTCACCATCGCTGGCCCCAAAGTGGCGATAGTCGAATAGCAGCACGCCGATACCCGCTGCAGCGAAGGCTTCAGCATAGGCGTTCAGCCCTTGGTCGCGAACGGCGGTAAAACCGTGCGCCATCACCACGCCGGGCACAGTGCCCGTGCCTTCAGGCCGGTAAAGCCAGGCGGAGCAGTGGTCACCGCCGCTGACAAAGGTGATTCCTGCCCGGGAAAACGTGGTCATGCTGCGTCTACCTGCTCTGCCACGGCAGTTAATGTGGCTGGTGCTTTGCCGCCCTGCCGCCGCTTTAACCCGGCGTCGATTTCCTTATCCAGGCGCCCTACATAGTGGTCAAAGTGCAATTGGATGGTGTGACGGGGGCTGGGATAGTAATCGCGCAGGTAAAAAGCTTCGTCATCGGCAATGATTGCCTCCATGTCCTGCTCTGCGGGTGGGGCGTAGTCACCTTTGATATAGGGTACTACCCAGCGCGCCTGTTGTTCCGCGAAGTTCACCAGTGTGGGTAGCGACTGCGCCAGGCCCATGTAAATCAGGTTGGGTATACCGGGTATCAACATACGTTTGAACAAGCGCGGAGGCTGGTTGTTTTCACTGGCGGTAAACTGCGGCTGATCAAAAAATGGAAAGCTGATTTTATAGCCGGTGCACCACACAATCACATCAAAGTCGCCTGTTGTTCCGTCGGTGAAATGTACGGTGTGGCCATCGAGTCGCTCAATGCCGGGCCTTGCGTTGATGTCGCCGGAACCTGCGCGTTGCAGAAATTCGCCCGATACCGTGCCGTGTGCTTCCCAGGGCTGATACGTGGGTTGGGGCAGGCCATAGTCGCGCGGGTTGCCAATCTGCTGCTTCACCACCCGGCTCATCAGCCAATGCTGAATCTTGCGCGGCACCCAGGCCGGCAGCATGTTTTTATCACCGGGTTTGCCATTGATGTACTTCGGGAATACCCAAACGCCTCGGCGCATGGAGATATGCAAAGTGCTGGCCATGAAACGCATCGACAACTCCGAGGCAATGTCCATGGCCGAGTTGCCCGAGCCGACAACGAGGATGCGCTTGTCGCGCATGTCGATAGGGTCGAAGGGCGTGTTGTAGCTGTGCGCGTGAATCTGTTCACCGGCAAAGTCTCCAGGATAAGCGGGCTCTGGCCAACGCGGGTCCCAGTGGTGGCCGTTAGCGACCAACAGCACATCGTAGCGGCGCGTCTCGCCATCGCTGGTAGTGATGGTCCAATAGCCGTCGTCTTCCCGGTGGGCGAGCTCTACCCTGGTATTGAAGGTGATGGTGTCGCGCAGCTCGAAGTGGTCGGTGTATTCATTCAGGTAGTCGAAAATTTCGCTGTGGTGTGGGTAGTCTGGCCAGTTTTCCGGAACCGGGAATTCTTGCATACCCATGCGGAACTTTGAGGTGTCGATATGCAGGCTCTGATAGCAGGCCGACATGCCATTGGGATTGCGGTAGTACCAGTTGCCGCCGATGTTATCGGAGGCCTCAAAGCAGTCGTAGGCGATACCGTTTTCCTTCAGTCGTTTGATGGTGGTGATGCCACTGGGGCCGGCGCCGATCACGCAGCACAGAGGGCCGCTGTTGTTGGTGGGTCGAAAACCATTACTCATGTCGGTGGACTCCATCAGATGTGCAAACAGGGGAGGTACTGGGTGTGTTCGTTGTGTCATCCGCATCCGGTCTGCAGCTGCCAAGCAGCTGTTCCAGAGCCGTTTCGAAATTAGCCAAGCTCGCTGGCAGTGGGTTTTGCTCAATTGCCAGGCGCAAGCGCGGCAGCTGTTGGGTTGAGACCCCCAGTATAAATCGGCGCAAAAGTGCGGTGTGCCCGCCAGTATCGTTGGTGGCTCGCAGGTATGCCGCAGTAACGGCAGCGCCGAGCACCAACTGGTTAACGCTGTAATACAGTTCCAAGGCGCTGCCGGGTGAGAACCCGCGCGCGCACAGCAGCTCAATGAAGTGTTCCAGATACTGTGCTTCCACGTCACCAAATACGCCGCCCTGCATAATTTGGCTAATGAGCTCCGGCCATTCGGTGGCCGTTTGGTAGGTGCTACGAGCGTGTTCGCGCAGTATGTCTTGCCAAGATTGGCCGTGGTCAATAATGGGTTGTAGCTCGCCCTTGCGCTCTGACACCAGCCGCATCAGATGCTCTCGCCCTTCCACGTAGCCATACAGCGTGGCCACGCCAACCTTTAATTTTTCTGCCAGAGTCGCCATATCCAACCTGCCAGGCGGTAACTCACAGGCCGTTGTTACGATAGTATCGAGCGTCAGGCTGCGTGGCCGGCCACGTCGCTTGGCCGACGATTTTTGAGTCAGTAAAGTCATGCCGTGAATAATATCGAATTAGTTTCGGAAAAGAAATCAGAAAGTCTGCAAGGTAGACCCAGGGCGGCGGGACACGAATTCCCATGACGAGACTGAGTAAGAGCTGCTGGCGACACGTACAGGCAGCAGCCATAATGTGCGGCTTAAGCAGGCAGCTTTTGGTTGAAATATGGTAGGTGGTCACCCTCACAACGTGGGCAGTAAACTGGAGCGACGCTTCGAAGAGGCGCTAGCGCTGCACCAAGCTGGTGATTTCAGCGAGGCGCAAAAGCGCTATCGACAAATTTTGCGCAAGCAACCCAGCCATGCGCACGCTCTGCATTTGTTGGGCGTGATTGATCTTCAGCGCAAACACTTTGCCGATGCCCTCGCCTTGATTGAGCGTGCCATCGCCCTGAACCCGCGTAATCCAGGGTTCTACTCAAATCGCGCCAATGCACTACAGCAACTCAACCGCCTCGAAGACGCGGTGGACAGCTATGATCAAGCGCTGGCACTGAAACCAGATTACCTGGAGGCTTTACACAATCGCTCCAGCGCCCTGCAAAAACTGGGACGATACGAGCAGGCGCTGGCCGGTTACCAGCAGGCGAAGGCGCTGGCGCCACGGGATGCTGAGGTACACGTCGGCTGTGCATTGACTTTACAGGCCTTGGGGCGCTACCCGCAGGCTCTGGCGAGTTTGGAAGAGGCCCTGGCGCACAACCCACGGTCTGCCAGTGCCTGGTGCAATCGCGGCAATGTGCTGCGCGAATCGGGTGATGTGGGTGGCGCTGCCGCAAGTTACGAACGCGCTCTGACATTGCAGCCCACGCTGGCGGTGGCTTACTGTAATCGAGGCCATCTATATCAGGAAGCTGGCGATTTCACGCTAGCGATTATCGACTACGAACAGGCAATCACGCATGGTCGTTGCTCGGAGCCGCCGCAGTATGAATACCTGCGCGGCGCCATCCTCCACGCGAAGTTGAGCCTGTGTGACTGGCAGGGCATCGGTGAGCAGATAGATTTGCTGGTCGATGATGCATTGCGTGGCCAGCTCTGCAGTGTGCCATTTCCGCTGCTTACACTGTCTGACAGCGGCGCCGCGCAACGGGCCGTGGCGGAGGCCTGGTGTGCAAGCTGTATTCCCGTCAGGCCAGTACCGGTTTTTCCGACCAATCCGGCGGGCAAGGAGCGTATTTGCCTGGGTTATTTTTCTGCAGACTTCCATCAACACGCGACGAGCCAGTTGATCGCCGAACTCTTTGAGTGCCACGATCGCGAGCGGTTTGAGCTGATTGCCTTCTCTTACGGCCCGCCTTTGCAAGACGCCATGCGCGGCCGGCTGGAGCGCGCGTTTGACCACTTCCTCGATGTTCGAAAGCTCGGTGATGCGCAAGTTGCCGCACGGGCGCGTGAATTGGGCCTGGACATCGCTATCGACTTGAAAGGTTATACGCGGGGCCAGCGCCCCGGCATATTTGCCTGGCGCGCGGCACCGGTTCAGGTGAGCTATCTGGGTTACCCGGGCACGCTCGGCAACCCGACGATTGATTACCTGATTGCAGACCCGGTGCTGGTAACGCCTGCGACTCGGCAACACTATGTTGAACAGGTCGTTTACCTCCCTGGCAGCTACCAGGTGAATGACAGCCAGCGCCCTATCGCGGGGGATACGCCGCCCCGCCGCAGTCAAGGGCTGCCGGACGATGCAATGGTTTTCGCCAGTTTTAATGCTCTATTCAAGCTGACCCCCGCGGTCTTCGACAGCTGGATGACCATTCTGCAGGCGGTACCCGACAGTGTGCTGTGGCTGCTGGAGGGGTCGCCTGAGGCAACCGCAAACCTGCGGCGAGAGGCGGCGGCGCGCGGGTTAGCGGGGGAGCGCCTGGTGTTTGCTCCACGCCTGCCCTTGGCCGAGCATCTCGCCCGGCACGCCTGCGCCGACCTGTTTCTCGATACCTTTCCCTGTAACGCACACACTACCGCCAGTGATGCACTGTGGGCTGGGCTGCCGCTGCTGACCCTGTCCGGAGAAAGTTTTGCCAGCCGCGTGGCGGCTAGTTTGTTGCACGCCGTGGGGCTGCCAGAGCTGGTCACCCAAACGCTGGACGACTATACGGCGCTGGCGATTGAGCTGGCCACCGACCCGGCGCGGCTCGAAGGTTTGCGCAGTACACTTGCGGCGGCGCGCTCAACATCGTCGTTGTTTGATGCGGCGGGTTTCGCCGCTCAGCTGGAACGTGCTTTTACCATCATGGTGGAACGGCAGCGACAAGGCCAGGCGCCGCAGGATATTTGCCTTGAACCGTAAAAAGACAGGCAAACCACTGCCGCCGGCTTTGCAGGCGCGCGACCGAGAGGCCAGTGCGCATGACTGATCACGCGTACTGGATGCAGCAGGCGCTGGCGTTGGCGGATCGCGCTGCTGAGGCGGGAGAGGTACCGGTGGGTGCCTTGGTCGTACGTGACAAACAGCTGCTGGGGCAGGGCTGGAACCGCGTGATTAGCAGTGCCGACCCCACAGCGCATGCGGAAATTGTGGCACTGCGCGAGGCGGCTGAGGCTGAGGGTAACTATCGTTTGCCGGGTGCCACGCTCTACGTGACATTGGAGCCCTGCAGTATGTGTGCCGGCGCGCTGGTGCACGCGCGCATTGCATTACTGGTATTCGCCGCACGCGAGCCACGCGCAGGTGTTGTGTGCAGCCAGTGTGCCCTCTTGGACTCGCCTTGGTATAACCATCGCGTGCGTTGGGAGGAGGGCGTGCTCGCCGAAGCGTCTAGCGCACGTTTGCAAGCGTTCTTTCGGGCCCGGCGTTCATAGCGCCAGGAAACGCTCATTGCGCACCGCTTCCGGCAGAAAATCCAGCGGGTTAAGCGGTTGCCCTGGTTGGCTGGCAGACATGTCCTTCCACTGTAGAATGCTGTAATAGTGCCTGATGTTCTGCACGAAGCTGGCGGCTTGCCGCCCCCGCGCGTAGCCATAGCGAGTAGTGCTGTAATGTTCACGCTTCTGCAGCAACGGCAAGTTCTCCATCACGTCGCTCCACACATGCGGGTCGCCCCCTCGCCGTTCGGTGAGGGCGCGCGCATCCTCGAGGTGTGCGAGGCCCATATTATAGGCCGCCAACGCCATCCAAGTGCGATCTGGCTCGGCGATATCCGCGGGCAGCCTGCGACGCATGTCTTTCAGGTAGCGTGCACCGCCGCGCAGGCTCTGTAGCGGATCCAAACGGTCCTTGACGCCCATCTCCCGCGCCGTGGGGCCGGTCAGCATCATCATTCCGCGCACCCCCGTGTGGGATGTCGCCTCTGGATCCCAGTGAGATTCTTGATAGGCGATGGCAGCCAGCAGATGCCAGTCCAGCTTGTACTCCACAGCAACCTGGCGGATAAGGTCCCGGTAGACAGGCAGCTTGCCGCGGATATTGCGCGCGAAAACGTGTGAGCCCACCCTCGACAGCACGGTGTTGTGGCCAAAATGTTCTTCGCGCAGCTTTGTCAAGCGGCCATCAGCGAGTATGGTCGCAAGGAACGCATCGGCCCGTTCAACTAGCGTGGTATAGGCGCGGCCGGGGGGGAAATACCACACCATGTCCTGCTCATCGCCCAGATTGAAGGCAACATCCAGCCGCGAATACAGGCTATGCTGCATGCGAAATTCATTCGAGTCGATTACCGCGATGTCCGCGTCGCCGCTGTCCACCCGTTCCAGGAGCTCCATGGTGTCGGCGCCCCGCACGGACTCCCAGGTCAGTTCTGGCCATGCCGCAGCTTGCAAATCCTGCAGTGTCTGTTCATGGCTACTGCCGGCCAACACCACCAATTGCAGATCCTGCAGGTCATCTAGCCCGCTGGGTTTGCGCTTTCCGGTGCGGTATATGACGCGCGGAATCAGGTTCGCATAAGGCATAGAGTGGGCAAACTGTGCACTGCGTGCATTGGTCAGGCTGAGGCCCGCAGCCGCAATGTGCGCTTCTTTGCGGTTCAGTCGGCGAAAAATGCCACCCAGGCTGTAGGCTGTGTCCATCTGCAGCTCGACGCCCAAGTCGTCGGCGAACAGCTGCGCCAAGTCGTGCTCGAAACCGGCGGCGCCGCTTTTATCGAGGTAATAGGTGGTTGGGCTGTTGCGGCTGACCACGACTAACTCGCTATCGGCCAGGATCTGCTGCAGCGCGTCGCTGCGCGAGCATCCCGCGAGCACCGTGCAGGACGCGAGCAGGATCAGGCATAGGGGACGAAGGCACATCATGGCTGGATTCTAGCGCCATGTGGCCGACAGGAATAGCGCCTGCAAGGTCTACAAACACTAGACAGCGTGGCTAGCACGTTGCGCAACTGCGCTTTATCACTCATTCAGGGTATTTGGCCGCGGTCAGTTCGGGTTACGCTATGATGGACATAAATAATCCGGAGAGTAAGCCATGACAATGCCCGCTACCCCCTTGACCCACCGCCCACCGTTGCGCGCTCAAGATGTATACGACCGCGTACTGGCCGCAGGTGACTTGTTTCGCAAGAACGCCCCGTTGGCCCGCGAAGGGCGCATGGTGCCGCAAGAGAATATTGATGCCCTGCGCGATGCTGGATTCTTTCTCGCGCTGCAGCCGCGCCGTTGGGGAGGGCATGAGGTGGATCCGCAAGACTTCTTTCGGATGCACCTTGCGATTGCGGAGAACTGCATGTCGACGGCCTGGGCTGCGGGTATCGTTGCCGTACACGCCTTCCAAATCGCCTTGATGGACGAACGGGCGCAGGTCGATGTCTGGGGCGAGGATGTGCACGTTCGCGCGTCTTCGGCCTACGCGCCTATGGGCAAAGTGACAGCGGTGGAAGGCGGCTTCCGCTTTAGCGGCCGCTGGGGTTGGAGCAGTGGCAGCGACCATTGCACCTGGGCCCTGCTCGGCGGCATTGCACCGGATGGTGGGTTTCGCACCTTCCTGATTCCACGCAGTGACTATCGTATTGAAGATACTTGGCACGTAATGGGTTTGCAGGGTACCGGTTCCAAGGACATCGTCGTGGAGGATGTGTTCGTGCCCGACTACCGCACCCACAAAGCGGAAGATGGTTTCCGCGGCACGAACCCGGGCGTAACCGCAGACAGCGCACCCTTGTATCGCATGCCTTGGGCGCAGCTGTTTGTGCGTGTGGTTTCCACCCCCGCCATCGGCGCGGCGCGCGATGCGCTGGATCTGTATCGTAAATCAGTTGTTGGCAAGGCCAGCGGCGACATCACCAAGCTTGCGGGGGATACCGGTACGCAGGAACGAATTGCTGCCGCCATGACCAGCATTGATGAAATGGAAGCGATTTTGTTCAGTAACTTTGACCGCATGATGGCGCAACTCAAGGCGGGAGAAGAAGTGCCGGTGCTGGAGCGCATTAAATACCGCTACCAAGCTTCACTGGTGATTGAGCGCTGCATGACGGTTATCGACAGCCTTTACTCATCAGCAGGGGGCAGTTCCGTGTTTCTGGGTAACGAAATCCAGCATCGTTTTCTGGATATCCACACAGCCAGAGCTCACGTAGCGAACAACCCGACGTCCTTCGCCCGCAATCTTGGCGCGGTGTTGTTGGGTGCCGAGAGCTCAGATTTCTTCGTTTAGGCGAGGTTATGAGAGCCGCAGGGGAGTGAATTTACCCGCTGATTGGCGGTGACTCCCGGCGGCGCTGTCCGTACAATGTCGGGCTTTCAGAAGACCCTCTCCTGGAGCCCGTCTCGGCATGTTAATTCTGCGTGGTGCATCCGCTTTGTCCCCATTCCGCCGGGACAAGCTGACTCAAAGACTTTCTATTATCGACCCCGCTATTCGCCTTGAGCACTGCGCATTTGTGCACTTTGCGCAAACCACAGGTGAAGTCAGTGGGGGGCGCAAGGCGCTGTTGGGCGAATTGCTTGGCGAGCCCGCGGCGGGCCCGGATGACACTCAAGGCGAGCTATTCCTGGTGGTGCCCCGTCCGGGCACCATTTCCCCCTGGTCGAGCAAGGCCACGGATATTGCACACAACTGTGGCTTTGCTGAGGTGCGGCGCTTGGAGCGCGGTGTTGTATGGCACCTGTCTTTACCCGACGGCTTATCGGTTGAAAGCCACACACAGGTTTTGGCATTGCTGCACGATCGCATGACCGAGACGGTGCTGCCCACGCTCGATTCGGCCAGCGCGCTTTTTCGCGAGCAGCCACCCGCGCCGCTCGCCACCATCGATATTCTGCAAGGCGGCCGTGCATCGTTGGAGGCGGCCGATGCGAATCTCGGCTTGGCACTGGCGGATGACGAAATCGACTACCTGTTGCAGGCCTTTACCGGGCTGGGGCGTAACCCCAGCGATGTCGAGTTGATGATGTTTGCCCAGGCTAATTCTGAGCACTGTCGTCACAAAATATTCAATGCCAGCTGGACTATCGACGGCGTGGATCAGGATTTGTCCCTGTTCGGCATGATTCGTAACACCCATGCCTGTGGTGGTGAAGGCGTGCTCTCGGCATATTCGGACAATGCGGCCGTGGTTGAGGGTCACCACGCGGGGCGTTTTTACCCGCACCCGGAAACCGCCGAGTACCAGTTTTCCCAAGAGCCCATTCATTTGTTGATGAAGGTGGAGACGCACAATCACCCTACGGCCATCGCACCTTTCCCGGGAGCGGGGACTGGCGCCGGCGGTGAAATCCGCGACGAGGGCGCTGTGGGGCGCGGTTCCAAGCCGAAGGTGGGGCTGAGTGGTTTTTCGGTGTCCAACTTGCTGATTCCAGGCTATTTACAGCCTTGGGAATCCGACTACGGCAAGCCGTCACGCATCGTCTCGGCCCTCGATATCATGCTGGAAGGGCCGATTGGCGGTGCCGCCTTCAACAACGAATTTGGGCGCCCCAATCTGTGTGGTTATTTCCGCAGCTTTGAACTGGATGTGCCCAGCGACCAGGGCGCTGAGCGTCGTGGCTACCACAAACCCATCATGATCGCCGGCGGTTACGGCAACATCCGCGAAGAGCATGTTGCAAAGGGTGATTTTGCCCCGGGTGCCCACCTTATTGTTCTGGGCGGCCCGGCCATGCTGATTGGCTTGGGTGGCGGGGCGGCATCGTCTATGGCCAGCGGAGCCAGCGCTGAGGATCTGGATTTCGCTTCGGTGCAGCGCCAGAACCCGGAGATGGAGCGTCGTTGTCAGGAGGTTATTGACCGCTGCTGGCAGCTGGGTGCAGACAACCCCATCGCTTTTATCCACGACGTCGGTGCCGGGGGGTTGTCCAATGCCCTGCCTGAATTGGTCAAGGATGGTGGCCGGGGAGGCCGCTTTGCGTTGCGCAAGGTGCCCAACGACGAGCCCGGCATGGCGCCGGTTGAGATCTGGTGTAACGAATCCCAGGAACGTTATGTGCTGGCCGTGGAGCCTGCGCATCTGGCGCGCTTTGAGGCCCTGTGCGAGCGCGAGCGCTGCCCGTTTGCCGTGGTGGGTGAGGCCACCGCCGAGCATCACCTGACGCTTACCGACAGCTATTTCGGCAATGAAGCGGTGGATTTGCCGATGTCGGTGCTGTTTGGCAAGCCGCCGAAAATGCAGCGCGATGTAACCCGTCGCCCGGTGTCTCTGCCACCTCTGGTGCTGGATATGCCGGTGGTGGAAGCAGCTGAGCGCGTACTGCAATTGCCAGGCGTAGCGAGCAAGCAGTTTCTGATCACCATTGGCGATCGCACCGTGACCGGCATGGTAGCGCGGGACCAAATGGTCGGGCCTTGGCAAGTGCCGGTTGCCGACTGCGCGGTGACCACTGTGTCCTACGACAGTGTTGCGGGCGAGGCTATGGCGATGGGCGAACGCAGCCCTTTGGCATTGGTTGATGGTCCTGCCTCCGGGCGCATGGCCATTGCTGAGGCGATCACCAATATTTGCGCGGCGCCGGTGGCGGCGCTTAGCGACATCAGGCTGTCGGCTAATTGGATGTGCGCGGCGGGGCAGGGCCGTGAAGACGAAGTGCTGTTCGACACCGTGCATGCTGTTGGTATGGAGCTGTGCCCGGCGCTGGGCATCACCATTCCGGTTGGCAAGGATTCCATGTCGATGCGCACCACTTGGCAGGATGAGGGTGAGCAGCGTGCGGTCACGGCACCGGTATCACTGGTGGTGTCGGCGTTTGCACCGGTGATTGACGCAAGGATGACAGCGACTCCCGTGTTGTCGAGCGCACCGGACGCCGAACTCTGGTTGCTGGATTTGGCCTGCGGCGCCGGGCGCCTGGGCGGCTCCGCGCTGGCGCAGGTGTATGGGCAGGTGGGCGACCAGGTGCCCGATCTGGATGACCCGCAACGGCTGATAGGGTATTTCACGCTGGTGCAAGAGCTGCTGCAGGCGGGCAAGTTGCTGGCCTACCACGACCGCTCCGACGGGGGCCTGCTTACCACCGCACTGGAAATGGCCTTTGCCGGCCACTGTGGGCTGGAACTGGACCTCTCGCTGATGGCGGGCACGCCGCTGCAGCAGCTGTTTGCCGAAGAGGCGGGCGGCGTGCTGCAAATTGCGGCAAGCCAGGCGCCCGCGCTGCGTGCCCGCGCTGCGTCCTTGGGCCTCACCGAGTGCCTGTTTCCCATCGGCCGCGCCGTGGCCGGGGAGCGGGTGGTCGTGCGGGCCGGCGGCGCCGTGGTGCTGGACGATGTGCGCAGCCGCCTGCAGGCACTGTGGGCTCGTACCAGCTATGAAATTGCTCGCCTGCGCGATAATCCCGCATGTGCCGACGAAGAATATCGACGCATTACGGCGGTGGATCCCGGCTTGTCGGCACAGGCCACGTTCGATCCAGCGGACGATATCGTGGCGCCCTATATTGCTCGTGGTGTGCGTCCGCGCGTGGCTATTTTGCGCGAGCAAGGCGTCAATGGCCACGTGGAGATGGCCGCCGCGTTTCACCGAGCGGGGTTTACCCCGGTAGATGTGCATATGAGCGATCTGCTCAGCGGCGCTCGCAGCCTTGGTGAGTTCAAGGGGCTGGCCGCTTGCGGTGGGTTCTCCTACGGTGACGTGCTTGGAGCTGGCGAGGGCTGGGCCAAAAGTATTTTGTTTAATAATGCACTGCGCGACCAGTTCGCCGGTTTTTTTACGCGCGAAGACAGCTTTACGCTGGGCGTGTGTAACGGCTGTCAGATGGTGTCCGCATTGTCAGAGCTTATTCCCGGTGCACAGCATTGGCCGCGGTTTGCGCGCAACCGCTCGGAGCAGTTCGAGGCGCGCCTCACGCTGGTGCGGGTGGAAAACACCCCTTCAGTGTTGCTGGCGGGTATGGCTGGCTCGCATTTGCCGATCGCGGTGGCGCACGGCGAGGGGCGTGCAGCATTCTGCGAGGGCGGCGCTGATTCCTGTGAGGCCAGCGGTACGGTCGCCTTACGCTACCTGGATAATGACCTGTCGGTGGCCCAGCACTACCCGGCCAATCCGAACGGGTCGCCGATGGGTGTTGCAGGTTTGGCCAGCCTCGACGGGCGCGCGACTATCATGATGCCGCACCCTGAGCGGGTGTATCGTACCGTGCAGCACTCCTGGGCACCCGCTGAGTGGGGTGAAGATGCACCCTGGTTGCGGTTGTTCCGTAACGCGCGTCACTGGGTCGGCTGATGCAGCCCCTTGTGACCCCCCCTTGATTCCTTATAATGACCGACTTTCCATTCCCGGCTGTGGTGCGCTGCTCGTGCGCCTGCCGAGCCCCGGCACCCTGTTAGAGCCTGATTATGTTGAATAAATACCCGTTGTGGAAATATCTATTGGTGCTTGCGGTACTGGCCATCGGCTTGTTTTACGCAGCTCCCAACTTGTACGCGCCAGACCCGGCGCTGCAAATCACCGGCGAAAGCAGCGCCCAGATGATTGATGAGCGCACCCTCGGCCGCGCCACGGCGGCGCTGGAAGAGGCGGGTATCGATCATTTCGGTGAGCTGATTGATGAATCCGGGCGCAATGCCCTGGTGCGTCTACGCGATCCGGAACAGCAGCTGGTGGCGCAAGCGCGTGTGCAGCGTGCCCTCGGTGACGGCTTTATTGTCGCCCTTAACCTTGCGCCGACGACGCCCAGCTGGCTCAGCGACTTTGGTGGGCAGCCCATGAAGCTGGGCCTTGACCTCAGTGGCGGCGTGCACTTCAAGCTGGAAGTGGATGTGAATGCGGCTATGGAGCGTCGTCAGGAGTATTTTGAGACGGCTATTCGCCGCGCCCTGCGTGACGCGCGCATTCGTGGCATTGTGGGCCTCGACGGCGACTTGTCGGTGGTTGCTCGCCTGCGCAGCGAAGAAGATCGTGAGGCTGCGCGCAGCCTGATTGCTGAAAACCACCCGGAATTGACGCTGGAGCGCGCCGGCAGCGGTGAGGACTGGACGATCACCGCCTCAATGACCGAGCAGATGCGTACGGAAATCGCCAACTACGCGGTGTCGCAAAACCTGACCACGCTGCGTAATCGCGTAAACGAGCTTGGCGTGTCGGAGCCGCTAGTGCAGCGTCAGGGCCAGAACCGGATCGTAGTAGAGCTGCCGGGTATTCAGGATACGGCGGAGGCCAAGCGTATCCTCGGCACGGTGGCGAACCTGGAATTTCGCCTGGTGGCCAACCTGGATGCTCCCGAGTCAGAAAAACAACGCTTTGAGTACCGCAGCGATGAACGCTCAGGTTCTTTTGAGTGGCTGGAGCGCGATATCATCATCACCGGTGAGCGCGTTGCCAACGCTCAAGCCAGCTTCGATGAAAACGGGCGCCCCAATGTGCAGATCAGCCTCGACGGTGAGGGCGGCACGTTGATGTCTCGTGCTACCCGCAATAACGTCAAGCGGCGTATGGGCGTGCTGTTTATTGAACGCAAGTTCCGTACTCGCTATGAAATGCAGGAAGACGGTACCGAGAAAACCGTGCAGATCCCCTATGACGAACGCAAGCTGCTGACGGCGCCAGTGATTCAATCAGCGCTGGGCGCACAGTTCCAGATCACTGGTTTGGATAGCCCGCTGGAAGCCTCCGAGCTCGCCTTGATGCTGCGCGCGGGTGCACTGGCAGCGCCGATTTCTTTTGTCGAGGAGCGCACGGTGGGGCCGTCCCTGGGTGCGGAGAATATACGCTTGGGGGTGAAGTCGGTGCAGTTCGGCCTGGCTCTCGTGGTGTTGTTCATGATTCTCTATTACCGCGTGTTTGGCGTGATCGCGGTTGTGGCGCTAGCCGCAAACCTGGTATTGCTGGTGGCCTTCATGTCACTGATAGGTGCCACGCTAACTTTGCCGGGTATCGCCGGTATCGTGCTGACGGTGGGCATGGCGGTGGATGCCAACGTGCTGATTTTCTCGCGAATACGCGAGGAGTTACGCGACGGGCGAACACCCCAGATGGCGATTCATTCGGGCTACGACGCCGCGCTTTCCACCATTCTTGATGCCAACATCACCACGCTGATTGTTGCGGTGATTCTGTATGCGGTGGGTACTGGCCCGGTGAAAGGGTTCGCCGTAACGCTGTCGGTGGGTATTGTGACCTCTATGTTCACTGCCATTATTGGTACGCGTGCTCTGGTGAACCTGTACTACGGTGGACGCAAGGTGAGAACCCTGTCCATCGGGGGAGTGTAAGCATGAAAGTGATCAACTTTATGGGCCAACGTCATTTGGCGTTGGGCATGTCGGCGGTGCTGCTGCTGGTAGCTATTTTCAGTTTGTCTACCCGTCAGCTGAGCTGGGGGCTGGACTTCACTGGTGGCACCTTGGTGGAAGTGCACTATAGCGAATCAGCCGACCTTAAGCTGATTCGTCAGACGCTTGATGTGGGCGGGTACGCAGGTGCGGTTGTGGTCAGCTTTGGCACTGATCGCGATGTGCTGATTCGTCTGCCGCAAGGCCATGCGGACACCGAAGGCACCGCTCTGGTGAGCTTGCTGGAGTCGTCTTCCGAGGTTGGTGTAGAACTGCGGCGTATAGAATTCGTCGGCCCGCAGGTTGGTGATGAGCTACGCGAGCAGGGCGGCCTGGCCATGTTGATGGCGCTGGGGATGGTGATGCTCTATATCGGCTTCCGTTTTCAGTTCAAGTTTGCTTTGGGCGCGGTCGCCGCGCTGGTACACGACGTGATCATCACACTCGGCTTTTTCTCACTGATTGGCCTGGAGTTTGACCTCACGGTATTGGCGGCGCTGCTGGCGGTGATCGGTTATTCCTTGAACGACACTATTGTGGTGTCCGACCGGATTCGGGAGAACTTCCGCAAGCTGCGCAAGATGAACTCGCTGGAGGTGATCAACATCTCCTTGTCGGAAACCTTGGGCCGAACGCTGGTCACCTCGTTAACCACGCTGCTGGTGTTGGCTTGCCTGGCGCTGTTGGGCGGTGCGATGATCAAGGGGTTTGCGGTAGCGCTGTTGGTGGGTGTGGTGATCGGTACCTATTCTTCGGTGTACGTAGCCGCGAGTGTGCTGGTGCTGCTGCGGGTGAGCAAGGATGACTTGATGCTGCCGGTTAAGGAAGGGGCGGAGCAGGAGGATCTCACGCCCTGATGGTTGTGTGGTTGGAGTTGTCTGATTTGCCGGCCCTGACTGGGTAGTGAACTCGGGTGTCTTCTACGTGTGTTAGTGGCCAGCCCTCTTGCCTTTACCCGCTCGGTCCCTAGCGGCTCAAGAGGGGTTTGGTGGCTTGCAGCACGGCCTTGAAGCACTTGGGGTTGCCGCAGACGATATTGCCGGATTCCATGTAGTTTTCCGAGGCGTTGATATCCGACACCATGCCGCCGGCCTCTTTCACCAGCAGTGCACCCGCCGCCATATCCCAGGGCGCCAGTCCAATTTCCCAGAACGCATCAAGACGGCCGGCGGCGACATAGGCGAGGTCCAGTGAGGCAGTGCCAGCGCGGCGGATACCGGCGCATTGGCCGGCCAACAGTTCGAGGCTCTTGGTGTAGGCGCTAAGTTGTTGATCGCAATGATCTTTAAACGGAATGCCGGTGCCGAGCAGCGCACCGTCCAGCGATATGCGGCTGCTCACGCGGATACGGCGGCCGTTAAGCTGCGCACCGCGCCCGCGTGAGGCGGTGAATTCTTCGCGGCGAACGGGGTCTACAACGACGGCATGTTCGAGCTTGCCGCGGTATAGACAGGCAATGGACACGGCATAGTGAGGAATGCCGCGCAGGAAGTTGGTGGTGCCATCCAGCGGGTCGATAACCCACCGGTATTCGGAGTTTTCGTCACCGCTCAAGCCACTTTCCTCGGCCAGAATGGCATGGTCTGGGTAGGCCTTGCGCAGGTGGTAGATGATTTCTCGTTCGGCGTTGCGGTCGACGTCTGACACGAAGTCGTTGACGTTTTTTTCTTGCACGTCGATTCGTTCGAGCTCATCGGAGGCGCGGACGATCTGTTCGCCTGCTTTGCGCGCGGCGCGCAGTGCGATAGTGACCATCGGTTCCATACAAGGTGTCCTGGGTGAGCGTTTTGGGGCGCGCGATTATAGCAGTACTTGAGGGCCTGATCCTACCGGCAATCTGCTACACTTCACGACTTTTACACAGGGCGCGTCGCGCGTATCAAGGGCTCATGACATTCGACAATATTCGCATCGTGCTGGTGAATACTTCGCACCCCGGCAACATCGGTGGCGTCGCCCGGGCGATGAAAAATATGGGGCTTTCGAGGCTGGTACTGGTAGAGCCGCGTCAGTATCCGGATGAGCAAGCGACCTGGCGCGCTGCGGGTGCCCTGGATGTGCTGGAGCAGGCCGTGGTGTGCAGCACGCTGGATGAAGCGATTGCTGACTGCCAGTTTGTGGTGGGTACCAGCGCCCGCGAACGGCGCATTCCCTGGCCGCTGTTGGACCCGCGGCGCTGCGCCGAAGAGGTGGCCAGCCGTGCCGGGCAGGAGCAGGTCGCTTTGTTGTTTGGGCGCGAAGACCGCGGGCTGACCAATGAGGAGTTGCAGCGCTGCAATCTGCACCTCAATATTCCCTCAGACCCAAACTACAGTTCGCTCAACCTGGCGATGGCAGTGCAAATTGTGTGTTATGAGCTGCGCATGCTGCAGCTGGGTGGCGGCCTGCCTGCACAGGCTGAGGCGCAGTGGGACGCGCCATTTAGCACCGGTGACAATATGGAGCGTTTCTATGAACACCTTGAGGAAACACTGATCGGGATAGGCTTTCTTGATCCTGTTGCGCCACGGCAGTTGATGACACGCCTGCGCCGGCTTTATAGCCGTCTGCGGCTTGACGAAATGGAGCTGAATATTCTCCGGGGTATTCTCACTGAGACGCAAAAATATATCCCCAAGCCCGCCCGGCCGCCGCAGGACGGTTCACAGGAAGGGTGACAGGACAAAAGTTGACCAATTTGGTGGGGCATTGCATACTCTACACTTTACGCTAACGGGTAAAGTCATGCGGCTGACAACCAAGGGACGCTACGCAGTAACGGCCATGCTTGATCTGGCTTTGCATGGGCAGCAAGGGCCGGTGAGTCTCGCGGAGATCTCCGGGCGTCAGGCGATTTCGTTGTCCTACCTCGAGCAGTTGTTTGCGCGGCTGCGCCGGCGTGAGCTGGTCAGCAGCGTGCGCGGCCCAGGCGGGGGTTACTGCCTTGGGCGTGAGTGTGACAGCATATTTGTGGCGCAGATCATTGATGCGGTAGACGAAGCGGTAGACGCTACCGGTTGTGGTGGTAAAGCTGACTGTCAGCAGGGTGAGGTGTGCCTTACCCACCATCTTTGGCAGGATCTGAGCGACCAAATCCATGGTTTTCTCAGCCAGATCAGCCTGGCGACACTCGTCGAGCGCCGTGAAGTGCGGCATATATCCTCACGCCAAGACGCCCGCTCTCGTATCAATCTGGACAGCCTCGTCGCACTGCGGGAGCTTTAGCGCCAGGTTGCGGCCTGGAGACGTGCATGCAAGCCCCGGTTTATTTTGATTATCTCGCCTCAACCCCGGTAGACCCGCGTGTAGCTGCGTTGATGGCCGATTGTTTAACGTTGGACGGCAACTTTGGCAACCCGGCCTCGCGTTCGCACATCTACGGGTGGCGCGCGGAGCAGTCGGTTGAGCAGGCGAGGCGCGAACTGGCGGATTTGATCAACGCTGACCCCCGTGAGCTGGTGTGGACCTCAGGTGCGACTGAGTCTGACAACCTCGCCATCAAGGGTGTAGCGGGTTTTTATGGCGAGCACGATAGCCGCCGGCATATGGTGACCTCGCGTATTGAGCACAAAGCGGTGGTCGATACCTGCCTGTGGCTGGAGCGTTGTGGTTGGGAAGTCACGTGGCTGGACCCGTCGGACGACGGTTTAACCCGCCCCGAGAGTGTTGCTGCCGCGCTGCGCCCGGATACGGCCTTGGTGAGCATCATGCACGCCAATAATGAGCTGGGAACGGTCAATGATATTGCCGCGATTGGCGACATTGTGCGTGCCTCCGGCGCTCTCTTTCATGTAGATGCGGCGCAAACAGTGGGCAAAATACCTCTGGATATGGCGCAGTTGCCGGTGGATTTGCTGTCTATTTCCGCACACAAGTTTTATGGCCCCAAGGGAATTGGGGCTTTGTATGTGCGGCGCCAGCCTCGCGTGCAGCTGGAAGCTCAAATTCACGGTGGTGGGCATGAGCGGGGCATGCGTTCGGGAACATTGGCGACGCACCAGATTGTCGGTATAGGAGAGGCTGCGCGCATTGCTCGCGAAGAACTGGCGGTGGAGGGCGCGCGGCTGTTGGCTCTGCGAGAGCGGCTGTGGCGGGGCGTATCCGCGCTCGGTGGCATGCATTTGAATGGGCATGCCGAACACCGCTTGCCGGGAGCCCTGAATGTCAGCGTGGAAGGCGTGGAGGGCGAAACGCTGCTGATGGCGCTGCGGGGCCTGGCTCTGTCGAGTGGCTCTGCCTGCAATTCCGAGAGTGTCGAACCCTCTTACGTGTTGCGCGCCATCGGTGTGCCGGATGCGTTGGCAATGAGTACTCTGCGGCTCTGCTGTGGCCGCTTTACCACAGAGGCGGACGTCGACCATGCCATTGAGCATCTGCGGGACGTGGTTGGCCGCCTGCGCTAACGCGTTTAGCGCGTGAAACCGGGCGCTAAAGCCCGTATAATTGCGCGGTTTTCACCTTGGGGCGCACGGCCCCGATTGTTTTCTATTTATCTCTGGAGAGAGTCAGATGGCTGTTGAGCGTACCTTGTCTATTGTGAAGCCCGATGCGGTGGCAAAAAATGTAATTGGGCAGATCTATTCACGGTTCGAATCTGCCGGCCTGCAGGTTGTTGCAGCGAAGATGGTGCGGTTGAGCGGTGACGTGGCTGGCGGTTTTTACGCTGAGCACCGTGAGCGCCCCTTTTTCCCGGCTTTGATCGAGTTCATGACGTCTGGCCCCGTGATGGTGCAGGTGCTTGAAGGCGACAATGCCATTGCCAAGAACCGCGAGCTGATGGGTGCAACCAATCCCAAGGATGCAGAAGCTGGCACTATCCGCGCCGATTTCGCTGAGTCTATCGACGCCAATGCGGTACACGGGTCTGATTCGCCGGCCTCTGCCGCGCGTGAGATCGCCTACTTTTTTGCCGCCAGCGACCTCTGCGGCCGCGGCTGAGCGAGCGCAGCCCACACTATGAAGCCCGCGGTCATCGCATCTTCTGTCACGCCCACCAAGGTTAACTTGCTGGGCATGACGCAGCTGCAGCTGGAACAGTTCTTCCTTGATATGGGGGAGAAGAAGTTTCGTGCGCAGCAATTGATGAAGTGGATGCATCATGCGGGCGTCACCGACATCGAGTCCATGTCCAATCTGGGCAAGGCGCTGCGCGAAAAGCTGCTGGAGATTGCCGAGGTGCGGCCTCCGGAGATTGTCAGCCAGCTGGATTCCACCGATGGTACGCGCAAGTGGGCCATTCGTGTGTCCGGCGGTGGGCTGGTGGAAGCCGTGCTGATCCCCGACGGTACCCGCGCAACACTCTGCGTCTCCTCGCAGGTAGGTTGCAGCCTTGACTGCAGTTTTTGTTCAACCGGCAAGCAGGGCTTCGAACGCGACCTCACGGCGGCTGAAATCATTGGCCAGGTGTGGTTGGCGATCAAGTCCTACGATGCGTTTCAGGCGGGTAACCGCCGGGTTGTGACTAACGTGGTGATGATGGGCATGGGCGAACCCCTGCTCAACTTTGACAACGTTGTTGCGGCGATGGACCTCATGATGTCGGACTTGGGCTACGGTATTTCCAAGCGTCGCGTCACCCTGAGCACCTCCGGCGTGGTGCCTGCGTTGGACCGGTTGGCAACCCTCAGTGAGGTGTCACTGGCTATTTCCCTGCATGCGCCCAATGATGCACTGCGCAACCAACTGGTGCCGATTAACCGCAAGTACCCGATAGCGGAGTTACTGCGCAGCGCCCGCGCCTACATCGATGCACAGGCTGACAGCAAACGCGTTGTCACCGTGGAGTACACGCTGATGGCTGGCATCAACGACCAAGTTGATCAGGCCCGTGAACTGGCCGTGCTGCTGCGTGATTTCCCCTGTAAGATCAACCTGATTCCCTTTAACAGCTTCCCCCAATCCGACTACCAGCGCCCCAGCGGCAATGCGGTATCCCGGTTTTGGCAGGTGTTGGTGGATGCAGGCTTTGTGGTGACCATACGCACTACGCGGGGTGACGATATTGACGCCGCGTGCGGCCAATTGGTTGGCCAGGTTGTGGATCGTACCCGGCGCAGTGAGCGCTACCGGGCGGCAGGTTTGGCCGCAGAGGTTGAAGCACGATGACATCAGCGCCGATGCTTTTTCCTAATACAGTACGTGTTTTCCTACTGCTGCTGGCGGTTTGTTTTGTGCTACCGCTTACCGGCTGTGTTACCACTACTGACAGCGTTTATACCAATCCCCCTTCGCCGCAAGCGGCGCTGGAGCGGCGGGTGGGCCTGGCGCGCCAGTATATTGGTGAGGGCGATTGGGAGAATGCCAAGCGTAACCTGGCGCAAGCGGTAAAAATAGATGATCGCAACGCGGAAGTGCACGAGGCCTTCGCGCTGGTGTACCAAAGCACGGGCGAGAAAGAGCTCGCTGAGCAAAGTTTCGAGAAAGCCATTCGCCTGCAGCGTGATTTCTCCCGAGCGCGCAACAACTATGCGGCTTTTTTATTCTCCGAGCAGCGCTACGCCGATGCCGAGAAGCAACTCGATTATGTGGTGAAAGACACGCTGTACGCCGCACGGCCATTGGCGTTTGTGAATTTGGGCCTGTGCCGGATGCAGCTGGGCAAGCGCGCTGAAGCGGAGGAGGCGTTTAGCCGAGCGCTGTCCATGGATCGCACCAACAGTATTGCTTTGTTGGAGCTGGCGATACTGAAATACGATGACGGTGCGTACCGGGAAGCCGAGCGCCACTATGGAACTTATCGCACAGCGGTGCGGCCACAGAGCCCGCGCGGTTTGTGGTTGGGGGTGCGTTTGGCTCGTGCGCTCGGTGATAAAGACGGAGAGAGCAGCTACGCGCTGGCGCTGGGCAGCTTGTATCCGAAGTCACCCGAGTATCAGGAATACCAGCAGGCCCTGAACAGTGGGGAGTAAAGAAATAATTGAAGCACCGCTTGCTATAAGGGCCGCACCCGGAGCGCTGCTCCAGGCCGCCCGTCTGGCGCGTGGCTGGTCACCAGCCGAGGTGGCGGGACGCCTGCACTGGCTGCCGGAAGTGGTGGGCTTGCTGGAGCGGGATGCCTACGACCGCCTGCGTCGACCGGCGTTCGCCAGCGGCTACATCAGGGCCTATGCTCGGCTGCTGGGTCTGGATGACGTTGAAGTGTTGGCCGGGTTCAATCCGAGTGGCCCGGAATCCGCGGCGCAGTCAGGGGCGGATCTTCCGCGCCGCCTGCACCCCCTGCAGCGCACCGGGGTGGGTATTGTATTTGGCCTGGCAGTGTCGGCGCTGTTGGTTTTGGGTATGTGGTGGGCGCAGGTCGGCGAGGCCTCCACACGTCAGTTTTCAGGAGGATAAGCTCATGCATAAACCCTCTCCTATCACTCGTCGGGTCAGCCGGCAAATTATGGTCGGCTCCGTACCGGTGGGAGGCGATGCCCCGATCAGCGTGCAGAGCATGACGAATACGGAAACCTGTGACGTGGATGCCACGGTAGCGCAGGTGAAGGCCATTCAGGATGCGGGTGCCGACATCGTGCGCATATCCGTGCCCAGTATGGACGCGGCGGAAGCCTTTCGGGCGATCCGCGCCCGTGTCGACGTGCCTCTGGTCGCTGACATTCACTTTGACCACAAAATTGCGCTTAAGGTGGCGGAGTACGGGGTCGACTGCCTGCGCATTAACCCGGGCAATATCGGCAGCGACAAGAAGGTCCGCGCGGTGATCGACTGTGCTCGCGATAAAGGTATTCCTATCCGTATCGGTGTGAATGCCGGCTCGCTGGGGAAAGAGTTGCAGCGCAAATATCCGGAGCCTACCGCGGAAGCGCTGGTGGAGTCGGCGCTGCGCCATGTCGATATCCTCGACCGCTTCAACTATCCGGATTTCAAGGTCAGTGTGAAAGCGTCGGAAGTGTTCATGGCGGTAGCGGCTTATCGCTTGCTGGCCAAGCAGATTGAACAACCGCTGCATTTGGGTATTACTGAAGCCGGCGGGTTACGCGGCGGTACCGTGAAGTCGGCGGTAGGTTTGGGGATGTTGCTGATGGACGGCATCGGCGACACCATTCGCGTGTCCTTGGCGGCAGACCCGGTGGAAGAGGTCAAGGTTGGCTTTGAAATTCTAAAGAGCCTGAAGCTACGCGCCAATGGCATCAATTTTATTGCCTGCCCCAGCTGTTCACGGCAGAACTTCGACGTTATTTCGACCATGAATATTCTTGAGCAGCGGCTGGAAGATATCCGCACGCCCATGGATGTAGCAGTCATTGGCTGCATCGTTAATGGCCCGGGTGAGGCGCGAGAGGCCGATGTTGGCCTCACCGGCGCCAGCCCCAGCAACCTGATTTACATCGACGGCGAACCGGATCACAAGGTCAGCAATCAGGATTTTATCGACCACCTGGAGCAGGTTATTCGTAAGCGGGCGGTTAACCTGGAGGCCGAGCGCGCGGCTGAGGATGCGCGCATGATCGCGCGCTGCAAGTGATAAAAAGGCAGGAGCACAGGTGACAACGATTCGAGCCATTCGGGGCATGAGCGATATTCTCCCGGATGAAAGTGAGCGCTGGCAGTACCTTGAGCGCACCGTCGCCGGTGTGCTTGCCAGCTATGGCTACGGGGAAATTCGACTGCCTATCGTTGAGCAAACGGCGCTGTTTCGTCGTTCTATCGGTGAAGTGACAGACATCGTTGAAAAGGAAATGTACAGCTTTGATGACCGCAACGGCGAAAGCCTGACGTTGCGCCCCGAGGGCACTGCCGGTTGTGTGCGGGCCGCGATTCAAAATAGTTTGTTAGGCACGGTACAGCGGCTGTGGTACAGCGGCCCCATGTTTCGTTACGAGCGTCCGCAAAAAGGCCGCCAGCGCCAGTTTCACCAGATTGGCGCGGAAGTCTTTGGGGTGGTAACGCCGGAAATTGATGCCGAATTGATATTGATGACGGCGCGTCTGTGGCGCGCGCTGGGTGTTGCTGAGCATGTCGAGCTGCAAGTAAATTCGATTGGCAACAGCGCCTCTCGCCAAGCTTTTCGCGCGGCTTTAGTGGAGTATTTGTCGGCCCATCACGCGGCGCTGGATGAAGACAGCCAGCGTCGCTTGCTCAGTAACCCCTTGCGCATTCTGGACAGCAAGCACCCTGGTACGCAGGCGGTGTTAACGCATGCGCCGCTATTGGCCGATTACCTTGATGACGAGTCGAAAGCGGATTTTGTGCGTGTGCGCGAGCTGCTGGACGCCGCGGCAGTGCCCTATGTGGT
This sequence comes from Haliea sp., assembly GCA_030730585.1. Lineage (GTDB taxonomy): Bacteria > Pseudomonadota > Gammaproteobacteria > Pseudomonadales > Halieaceae > Haliea. Next base: position 44,973 of record JANQUV010000131.1, read on the forward strand.
GAACCCATCGCTGGTTCGCGGCCTCGACTACTACAATAAAACCGTATTTGAATGGGTCACCGACCGGCTGGGTGCACAGGGAACCGTGTGTGCAGGTGGCCGTTATGACAGCCTGGTGGAACAGCTGGGCGGCAAACCCACTCCCGGTATTGGCTTTGCGATGGGCAAAGAGCGCCTGGTATTGCTGCTGGAGGCCCTTGAGGCCGCTCCAGCAGCTGTGCCCGCCGTGGATGTTTATGCAGTGAATTCAGGTGGCGGTGCTGAAATAGCGGCGTTTACAGCGCTGGAAACGCTGCGCAGTGCGTTGCCTGGGCTGCGTATTGTGCAACACACCGGCGGCGGCAGTTTTCGCAGTCAGTTGAAAAAAGCAGACAAGAGTGGCGCTCGCTGGGCGCTGATCTGGGGCGACGATGAGGTGGCGAATGCTACGGTCACCGTTAAATCGCTGCGCGAGCAAGCGGAGCAGGTCGCTCTGCCACTGGCCGAATTGGCCGGATTTTTACAGCGTGGCACAGCCTCCTGACACCACAACCCAAGGAATCTAGAGCGTGGAATCATATCGTACAGAAGAAGAACAAGTAGAAGCACTGGGTCGCTGGTGGGACGAGAATGGTCGGTCTACGGTGGTGGCGATTGTGCTGGTGCTGGCGGGGACGTTCGGCTGGCAGGGCTGGCAGCGCTATGATGCGCAGCGCACGGCGAGCGCTTCGGATCTTTATCAGCAGATGCTGGAAGCGGCGGCGATGGCACAGGAGGGCGTCGTGACCGCGGCTCCGGTGCTGCGCTTGGCCACGCAGCTGCGCGCCGATTATGCGGGCACCACTTACGCGCAGTTTGCGGCGCTGCACCAGGCGCGGGTGGCGGTGCTCGGTGGTGACCTGGAGGCCGCGGAGGCCGATCTGCGCTGGGTGCTGGGCAAGGCCGATAGCGGCAGTGAAACCGCCCTCGTCGCACAGTTGCGCTTGGCGCGTGTGTTGGCAGCGCAGGGCAACACGGAGCAAGCGCTGGCGCTGCTCGTGCCGGCCTCCGCCGGCAAGTATCAGGGGGCTGCGGCCATGGCTCGGGGTGATGTGCTGGCAGGTGTAGGGCGCAATGCGGAGGCGCTTGACGCCTACCGTGAGGCGCAAGCGCTGGTGCAGACATATCCCGCGCAGCTCAATTTGGAAACCTTGGCGGCCAAGCTGCAAAGCCTTGATGCGGCCAGTGCGGAGGGCGGCGCATGAGTTCTTTTGTGGCTCGCTGGAGTGTGCTCCTACTGTGTCTGTTTGCTCTGGGCGGCTGCAGTACCATCAAAGGCTGGTTTGAAATTGACGATGACGAAGACCCCCGCGCGCCTGTGGAGCTCGAAAAAATCGAGCAGACCGTCAAGGCAAAGCGGCTGTGGTCAACCAGCGTTGGCGATGGCCAGGGCAAGGGGTTGTACCGTATTGAGCCGGTGATTGGCGATGGCCGCATTTATGCGGCTTCGGCTGACGGCGAAGTGAAAGCGCTGGATGTGACCACTGGCCGCAAGGTGTGGGACGTAGACCTCGAGCTGCCGATTTCCGGTGGTGTTGGCCTCTACAACGATAGCGTATTTTTGGGTGCCAGCGACGGTTTCGTGATTCACCTGGACGCGAGCAGCGGCGTTGTGCGCTGGCGTGCGCCGGTCACCGGCGAGGTGCTGGCGCCACCGCAGGGCAACGGCAAGGTCGTCGTGGTCCAAACCTACGACGGTAAGTTGCACGGCCTTGATTTTGCAACAGGTGAACGGCTCTGGACCTACGACAGTAACATGCCGGTGTTGACCATCCGCGGCACCAGCACCCCGATTCTGCAGGGTAATCGCGCCATCGCGGGCTTCTCCAACGGCCGCGTGGTGGGCTTTGATGCCGCGACCGGTTCTGTGGAATGGGAGGCCCGCGTGGCTATCCCTCAGGGCCGCTCGGAAATCGAGAGAATCGTCGATGTCGACGGAACCATGGCGCTGGCTGGTAACGAGTTGTTTGCCTCGAGCTACCAGGGCTATGTGGTGTCGATTGACGTGGCCAGCGGGCGCAAAATCTGGGAAAGTCCGGTATCGTCTGTTTCCGGCGTGTCACAGGGCTTTGGCAACGTTTACGCCGCGGACGAAGATGGCAGGGTTATCGCGTTTCTGCGCACCGGCCAGGGCCAGCGCTGGAGCCAGGATGCTCTCGCCTGGCGCGGGTTGGGCCGGCCCACACCGGTCAGCAGTTATCTAGCTGTTGCCGACTTTGAAGGCTACGTACATTTGCTGTCGCAAGTCGATGGCAGTTTTGTGGGCCGCTTCCGGCCCGACAGCGATGGCGTTCGCGCCGACATGTTGAGCGACGGCAACCTGCTCTATGTGTTCGGCAACAGTGGCAAGCTGCAGGCTTACGAAATTAGCTCCACCTCCAGGTAAACGCCATGATTCCCGTAATCGCCCTGGTCGGCCGCCCCAATGTGGGCAAGTCGACATTGTTTAACCAGCTCACTCGCAGTCGGGATGCGCTGGTGGCAGACCTTTCGGGGCTCACTCGGGATCGCAAATACGGCGAAGCGCGCATCGGTTCGCGTCCATTTATCGCCATTGATACGGGTGGCATCAGCGGCGACGAAGAAGGCATTGAGGCACAAATGGCGGGGCAGTCTCTGCTCGCCATTGAGGAGGCCGATGCGGTGCTGTTTCTGGTGGATGCCCGCGAGGGTTTGAACCCGGCTGATCAGGCGCTGGCGCGTCACTTGCGGCAGCGCAACAAGGCCTTTCATGTCGTTGTGAACAAAATCGACGGGCTCAATGAAGATGTTGCGCTGGGTGATTTTTATGCGCTGGGTGTAGAAATTTTGCACGGCATCGCGGCCTCGCACGGCCGCGGCGTGCGGCAGATGATTGACGATGTGCTGGCCACCTTCCCCGAAGACGAGCCAGAAGATGCCGCCGGCATTGACCGGCGCGACAGCATTCGCGTGGCCATTGTGGGGCGCCCCAATGTGGGTAAGTCGACACTGGTCAATCGTCTGCTAGGCGAAGAACGCGTGGTGGTGTTTGATCAGCCAGGCACCACGCGAGACAGCGTGTATATCGACTACGAACGGGACGGGCAGCGCTATACCCTGATCGACACTGCGGGCGTTCGGCGGCGCAAGAATGTGCGTGAAACCGTCGAGAAGTTTTCTATTGTTAAAACTCTGAAGGCGATCGATGACGCGCATGTTGTGCTCTTGGTGATGGATGCACATGAAGGCATAGTCGACCAGGATCTGCACTTGCTGGGCCACTGTATCGACGCAGGCCGGGGTTTGGTCTTGGCGGTAAACAAGTGGGACGGCATTGAATCTCACGAGCGCGACTGGATTCGCAATGAGTTGAACCGGCGCCTGGTGTTTGCCGACTATGCCGATACGCATTTTATCTCTGCACTGCATGGCACGGGCGTGGGGCATCTCTACAAGTCCATACTCGGCGCGCACAGCTCCGCCACGCGCAAGCTCAATACCAATCAGCTTACGCGTATTCTTGAAGGTGCCGTGTTTGATCATTCACCCCCGATGATCAACGGCCGTCGTATCAAGCTACGCTATGCGCATCCCGGCGGCCAGAATCCGCCGTTGATTATTATTCACGGCAACCAGACCAGCAGCGTACCCAATAGCTACCAGCGTTACCTCGAGAAAGTGTTCCGCCGCGAATTGAAGCTCACGGGTACGCCGGTGCGCATTGAGTTCCGCACGGCGGAGAACCCCTTCGCTGAAAAGCGCAACCAGCTCACACAGCGGCAGGTGCAGCGTAAGCGGCGCCTGATGGCTCACGTGAAGAAAAACGACAAAAAGAAAAAACGCTAGCGGCTCTGCCATGGGCAACGAAAATTGCAACAATGGCGCCAACCGTGGCAAGCCCGATCTGGATTGCCGCGCGAACATCGAGGCCTTTGTACAGCGTTTCTATGCGCGCGTGTTGACAGATCCCCAGCTGGCGCCGATTTTTCTCGATGTGGCACAGATCGATCTCGATGTTCATCTGCCGCACATTGTGGATTACTGGTGCAAACTGCTGCTGGGTGAGCAGCACTATCGGCGCCATACGATGGCTATTCATCGCCGACTACATCACCAACAGCCTTTGCAGCCCGCGGATTTTGCCCGCTGGGTGGCCACCTTTACCGCAACGGTCGATACGTATTACTGTGGCGAGCGTGCAGAGCGAGCCAAGCGCGTGGCGGCTGCGATTGCCGGCAACATGCAGCAGAATTTTCCCGCCTAGCGCCGAAGGCAACAGGAGTCATCAATGACTGAGGTAATTTCGGCACGAGGACTACAGCGCCGATTTGGCGCCCAGCACGCTGTTGCCGGCGTTGACCTGCAGGTAGAGCCCGGTACCGTGCTGGGGCTTATTGGGCCCAATGGCGCCGGTAAAACCACCTTGCTGCGCTCGCTGCTGGGGCTCACTCGCTGCCAAGGCGAGCTGTCGGTGCTGGGCATGGACCCACGGCGTGAACCGGCAAAACTTGCGGAGCATGTCGCCTTTATTGCCGACACAGCCGTCTTGCCGCGCTGGATGCGTGTGAAGCAGTTGCTTGACTATAGTGCCGGCACCCACCCCAAATTCAACCGCGCGCAGGCCGAACAGATGCTGTCACGCACTGAAGTCGGGCTGGGACGGCGTATCGGCGAGCTGTCCAAAGGCATGACGGTGCAGCTGCATCTGGCGCTGGTGATGGCAGTCGATGCCCGCCTGCTGGTGCTCGATGAGCCCACTCTCGGCCTCGATATTCTGTTCCGTAAGCAGTTTTTTGAGCAGCTGCTGAATGATAATTTTCATCAGGAGCGCACGATTATCATCTCCACGCATCAGGTAGAGGAGGTGGAGAGCATCCTCACCCATGTCATGTTTATGAACCGCGGCCGCAAGCTACTTTACCAATCGGTCGCCGCACTGCAGGCGCGCTTTGTGGAGTTGCGCGCTGAGGGCGCGGCTGCGCAGCGTGCCGCAGAGGTGGCGCATCTGAGTCAACGCCCGCTGCCGGGAGGCCAGGCGTTCATTTTTGAAGATATTGACCGCGAAGTGTTGGCACCCCTGGGTGAATTGCGCGCACCGGCACTGGCAGATCTGTTTGTGGCGGTGGTCGGCGAGGATAACGCTCGTGGCTGACTTTAGTGCGACGCGATGGCGTACTCTGTTGCAGCGCGAACTTCGGGAGTACCGGGTATCTTTGCTGTGGACGCCCCTGCTGGCAGGCGGGTTGCTAGCGCTACTGATACTGGCGAGTAGCCGGGTGGCCAACCAGCTTAGCGAGTTCGGTGCGGCCTTGTTTGAGGCGTTTAGCCAGATGGAGGAGGCGGGCCATATGAGCCTGGGGGCGGCTTTAGGTGCCGTGGGCAGTGACAGTGCGCGGGCCGCAGTTCAGGCTCAGGATAGCCTCTCGGGGCTGCACCTGTTGTTCTACGGTGTGCACGCGCTGATGCTGATGGCGTTGCTGCTGGTGAGCTTTAATTATTTGCAGGGCTGCCTGTTCACCGACCGCAAAGACGGTAGCATCTTGTTCTGGAAGTCGATGCCGGTTGCGGCTTGGGAAGAGGTGTTGGCAAAGCTGGCAGTGGCTACCGTGCTGGCGCCGGTGCTGTTTTTGGCCGCGTCCTGGGTAGCTCAGTTGGCGCTACTGTTTACACTCTCACGGCTGGCCGCTGAGGCTACGAGTGGGCTGGACCTGCTGCTGGCAAACCTGAGCCTGAGCCGTTTATTTGCGGATCAGGCGGTCGGTTGGATGCTCACCGCACTGTGGGCGGCGCCGGTTTATGCTTGGGTATTGTTGGCTTCTGCCGCGGCGCGGCGCTCGCCTGCGCTTATGGCGATTGCACCGCTGCTGGGGCTGGTGGTGCTTGAAGCACTGTTATTGGGCTCCCGGTACCTCATTGCCAGGGTTTGGGTGCATATGCCGCGGCTAACCCCCGATGATGTTGGCGTAGGTGGGTATCTGCACGATGAGCGCTGGGTAAGCCCGGGCTTGTTCGGCCTCTTCGCTGGCGTGGTGGTAGCGGGCTGTTTACTCTGGGCCTGTGTGTGGCTGCGTCAACACCGCTGGGAGACTTGAGGCGGGTCGAATAATTCATGCAGTGAATAGTAAAAATATTTTCTATTTATTTCATTTATGGGCGGCTGATGGCTAAGATGCGCGGCATACCCACTTCGCAAGACAGAGGCCAGCCATGTCAGACTACCTGAAAGATGTCGAATCCTTTGCTGCACTGCGCACCGCGCAGGGCGGCACCTGGGACAACATCCATCCCGAATACGCCGCGCGCATGAAGCACCAGAATCGCTTCCGTACGGGCCTCGACATTGCACGCTACACCGCGGGCATCATGCGTGCCGACATGGCCGCCTATGATGCCGATAGCAGCCAGTACACGCAGTCGCTCGGCTGCTGGCACGGTTTCATTGGCCAGCAGAAACTGATCGCGATCAAGAAGCACCACGGGACCACCAACAAGCGCTACCTGTACTTGTCCGGTTGGATGATCGCCGCCCTGCGCAGTGAGTTTGGCCCGTTGCCAGACCAGTCCATGCACGAGAAAACGTCAGTGCCCGCGCTCATTGAGGAGCTGTATACCTTCTTGCGTCAGGCGGATGCGCGCGAGCTCGGCCACCTCTACCACGACCTGGATGCAGCCCGTGAAGCGGGTGATGCGGTGCGTGAAAAAGCGCTACTGCACTCTATCGATAACTACGAAACCCACGTGGTGCCGATTATTGCCGACATCGATGCAGGCTTCGGTAACGAGGAAGCGACTTACTTGTTGGCCAAGCGCATGATTGAGGCGGGTGCCTGCGCGATTCAAATCGAAAACCAGGTGTCCGACGCCAAGCAGTGCGGCCATCAGGACGGTAAGGTCACCGTCCCGCACGAAGACTTCCTGGCCAAGATCAACGCTGTGCGCTACGCGTTTTTGGAGCTTGGCGTGGATGACGGCGTGATCGTTGCGCGTACCGACTCTCTGGGTGCAGGCCTCACGCAAAAGATTCCGGTGTCTCGCAGCACGGGCGACCTCGCCCACAAGTACAACACCTTCTTGCAAACCGACCAGATCGAGAGCGCCGAGGACGTGCGCGAAGGTGACGTTATCATCAAGCAAGACGGCAAACTGGTGCGCCCCGTGCGCCTGCCCAACGGCCTGTATCGCTTCCAGGACGGCACTGGTGAGGCACGCTGTGTGCTGGATTGTATTACCAGCCTGCAAAACGGAGCGGACCTGCTGTGGATCGAAACCGAGAAGCCGCATGTGGGGCAAATTGGCGCCATGGTAGATGAAATTCGTAAGGTCATCCCCAACGCCAAGCTGGTCTACAACAACTCGCCGTCCTTTAACTGGACCCTGAGCTTCCGCCAGCAGGTGTTTGATGCCTGGAGTGCAGCTGGCCAGGATGTTTCCGCTTACGCTCGCGACAAGCTGATGAGCGAAGACTACGATGCCACGGAGCTCGGGCAGGAAGCGGATCGTCGCATTCAAACCTTCCAGGCCGATGCCGCCCGTGAAGCCGGTATTTTCCACCACCTGATCACACTGCCCACGTACCACACTGCAGCACTGTCGACCGACAACCTGGCGAAGGGGTATTTTGGCAAAGAGGGTATGCTGGCCTACGTGCAAGGCGTGCAGCGCAAGGAAATTCGCCAAGGCATAGCCTGCGTCAAGCACCAGGATATGGCCGGCTCCAATATGGGCGATGACCACAAGGAATACTTTGCCGGCGAATCCGCCCTCAAGGCGGGCGGCAAAGACAACACCATGAACCAGTTCGGCTGATCAGCCGAGCAATAGCACTCTTACGGCCCGAAAGGGTCGTCCACAGAACGGGCCGGCTGGGTAAACCAGCGCGGTCCGTTTTCCGTCATATAGAAGTGGTCTTCGAGGCGCGCGCTGCAGGCGGCGGGCGTACTCTGCATCACCAATCGGTGTTGCGCCGGCGCTCATGTCCTGCAGCCGGTCGAGTTCAGTGACGGCGTCAGAGCCGCCGATACCGTGTGTCATGGGATCTCCTCATTGGCGTTCGCGGGGTGGTCGTTTATGCTCAACGCAATTGGGCTGGATCATAACTGCAGTGTCTGCAGGGGGAAAGGGTAATGCGTTGGACTGAGATTGATCAGCAATTGTGTTCGGTGGCGCGGGCGCTGTCGGTGGTGGGGGAGCGCTGGACTCTGCTGATCCTGCGCGATGCCTTTTTGGGCACTCGGCGTTTCGAACAATTTCAGCACAATTTGGGCATTACCCGCCACCGTCTCTCCGAGCGGCTGAGCAAGCTGGTGGAGCAGGGTGTGCTGGTCAAGGTGCCCTATAACGAGCGCCCTCTGCGTCACGAATACCGGCTGACACGCAAAGGCCTCGGCCTGTACCCGGTGCTGATGAGCCTCTCCCGCTGGGGTGATGACTGGATGGCGCAGGACCCCGGTGTCCCCTTGGAGTATGTGCATCGCGGGTGCGGCAAGGTCACTCGTCCTTTGCTGGCCTGTAGTGAATGTGGTGAGCCGCTACGGCCGGAGGGCGTAACACCGCAGCCAGGCCCCTCGCTGCAAGCGCTAGCCGATGACCTGGACCGGCAGGGGCGTCGAAATCTTTCTATCCCGGAGTTGATTGGCTGTTCCCGGCCCCAGGATTAGACGGATTGCTAACCCTGCCCGTAACGCATGCCCTGCACGGACTATTGCGCTGTGCAGAGGGAAGTGTGTCCTTATTCATGGGATCCTCTGCTAAGGAAATCGGGTGGCGCAGGAAGGCAATCGATGGCTGAACATTCCAACCAACGGCATCTTTTTCCCAAATGGCCTAGCGCGGCGCGGC
>JANQUV010000131.1:53889-55173 GCA_030730585.1 Haliea sp.
CGGCAATAAATACGGGAATTTTGCGCGTCGTTTTTGCCTGATAGTCGTCATAGGGCGGGTTTACTTCAAACGCGGTTCATTTGGGTGGAGCCACGTCGCATTGAGCACCGGCTGAACCTGCAATTCAGCGGGAATGTTCTGGCGTCCAATTGCTGCATCAGCGCACTGATGTGAATAGTAGATTCTCGCCTCCTGATAGCTCAGAGGGATGTCCTTGCTTGTGCCGGGGTCCAGTGCTGCCTGGATCGCTTCTGACATCTCAATGTCCTCGCGCAAGACCAGGCTGGGTTGTGCACCGTTGTTCTCTGTCCACATGTCCGGGCCGTTGGTGGGGCTGGAACCCCAATCCGGTGCCATGGTCCATGTCTCGACAATGCATTGATCGAGGCCGTCAGGCCAGAACTGTATAGGCGGTATGACAAACTGATTGAGCGGCATCACGAGGTTGGGGAACATGCTGTAGGACTGCGTGCAGGTTCTGGCGATCTCTCCCGCCGTGGCAATTTCCGGCCACTTTGATCTCCAGGCAGGCTGCGCGTGGCCCTCGGGAATGGGGGCAACCATCCTGCTGTGGCCTCCGGGGTAGAAGGTGTTCACGTTGCGCTTTGCGTCGAGCACTGGCGCTACGGTCCTGCCGTGAATGCTCGGTACGTGGTAGACCTCGAGGTTGGCCTCCATGGCGATTTTCCAGTTGCAGCGCACGGTGAAGCGATCCCGCCGTGAGAGCCGGCAGTTGGCCAGGTCGAACTGGGCCCATTCTTCCACGAGTGCCCCAAGGCTCTCTCGCAGCGTCGACGCTTGCGTATCGAAATTTACAAATATCAGCTTGCCGAGGCGCTCGCAGCGCAAGCGCTGCAAACCGAGCGCTTTCATATCCAGGGCGCCAAAGTCACGCGACTCGCGTACAGCGAGCAGTTCTCCATCGTGGCCATAGCTCCAGCCGTGATAGGGGCAGGTCAGGCGTTGTTTCTTTCCCTTGTTATCCATGGCGACCGGAGCGCCACGATGGCTACAGCGGTTGATCAGCGCGTGGATATCGCCGTTATCCGCGTGTACCAGAACAACTGGCACACCTGTTATATCCCAGCGCTGGAAGCAGCCTGGTTCAGGGATCTCGTCCAGGTGCGCAGCCAGCAGCCAGGTTTTTCTGAACAGAAGTTCACGCTCCAGCGTGTAATAATCCGGATGGGTGTAACGCGCTGAAGGTAGTGGCGGCAGAGTCGGAAAGTCTTCCGGGGGCTTGCTTCGCGATACTTCGTAGGCCATCAACCGGCGCAGTTGTTG
>JANQUV010000132.1 GCA_030730585.1 Haliea sp.
CCCTTACTCTCTGGGGGGCAACCCGTGCAGTAGCGTCAGAAATTTGAGGTCGGTGCCAGCGCGGCGAAATTCGGAGAGCGCCTGATAGTCCGGGTCGGCATACCACGCGCGCGCCGCGGCTTCGCTGGGAAACTGGAATAGCACCATACGGCCTTCCCGGGGCTCTGGCCCCTCGAGTGTGACCGGGTTGTCGTCGTAGGTGAAAAAACTGCCACCGTGCCGTTTTAAAATAGGGAAGAAGCCTTTTTCGTATTGACGATATTCGTTGGCGTCGTGAACGATGAAATTCGCCACAACGTAGGCGGGTGCGTCTGCCACAGTAGTTTCCTCAATGATATAGATACGCGCCACTTTACAGGATCACGCGTGCTTTGTGCAGTGTGGTATGCCTCAGAGCTGTGCCTTGCGAGCGCTCATCCATCCCGTGGGCACAGGCGCAGGCAATTGAACTGGGGCGGGGTTTCTGCCTATGCTGGCTAGGCTGAAGCAGCGCAGTCCTCTAGATTGCGTCTGAATTCACAGTGAGGTAAGCGCAGATGAGCAAGGCAGAAACCCCCGGCAGCGGTGTTGTAGTGACGGGAGCGGTGTCAGGCATTGGCCTGGCGACGGCGGAAGCGCTCGCGGAGTCTGGCCGGCCGGTAGCGGTGTGGGATATTGACGCCGAGCGCAGTACTGCGGTGGCGGCGGATATTGCGTCACGTTTCGGCGTGCCCACTGTGGGCGTGGGGGTCGACCTCAGCAAGATGGCCAATATTGCACCGGCTTGGGCTCAAACCCGTGCAGCGCTGCCTGTGGTGGGGGGTCTGGTGCACGCGGCGGGCATTTCGCTCGCAGTGCCCGTTGAGGAACTAACCGAAGCCCAGTGGGATGCGGTGCTGAATGTGAATTTGAAGGCCTTGCCGTTCATGGTGCAGCAGCTGCGGAGCACCCTGGCTGCGCAGCCCGGCGCTGCGGTGGTGGCAATCGCCTCGATCAATGCGTCCTTGGGGAACCAGATGAACCCTGCTTACACGGCGTCCAAGGGCGGCATGCTGTCGTTAGTGCGTTCGCTGGCTGATGACCTCGCCCGCGACGGAATCCGCATCAATTCGGTTACGCCCGGCTATATTCTCACTCCAATGATGCAGCCTGTAGTTGATTATCTGGAGCCGGGATATTTTGAGCGCCCGGTGATGCTGGGCCGCATGGGTGCTCCACGCGAAGTGGCGGCTGCGGTGCGCTTTTTGTTGTCTGATGAGGCCAGTTATATCACGGCCGCTGAGCTGGTGGTGGACGGCGGCACCATTGCGTCGCAGCGCACCCGTTAACGCAACATCAGGCAACGTGCTCGGCTGCAATCACCCGGCTGCGCCCATCACGCTTCGCTTGATACATCTGCGTTGCCGGTACCAACTGCCGTCGTCACGTTCATGCCGCACCTCCATCAGGTCAGTGGGCGCGTAGTGATGGCTCAACACGGTGGTAGCAGAGCCGGCGTGAAGGCGAGTATTTCTGCACCAAATTCAGCTTCCTTCTCAAGCCCCTGGCGTGCCTTGCGCACCAAAGTACGTAATAATGTTGCCCGGTTTTCGTCTTCAGGTGATTAGTAATGAAGTTTGCCTATTTACCACTGCGGGCGATGCTCGCTTCAGTCTTGTTGATGAGCGGTTTCGCGCCGCTGCCTGTGTTGGCACAGACCGACGCGGTGGATACTGGCCTGAGTGCTGCCAGCATTGAGCATGCGCAGCTGCTGCGAGACCGGGCGCTGAGCGGCACCATGGCCTGGGATATTGTTGAGGCGCTGACCACGGAGGTTGGGCCGCGCCTGGCCGGTACCGAGAGCGAAGCGCGGGCGCGAGACTGGGCGCTGCGGCGCTTGCAGACCATGGGCTTTGCCAACGTACGCGTGGAGCCCTTCGATATCCCCGGCTGGACGCGTGGCCTGGAGCAGGCAGCGCTGTTGGCACCCTTTGCGCAGCCGCTGGCAGTGACCACGTTGGGCGGTTCCGTGGCGACACCGGAAGAAGGCATTGAAGCCGAATTGGCCGCGTTCAATAGCCTGAACGATTTGCGCGCAGCAGAGGCGGGCAGCCTTGCTGGCAAGGTGGCCTACGTGAGTCACGCCATGCAGCGCTCCCAGGACGGCTCGTCCTATGGTTTCTACGGCGAGTTGCGCCGTGTTGGCGCCAGTGTGGCGGCAGAGAAGGGCGCGCTGGCTATTTTGATTCGCTCTATTGGAACCGACAGCCACCGATTCCCTCACACCGGGCAAATGCTTTACGCGGAAGGTGTGCCGCAAATACCGGCGGCGGCGTTATCGAATACCGATGCCGATCAAATCGAACGAGTACTGCAGCGCGAGGTTCCAGTGAGCATACGCCTGCTACTGCGCCCTCATAGTACCCCCAGCGCACCCAGCGGTAATGTGATTGCAGAAATTGTGGGCCGCGAGCACCCCGAAGAGATCGTGGTGATTGGTGGCCATCTGGACAGCTGGGATTTAGGCACCGGGGCGATCGATGACGGCGCTGGAGTGGCTATTACGGCTGCGGCAGCGAAGATGATCTTGGATTCAGGCAAGCGGCCGCGGCGCACCATTCGCCTGGTGTTGTGGGGCGCCGA
>JANQUV010000133.1:0-6644 GCA_030730585.1 Haliea sp.
CCGGCGCAAACACCTCAGCTAGTCGCTCATTGTCATCCCAGCCAAGCGCCCGACCGTTACAGAGCACCGCGCTTCTTGCCAATGCGTCCTTGACCTGCTTCCCCGATGCGGCCAAACCCACCTCGGCCATCAGCTGGGTAAGCGTGGGCGGCAGGGCACCTGCGTGTAGCGGTGTAGCAGGTAAACCATCCAGGCGTAGTTGCTCAAAATCAGCAACCGACAAGCCGGCCAGGTCATCACTGAAAAGCGCTTCGGTAATTCGCTGCGCACCCGCCAGCTCCGCTTCGCCGTGCACCAACCGCGTCACTTCCCGTGCCAAGACGGACTGCGCCTCAGGTCGCCCCTGTCGCTGCTCGTCGGCCTGCTGCAGCGCATCGATCTCCGCAACCGGCAGAAAGGTAAAGTACTTCAGGAACCGGTAAACATCCACATCCGCCGTGCCCAGCCAGAATTGATAGAACGCGTAAGGTGAGGTCCGCGCCGCGTCCAACCACACCGTACCGGACTCGGTTTTGCCAAACTTGGTACCGTCTGCTTTCGTGATCAACGGCATGGTCAAGCCATACACCTGCTTTGCGTGCATGCGCCGGGTAAGGTCGATACCGCCGGTAATATTGCCCCACTGATCAGAGCCGCCTATCTGCAGACCGCAGTCATATCTCCGGCTCAGCTCAGCGAAATCGAAAGACTGCAAAATCATGTAGGTAAATTCAGTGAAGCTGATTCCGCTGCCTTCACGCTCAATACGCTGTTTCACGGACTCTTTCTGGATCATGGCGTTAATAGAAAAATGCTTGCCGACATCGCGAAGAAACGTCAGCACATCCATGTCGCGCGTCCAATCCAGGTTATTCACTACGACCGCAGAGTGTTCTCCTGCATCGAAGTCTATAAAACGCGCAAGCTGTCGATGAATTTTGTCTACCCAGCCCGCGATAACCTCTGGGGTATTCAGCTGGCGCTCCTGCGCCTTGAAGGAAGGGTCTCCAATCAAACCTGTCGCTCCGCCCACCAAGGCCAGGGGGCGATGCCCCGCCAACTGAAAACGGCGCAGCATTAACAGCGGAACCAGTGAGCCAATATGCAGGCTGTCTGCTGTTGGATCGAAACCACAGTACAAAGTCCGCACGCCGCCGTCCAACCAGCCGGGGAGCTGGTCTTCTCCAGCGGTTTGGAAGATCAGCCCGCGGGCATGCAGGTCGGTCAACAGGGCACTGCTCATCAGACGACTCCTGGCAATGGTAAAAGAAGGTATCAACGGGGGCGCAAACCATACAATACAGCTCTCAAAAAGCAAGATTTTAAGTGCGCCTGCCCCCTGTCGGAGGCGGAAAATCTTTTATATACTCAAAAGCCTACAAAGCACAGCTCACAACGTTTATGCAAAAATTCGAAAATTTGCGAGGGGCCACGGCTCGCTCGCCGGGGCAACCACCTGTGCACCGCAAACACTTATTGGCAGCGGGCGTGCTGACAGTCTTGGTCGCCGCCACCGCCGTATTTGCGCCCTCGCGCGATGTGGCCGCCAACCGCGAAGACCGCAGCGACTTGGGCTTCAAACTCGACCAAGATATTCTCGCCCCCATTGACGTTAACAGCGCGGTGATGCAGCCAACTACCATAGCCGCCGCGAATCACCCTGAAGTTGCCAGCGCACCCGCGACACCCGCAGCCCCGGAATGGGACACACAAACCGTTCGCAGTGGGGACAATCTCTCGCTTATTTTCAAGCGCGCCGGCTTTAATTCGGCCGATGTCCATGCGGTTGCCAATGAGGCCCCTGAAGGCAAGGCTTTATCGCGCATTTACCCGGGGCAGACGATTGCCTTTCTAGCCTCTGACGACGGCAGCTTGCAGGCCGTGCGACACGTCATATCGCCGCTTGAATCCGTCACCTACCAACGCGCAGACGAAGGCTTCAGCACGGAGCGCGAGATCGCCCAAACGGATATTCAGGAAACCTGGGTCAGCGCAGAAATATCCTCATCATTATTCATGGCCGGGCAAGACGCCGGGCTCTCCAACGGGCTGATTATCGAGCTCGCGAACATTTTCACTGGCGTCATCGATTTCGTGCAAGACCCACGCAAGGGCGACACGTTCCACGTCATTTATGAAGAACTCTATGTAGGTGGCGAGAAGTATCAGGATGGCAGCATTTTGGCCGCGTCCTTTACCAACAAGGGTAAAACATTCAACGCCTTCCGCTTCGAAGACAAAGAAGGCCATGTTGCCTACTACAACGAAGAAGGCGTCAGCATGCGCAAAGCCTTTATGCTGGCGCCGGTCGACTTCACCAGAATCAGCTCAAACTACAATCCACGCCGTTTGCACCCCATCTACAAAACCACCCGGCCGCACCGGGGCACAGACTACGCCGCACCCACGGGCACGCCTGTCTACGCAGCCGGAGATGGCCGCGTAATCAAATCGGGCTTTACACGCGCCAATGGGAACTACCTCTTTCTCCAGCACGGCGACCGTTATGTCACCCGCTACCTGCACTTGCATCAGCGCAAGGTAAAGCAGGGGCAGCGCGTCACGCAGGGGCAGGTTATTGGCTCAGTGGGCTCTACCGGGGCCGCCACGGGGCCGCATTTGCACTACGAATTCCTGATCGATGGGCGGCACCGCGACCCACGCCAAGTTCATCGTGAACTGCCCAAAGCAAAAACGCTGGCGACGTCAGAGCTACCTGCCTTTCGCAACGTCATTGCGGATGCATCCGAGCAACTGGCAGGCCTGCAAGAAGATCGTAGATTGGCAATGCGCAGCGGCGACAAAGACACATCAAACGCCCCTTGAGATGGCATCCAACGCGCTCTTTGTCGGGCTAATGTCCGGAACCAGTATCGACAGTGTCGATGCTGTGTTAATTCTTTGCTCCAGCTCATCTATAGAGCTGCGATCCACCCTCGAACATCCCATTCCCACCGACTTACGCCAATCTATCGCTGACATCAGCCAAGCTGGCAGCAACGAAATCGAGCGCATGGGCGTGCTCGACAGGCAGATTGGAGCGCTGTTCGCGGATGCCTGCAATGCCTTGCTGCGTCAGGCAGGCGTGGCCCCCGAAGCTATCACAGCCATTGGCAGCCATGGCCAGACAATTCGACACAGGCCACCCTCCGGAGGCAACCCCACTGCATTCACGCTGCAAATCGGTGACCCCAACACCATCGCCGAACGAACGGGGATCACTACTATCGCTGACTTTCGGCGGCGGGATGTTGCTGCAGGCGGCGAGGGCGCTCCACTGGCACCGGCCTTCCATGCTGCGGCATTTGCCCGCGCCGGCGTCAATCGCGCCATCGTCAATATCGGCGGCATTGCCAACATTAGCCTGCTGGCTGGCGAAACATTACTCACAGGGTTTGACACGGGTCCGGGCAACACACTGCTGGACCATTGGATAAGCCGACACCAAGGGCATCGTTACGACCGGCACGGCAGCTGGTCTGCGCAAGGCCAACTGCAAACTGCGCTACTAGAACGACTGCAAACCCACCCCTACCTGGCGTGCCGGGGGCCCCGCAGTACTGGCAAGGAAACCTTTAACACCGGCTGGCTGGACGAATGCCTAAGCCAACTGCCCGTCTACGCCCCACAAGATGTGCAAGCAACGCTGGCTGCATTCACCGCGCAGTGTATTACCGACAGCATTGTTACCAGCGGCCTGACGGTAGAAGAAGTGTATGTGTGTGGAGGCGGCGCCTACAACACCGACCTGATGCGGCGGCTGCATAAGCAATTGGCTCCGGCGCAGCTGGGTTCAACAGCGGCGCTGGGCATAGCACCGGAATGGGTCGAGGGTGCGGCGTTTGCCTGGCTGGCCTGGAGAACCCTGAGTGGGCTCAGCGGCAATGCAAGCGTAGTAACGGGAGCGCTTGGAGAGCGCCTACTGGGCGGCATATACCCGGGTAGTCAGCCGCTCTTGTTTAGATAGACAGCCAGCCGCTTTTATTTAGATGGAAAAAGAAGCGCCACAGCCGCAGGTTGTTGCCGCGTTGGGGTTGTTGATGACAAAGCGTGCACCCTCAAGGCCCTCGGTATAATCCACCTCGGACCCCACAAGATACTGGAAGCTCATGGGGTCTACCAGAACGGCCACGCCCTCGCGCTCGACAATCGTGTCATCCTCGGCGCTACCATCTTCGAACGTGAAACCGTACTGGAAGCCTGAGCAGCCACCGCCGGTAATGTAGACGCGCAACTTCAGCGAGGGATTCTCCTCCTCTTCCACGAGCTCACGCACCTTATTCACTGCACGAGCCGTTAGATTGATTCCGCCCGGGTTAAATGATTCCGCTACTGACATATCGTTCTCCGAGGCGCAAAGCCGCCCCGCAATGACTGCATTGCCCACATTATGGTAAGCCTGACTATTTTAGTCAACTTTAGCCGAACCTTCCCCTGAGTCGACAATAACGTCGCCGGCGCTTGCGAGGGCCTCGCCTGGCTCCATGCGGTGCAACAGGCGGCCATTGACTTCAGCACCTGCCGCCATTTCGATAATATGGTAGTGTACATCCCCCGTAACGCGAGCACGGGGCGCCAGCTCAAGGTGCTGCGCTGCGTGCACAGCGCCTTCTACCGTTCCATTGATCACCACGCAAGGCGCGTGTATCTCACCCTGGATACGCCCCGCCTCAACCAGACGCACCACAGCATCAGAACCCGGTGCTGCCAATACATCCCCCACCACTTCGCCCTCGATCTCGAGATTACCGCTGAAGCGTATAGTGCCGGTGAATGTGGTCTCCCGGGATATCAGGGTGGTGCCACCGGCGACCGCTGAACTGCCGCGTTTATTTCCCCACATGCGTAAACCTCTCCTGTACCTGCCAAGGATAATGCTCCCGAACCTCTGCCCTGCGCGGCGCAGTGACTGTCGCTACGACACTAATAGCCTGAGGCGCAAACCCTTCAGGCAAAACCAGATCCCCCTCGATTGACTGAAAATACCGAAACCGCAAGGGTAGAACACGATGCTCAACATCGGGGCTCAGCTCAAACAGCGGAATGCTGCGCGATTCACCGGCCTGATCTCCAATAAGCTCGGCATACAATTCGCCCTGCAACGTACTGTGCTTGCGCGCTTCCTGCTGCGCCACAATGCGAAACCCATAGCGGCCAGGTTCATCGCGTGGAACCAGCTCAATAGCGCGCAAACTGAAACCCTGAGCAATCTCCCCCGGGGTCATCAGGCTGCGGTAAAAGCGCACACCTTCCTCCAAGCCGGCAATTTGTTCCTTCTGCTCCGCCAGTTCCTGACGAACCATTTCCAGGGCCGCGCGATCCACCTCATGCCGCGCGACCATGACACCAACCTGACGATTCAACTCGGCACCCTCTGCCAACGCAGCTCGCAGCGACTTGCCTTGTTCACGATATTGCTTGGGGTCAATGCCTGAACCGCTGAAGGCCGCCTGCCGGCCCAGTAAAAACCCGACAACCAGCACCACCGATGCAAGCACAGCCAGCGCCAGCACAACGAACTGATGGTGTCGAACATGATAGCGCCGAACGACTGTACGGTAGCGGCCGGAATCGCTGCTCACAGGCGGCTCAAGGGAGCAGGCCCACCTGCTCCAGGCCGCGAGTTTCCGCCAGCCCGAACATGATATTCATGCACTGCACCGCCTGGCCAGATGCTCCCTTTACCAGATTGTCGATCACTGACATCACCACCACCGTGTCGCGATTCTGCGGCACCACGACGGACAGCTGGCAGCGGTTAGCGCCCTTGACCGTGCGGGTTTGAGGGAAAACGCCCGGCGGTAAGACGTCAACAAAGGGTTCATCCGCGTAATACTCTTCATACAGTGCCTGCAGGCCTTCGGCTGGCGCACGGAGCCGCGCGAACAACGTGGCGTGAATGCCGCGCACCATAGGCAGCAAGTGGGGCACAAAGGTCACTGCAACCTGGCCACCGGCAACCGCAGCCAGGCCCTGCTCAATTTCTGGCAGATGACGGTGACCACTCACGCCATAGGCCTTGAAGCTACCGGATACTTCGCTCAACAGGTTATCAATTTTCGCCTGACGCCCCGCTCCGCTGGCACCGGAGGCGGCACTGGCAATGAGCGTGCCCGTATCCACCAGGCCACCCGCCAGCAAAGGCAGCCAACCCAGCTGGATTGCAGTGGGATAGCAGCCCGGACAGGCCAGCAGCCGCGCGCTGCGAATATCCTCCCGATGCAGCTCAGGCAGGCCATAGACTGCCCTTGGCAACCACTCCGGGCTGGCGTGCGGCTCACCGTACCAGCGCGACCACAGCTCTGCATCACGAATACGATAGTCTGCCGACAGGTCAATCACCCGTGTACCCGCGGCCAGCAGCTCAGGCACCATGTGCATCGCCACGTTGTGCGGCGTGGCAAAAAACACCACATCACAGCCCGCCAGCAGGCGCACATCGGGTTCTTCGAAAGCCAAATCGTAGACACCACGAAGATTAGGGTAGAGTTCATCCACTCGGCGCCCTGACTCGGCCCGCGAGGTAATCGCCACCACCTCAACCTCCGTGTGCGACGCCAATAAGCGCAGCAACTCGACACCGGTGTACCCCGTGCCACCCACAATACCTGCCCTGATCATTCATCCTCCCTGCGAACCCTAAACGAGCAAACGCGCTACCGAGC
>JANQUV010000133.1:6744-30595 GCA_030730585.1 Haliea sp.
CGAGCAAACGCGCTACCGAGCGAACACGCCACCGAGCTAATCGTAAACGCCTTAGTATAAGAGCAAATTAACCGCCAATAACTGTTAATATTCGCCACTTGGAGACAACACCACCTCACGGATTCCCTGCTCATGCTATGGCTCAAGGCTTTTCATCTGATTTTCATGGTGTGCTGGTTCGCCGGCCTCTTCTACCTGCCCCGTATCTTGGTCTATTTTGCCGCCAATGAAGACGCAGCAACGCGCGCGCAGCTGGCGATTATGGCGCGCAAACTGTATCGGTTCGTTACCCCGTTCATGTTGCTCACCATTGTTTTTGGCGTCGCCCTGATAGGCACAAACCCCGGCTACTACCTGGCCAGCATCTGGCTATGGGCAAAGCTGGCTGGCGTTGCCTGCCTGGTATTGTACCACCTGCAGTGCGGCCGCTACGTGCGCGACGCGAATGCCGACAACAACCGCCACGGCCATGTTTTTTTCCGCTTTTTCAACGAGATACCAGTGATTTTTCTTTTTGCCATTGTCATCCTGGCCGTGGTCAGGCCGCTTTGACGGAAACCGGGCAGGAGTGGTTATACTGCGCCTGACCGGCAATAATCCCCACCCTCAAGCGGTAGCACTCGGCCACCATTGAATCGACCCCCGCCTCACGACCAGAATCAGGACCCAGCGACATGAACACATCAGAGCAATTATTTGAGCGCGCCATGCAACATATACCAGGAGGGGTGAATTCCCCCGTGCGTGCATTCAAAGCGGTGGGCGGCACGCCGGTCTTTATCGATAGCGCTGATGGTGCCTACATGTATGATTGCGAGGGCAAGCGCTACATCGACTACGTGCTCTCCTGGGGCCCCATGCTGATGGGGCACAATCATCCGCACGTGCGCGAGGCGGTTATCCGTCAAGCCGCCAAAGGGCTGAGTTTTGGCGCCCCCACAGAGCTGGAAATACAATTAGCCGACAGAATCTGCGAAATCATGCCCGGTATGGATTTGGTGCGTATGGTGAATTCCGGCACGGAGGCCACGATGAGCGCCATTCGGCTTGCACGTGGGGCAACCGGGCGCGACACCATCGTCAAGTTTGAAGGCTGCTACCACGGGCACTCCGACTCCCTGCTGGTCAAGGCCGGCTCCGGTGCACTCACGCTTGGCGTGCCCAGCTCGCCCGGTGTGCCGGCAGCACTGGCTGACCATACGATGACCCTGACCTATAACGATAGCGAAGGCCTGCGCCGCGCCTTCGCTGAACACGGTGCCAAAATAGCTTGCGCCATTGTGGAACCCGTGGCGGGGAACATGAATTGTATTCCCCCCCAGCCCGGGTTTCTGGAAACGCTGCGAGACGTCTGTAGCGAGCACGGCAGTGTACTCATCCTCGATGAGGTCATGACGGGGTTTCGCTTTGGCTTGCAGGGTGCACAGGGCTTTTACGGCATCGACGCCGACCTCACCTGCCTCGGCAAAGTGATCGGTGGCGGTATGCCCGTAGGCGCCTTTGGCGGCAAGCGGGAGATCATGGAACAGATTGCGCCGCTGGGCCCGGTATATCAAGCGGGTACCCTCTCAGGCAACCCGATTGCCATGGCAGCTGGCCTTGCCACACTGGAGGTCATCTCCGCACCTGGCTTTTACGAGCCCGTGTTCGCACGCACCTCGCAACTCTGTGCCGGGCTTGAGCACGCCGCCGCCAGCGCCGGCGTACCTTTTACCACCAATCATGCAGGCACCATGTTTGGCGGCTTCTTTACTGGCGCTGATACGGTGACCAACTACCCGCAGGTGATGGCCTGTGACACTGCCGCCTTCAACCACTTTTTCCACCGGATGCTGGACGCTGGCGTTTATCTTGCACCGGCCTCCTACGAGGCCGGGTTTACATCGGCTGCCCACAGCGATAATGATATTGAGCAGACGCTCGCTGCCGCGCGCAGTGCGTTTGCCAGCCTATAGCCGGAGAGTAGCCCCATGTTCCAGAACCCACGTGGCCCATTCCCCCACACGCGCATGCGGCGCCTGCGCGCGCACGCGTTCTCACGGCGCTTGGTACGGGAGCACTCACTGACGCCCGCAGACCTTATTTTCCCGGTCTTTGTGCTGGAGGGCCAGCAGCAGCGGGAAGCGATTGTTTCCATGCCTGGCATTGAGCGGCTGAGCATTGACCTGCTTGTCACGCTCGCGCGCGAGGCACACAGCTTGGGCATTCCCGCACTGGCGCTGTTTCCCGTAATACCAGCCGAGCGCAAAAGCCTGCAGGCCGATGAAGCCTGGAACCCGGACGGGCTGGTGCAGCGCGCGGTAAAGGCCCTGAAAGATGCCGTACCAGAATTGGGGGTGATCACCGATGTGGCATTAGACCCCTATACCACCCACGGCCAAGATGGGATTATCAATGCTGAAGGTTACGTACTGAACGACGTCACCACGGAGGCGCTGGTACAGCAGGCCTTGTCGCATGCGCAAGCAGGCGCGGACGTGGTGGCGCCGTCCGATATGATGGATGGGCGCGTTGGCGCGATCCGCAGCACGCTGGAGCAACATAGCCATCACAATACCTTGATCATGGCCTATGCAGCGAAGTATGCCTCGTCTTACTACGGCCCCTTCCGCGATGCCGTAGGGTCTGCAGGCAATATCAAGGGCGGCAACAAGTTCAGCTATCAAATGGATCCCGGCAATAGCGATGAGGCCTTGCACGAGTGCGCACTGGATCTGGCCGAAGGCGCGGACATGATCATGATCAAGCCGGGCATGCCGTACCTGGACATCGTGCGGCGCGTTAAGGATGAACTGCAAGCACCTACCTTTGCCTATCAAGTCAGTGGTGAGTACGCCATGCACATGGCAGCCTTTCAGCAGGGCTGGCTGGCACAAGAACCGGTCATGCTGGAATCTCTGGTGGCTTTCAAGCGCGCCGGTTGCGATGGCATTTTGACCTACTTCGCGCTGGAAGCTGCGCGCGCACTGCAGGCCTAGGCGAACGGCGGTGTTTCCTTGCCTGCGCTACAGAGCACGGCTGGGTAGCTGGTTTATCGCCTTACTGGCCAGTGTCGCTGTAATTGCCGAAGAACAGGCCACACCGGAAGCCTCTTGCCTATGCCTGTGGCAGGGCGGGTTTGCAGAGGTACAAGCGGACGCCGACCTGGTAGCCGCCGTCACCATTACCCTCAGCAAAGGCAATTCGGTTGACGTGTCCGTTGACCAGATCCTGCGCGGCACGGAGTACAACGAAAGCGTTCGTCTGTGGCTGCGAGCCCGTGATTACTGCCGCCCCGAAGCAGAAGAGTTCCCTGTAGGCAGCCGCTGGGTAATGGCCTTGCAACGCATCAACGACCAGGTACCCGGGGGCTTTAACCCCGATACGCCCAACATCAGCTACGGACGTATTGGCGACTACGCGCTGTCCAGCTGCGGTGGTTACTGGCTTGCGTTGTCGGACAACCGCGTGACCGGCAACTTAATCGATGCACCGCGCTGGGAGCGCGACCCCAAGATGAGCCCGGTGCTGCTGGAGCTATTGGTAAGCTATGTTCGGGGTGACATCACCCGCGATGCGCTGCGTGAGGCCCGCCGCGAGGACCCCGCCCTGCGCGAATTAATGCTGGATACGAAAGAATTCCTGCGCGAAACACGCTGACCTGTTCTAGCGCCGCGGCCAACTGCGCCGGCGCTGACGGCTGCCCTCTGCAATGTCCATCAGCTCGTCCAGCATGGCCAGCGAGAGGCCCCAGATCCGATATTTGCGATAGAGGTAACAGGGCATATTCAAAGTCATGCGATTGCGCTGCCAGCGCATGGTGTCGCGGTTGGCATTGTTGAGCAAAAACTCCAACGGCACCCAAACCACTTCCGCAACTTCGTAGTTCAACTGGAAGTGTGCAGCATGGTCAAGGCGAAACACAAAAGGGCTGACAGCCATACCCAGAGCACCACGGTGGGGCCTGGCGTTGAGGTCGGACAAACGGCCGATACACCGCCCCTGCAGAGCCAGATCCAAGCCCACTTCTTCACGGGTTTCACGCAGCGCGACGTCGTAGCCATGGGCGTCAGCAGGGTCCATACGGCCGCCGGGGAACGCCATATGCCCGGACCAGGGGTCGCCCTCCCTTTCCGCGCGTTTGATCATTAGAATATGCAGCTCACCCTCACGCACCTGCAAGACCAAAGCGACGGCCGAGCGCTTCATCAACGGCCGCAACCAAGGCTTGGCCGGACGGTGAGTTGCCAAGCGAGTTTCTAGCATGTGCAGTAAAGAGACAGACACCGGCGGATTCCTGCAAACTGGCCGACGATTAAGCCAGCCAGCGCCCGCCATGACAAGCAGCCATACCTTGGGAACCCAGCATGACCGCACCGCACACTTTGCTCGAACTGCACGACATTAATTTGGTCTATCGCGCCAAGCCTGCGCTGAAGCAGTTGAGCTGGACGCTGCTAGCGGGCCAGCACTGGGCCTGCGTTGGCCCCAACGGCAGCGGCAAAACCAGCCTCGCACGCATTCTCAGCCATCAGACGGCGCACTTTTCTGGCAGCTACCAAAGCTCCGAGCTGCTGCGCAACGAAGGCATTGCCTACGTCTGTTTCGAGCAGGCGCAGGCGCTGTGCGCCCGGGACCGCAAGCTGGATGACTCTGAGTACCGCGCGGATGCAGCGGACCCTGGTACACGCGTGCGCGACATCATTCTGGGCGACAAACAACCCGATGCTCGCTTTGCCGACTGGGTTTCACGACTGCGCATGGAGCATATTCTCGAGCGCGGCATACGCTATATCTCAACCGGCGAGATGCGCAAAACCCTGCTGGTGCGCGCCCTCCTCAGCGACCCCGCACTACTGATTCTCGACAGCCCTCTCGACGGCCTGGACCACGCCAGCCAGGAGGCCATGCAGAGCGCTATTGAAACCTTGCTGGAGGGCAACCGGAGCCTGCTTATCCTCTGCCGCCAGCTAGAGGACGTGCCGCCCAAGGTGGACCAGGTACTGGTGCTGGATCGCGGCCTCGTGCTGTGCAAGGGTGCACCCGCCGTTATTATGGCTCGCGAAGATGTGCAGCTGCTGCTCGCGCCGCCCCTACCACCGCTAGGCCTGCTGCCAACGCCTGCAGCGCGTACCTACGCGCTTCCCGAGGGGCCACTGCTGGATTTGCGCAACGTTGCGGTGCGCTATGGTGAGCAAACAGTCCTGCAACAGCTAAACTGGCGCTTCGAACGCGGCCAGCACTGCTGCGTGGCCGGGCCCAACGGCTGTGGTAAAACCACCTTGCTCAGCCTGATCACCGGTGACAATCACAAAGCCTACGGACAGGACATCACCCTGTTTGGACGCAAGCGCGGCAGCGGTGAGAGCATTTGGGAGATCAAGCAGAAATTCGGCCAGCTGGACACGCAACTGCAGCTGAACTTCGCTCGTTCCATGAAAGCCGTGGAGGTTGTGGTATCGGGCTTCTTCGACAGCGTTGGGCTATTCGATGACTGGAGCGACCTGCAGCGGCGCAGTGCCGAAGCCTGGCTTTGCGCACTGGGGATTGGCGACCTCGCCCGCGAAAGCTACGACACGCTATCCTTCGGTTTACAGCGCATGGTATTGCTGGCACGAGCGATGGTGAAGTCGCCGCTGATTCTGCTACTCGACGAGCCGACCCTGGGCCTGGATGGCAGCCACCGAAAGCAATTGCTGCGCGCAATCGACCACATTGCACAGCACAGCGACACGCAGATAATTTTCGTCAGCCACTCCGCCGGCGACACCCCGCGCTGCATTAACCAATACTTGCGCTTTGAACCTGGAGACGCAGGCTTTGAGGTCGTTTGCGAAAACCGCTAGCGAGCCAGCTCACGCAGTGCAGCACACTCAGCTGCGCTGCGACAGTACAGCGTGCCGCGTGAGGCCGTGGCACGCGCCTGGTCGGTTCTACCCTGTGCCGTATAGGTACGAGCCAGTTCCAGATAGAGCTCTGCACTGTCGGGATCAATGCGCTGGGCGCGCTCGAGCAGCGCAATAGCGCCGTCGTAATCTCCCTGCGCACTGGCGGCGCGGGCTTTACCCAGTAAGCCGCTATAGGCATGGACCGCATCCGGTTGGGCCGCATCCGGTTGGGCCGCATCCGGTTGGGCCGCACCCGGTTGGGCCACAGGAGGGCGTTCTTGCTCCACCACTCCACCTGGGCCCCCGCGCGTCTCAACCGGTGGATGCCCCCCGGGTGGCGAGTAAATCGTGCATCCCGACAACGCCAGTAACAGGAGCGGCAGCATGCAGCGCCGCAGTATTGTCGCGATGTTCACTAAGACTTACCCCCAAACAGCGATTGAAACCAATCGCGCACCTTGTTCCCCGTGCCGCCGGAGTTGCCCGTGTTACCGCCGCTACACGAACTACGCTGGCGCGGTTCAGAACCGACTACGAACGGCATCAAGCGAGCCCCGGGGCACCCCTCTCCGGTCAAATAGCCCGTTGTACTATCAATCCACTGCGGCTGCATATCCTCCGGCATGCGATAGCCAAGCGAGCGCTGGCTGGCATTTGCCATAAAGTGAGACCACACCTTGAGCGCGCCGGTGCTCCCGGTCAGCCCCGTGGCACTGTTGTCATCACGCCCGACCCAGGTCACCGCCAGCAGGTCACCGGAAAAGCCCGCAAACCAGGAGTCGCGCCCTTCGTTGGTGGTGCCGGTTTTACCCGCCGCCTGAAAGCGGTTATCGAGGTAAGCGTAAGCGCCTTGGCCCGTTCCCTCGCGCAGCACTTCGCGCAGCGCGTAGTGCAACAGGTGTATCGCCTGCAGGCTCACCGTGCGGTCGTACTCCAGTGGATACCGACGCAGAGGCTCACCATTGGCATCCACAATGTCACGAATAGTACGCAGGGGCATGCGGAACCCGCCTGCAGCAATGGTTTGGTACATGGCGGCCATGTCCATTGGCGAATATTCTCCGGCCCCGAGGGTGAGTGCGGGCACCTCGGGGATATCGCCTTCTACGCCGAGCCGGCGCATCATATCTGCGACTCGGTCAATGCCGACATCCATCCCCAAGCGTGCAGTCGCCAGGTTATAGGAGTTGGCTAGCGCCCGATGCAGTAACACCTGGCCGTGCGCTTTGCGATCAAAATTGCGTGGCTCCCACACTTCGTCACGCGGGCCCGGCACCCGCAGGGGCGTATCCGACAGAGGGGTCGCCAGGGTATAACGGCGCGGCTGCTCCAAAGCAGCCAAGTAAACTGCCGGTTTCAGCAGCGAACCCGCAGGCCTGCGCGCATCCAGGGCGCGATTAAACCCGGCGTAACGCACCTGCCTGCCGCCCACCAAGGCCGCTACTTCGCCGCTATCAAAGCGCATGACGACAGACGCGGTCTCCAGCTTGCCTGCACTATCAACCTGTTGCAGGATCGTCGTGCTGCTGCGCTCCATTTGGCGCTGTAACAGTGGGTCAAAGCTGGTAAAAATGCTCAGGCCCAAAGTGGTGAGATCCTCATCACGGTACTCAAGCCGCAGCTGCCGTCGCACCAGGTCAAGAAACGCCGGGAAACTGTCGCGCACCCCGTCGCGGTTGTTCAGATCCAAGGGCATGGCATTAGCTACGGCAGCCTGCTCTGCCGACACCAGGCCCTGCTCCACCATGACATCCAGCACCACCTTGCGCCGCGCCTTCGCCCGCTCGGGGTTGCGCAGCGGATTGTACAAGGACGGGCCTTTGACCATGCCGACCAACAAGGCTTGCTGATGCAGCCCCAGCTGCTGCAGCGGCCGATCAAAATAGTGCCTTGCGGCCAACGCAAAGCCGTGAATGGCGCGCGGCCCCTCCTGGCCCAGATACACTTCGTTCAGGTAGCTTTCAAGAATCTGCTCCTTACTGAAATGAAGCTCAAGCAACACCGCCATGACCACCTCGGTGAGCTTGCGCACAATCGTGCGTTCCGGCGTAAGGTAATAGTTCTTCACCAACTGCTGCGTGATCGTGCTGCCACCGGCGACCACCTGGCCTGAACGCAGGTTGCTGAGCGCTGCGCGGGCGATGCCCGACACCGAAAACCCCCAGTGCTCGTAGAAGTGCTGATCCTCAACCGCGAGCAGCGTGGCGCGCAGGCTTTCGGGCACATCATCAAGACGAACCAGAACCCGGTCCTCTCCATGGTGCGGGTAAATACCGCCGATCTGCACCGGGTCAAGCCGCATCAGGTCCACACTGCCGTTCATATCGCGCAGCACGGCTATGCGATTGCCCTGCACTTCCAGGCGAATCAGCCGCGCCGGCTCACGCTCTCCCGGGAAATCGAAGCCGCGCGTGTACAGGTCGAAGCGGTTGCCTGCACGCGACACATCGCCGGGGCGCCGGGCACTGGCTTGCTTGCGATAGCCCAACACCTCCAGCTCCCACGCCAAGTCGTCGGCAGCGAGTGTCGCCCCCGCAAACAGCTCCAACGGGCGGCCATACACTTTGGCCGGCACCTCCCACATTTTGTCGGTAAAGGTGGCGGTAATGCGCACGTCCAAGTACACCACCACCAGCAGGCCAACAGCGCAGGCAGCAAAAAAAAGCTTCAAGAAGGGGCGACGGGTTCTGGACATGAAGGGAGTGTAGCGCAAGCCCGCTTTCAATTGGTTGGGGGATCCGGATAATAGCTGGCTGACCCAGAGGGAGCCACAGCAGCATGAAGAAATACATGATCTACGGCATGGGCGCAGCCCTGGTCGACACCGAAATCCAGGTTCAGGATGCAGAACTCACGGCTATGGGCGTCGACAAAGGCCTGATGACCCTGGTGGACGAGGCCCGCCAAGCTGAACTGCTCGCACAACTACAGGGCCACCTGGTGAAAGCCAGCCACGCCAGCGGCGGCAGCGCGGGTAACTCCATGATCGCAGCAGCCCAGTTTGGCGCGCCGACCTTCATGACCTGTAAGGTCGCCGATGATGCCGATGGCGCCATCTACGTCCATGACCTGGAAACGGCAGGGGTCGCCCACAGCATGGCGCAGCGCCCGCAGGGCACTACGGGGAAATGCCTGGTGCTAATTTCACCCGACGCAGAGCGCAGCATGAACACCTTCCTCGGCATTAGCGAGACGCTATCGACAGAGCAGCTGAACCCGGCCGCACTGGCTGATTCAGAGTACCTTTATATCGAAGGTTACCTGGTGACCTCAGATACTGGGCGGGCGGCCGCCATCCGCGCCAGAGAGCTCGCCGAAGCCGCTGGCGTGAAAACGGTCCTGAGCTTTTCCGATCCTGGCATGGTCGAGTTTTTTCGTGAAGGCATGCAGGCCATAATCGGTTCGAAATTGGACCTGCTATTTTGCAACCGCGATGAGGCATTGTGCTGGGCGGACACCAAAGACCTCCCCGCCGCCATGGAGCAGCTGAAGACGGTTGCCCGGCATTTTGTTGTCACCTGTGGTGCACAAGGCGCGCTGGCCTGGGATGGTAACTCCATACACGAGATTCCACCGCACCGGGTACAGGCCGTTGACAGCAATGGTGCCGGCGACATGTTTGCCGGCGCCTTCCTGTATGCCATCAGCCGCGCAGAGGACTACCCCACCGCCGGCCGCTTTGCCAGCCTCGCCGCTGGGCGCGTGGTGGCAAACTACGGCCCTCGGTTACCCGCCGCTGACTACCCGGCACTGCGCGCGGAGTTCTTCGGCGACTGAGCAGGCTCAGAAAAGATCCATCTGCTGGCCGGTCAGCGTGGCAAATGAGGTACCCAGAAAGCTAACTATGCCGTCAACTACCGGTGCCAGTTGGCGCTCAAGATAGTGCGCGTAGTCCAACGGCGCACGACGAGCGGCAGCGGGCTCCGGCCCTGCCGTAGTCACCACGTATTCCACCCAGTCACCGCGTAACGGAGCCGACAGCCCCCGCTCTGCATAGAGTCGCGCGGCCTGTACATGCGGTGGTACATTGCGCTCATAGTCCGCAAGCCGCCGGCGCAGGCGTTTGCGATACACTAAGGCATCATCGTGCTCTCCCGCCAACACAGCTGTGACCAACAGCTTCAGGTATAACTCCCAGGGCTGGTCCAAAAAAATACGCCGGTATAGCTGTTGCTGGCAATCGCGCGCCAAGCGCGTCCAGTCTGTGCGCACACTTTCCAAGCCCTTAAACACAACATGCTCAGCGGTACCACTGCCGACCAGCCCTGCATAACGTTTCTTTGAGCCTTTTTCAGAACCACGGATAGTGGGCATAAGGAAACGCCGGTAATGGGTTTCAAATTCCAACTCCAGCGCGCATTCCAGAGCAAACTCTTCGCGCAATTTTTGCTGCCACCAGCTGTTCAGTTCTCGCTGCAGCATACGGCCCGCTGCCTCGGCGTCCACATCACTTGCTGCATCTGCAATCCACACAAACACGGAATCGGTGTCGCCATAAATCACCCGATGGCCAAATTCCTCAATACGCTCACGGGTCTGCAGCAAAATTTCATGGCCTCGACGCGTAATGCTGGTGGCCAAGCGCGCATCAAAGAACCGACAGCCCGGGCTACCCAGTACGCCATAGAAAGAGTTCATGATGATCTTGATCGCCTGCGAAAGCGGCTCGTCCTGCGCTCGCTTCGCCGCATCGCGCTGAGCCCAAAGCGCTTCAATCAGCGCCGGCAAAATATGGCCTGAGCGCGCGAAACGGGCGCCAACGAACCCCGGCACGGTAGCGGCCTCTGGCAGTTCATCCTCAGAACGGACAGGGGACCCCAAAGCCAAGCCCAATGGGTCGATGAAGAAGGTGCGAATAATGCTGGGATACAGGCTCTTAAAATCAAGCACCAGAACATGCTGGTAGAGCCCGGGCTGGGACTCCAGGACAAAGCCACCTGGGCTTGCCGCTTGGTCGCGCTGCGCGTTTGGGGCAACAAAACCCGCGCGGTGCAGCCGCGGCAAATACAGGTTATCAAAGGATGCGACCGAGCCGCCTAGCCGGTCAGGGTTAAGCCCGGTCATCGCACTGCGCGCAAGCGCAAAATCGAGTAGCTTCGTGTGCGCAAATATCTCTGATACCAGCTCGCAGTCACGCAGGTTGTAGGCGGCCAACTGCGCTTTATCCTCCCTGAACAAGCGGCCAATCTCCTCGCCCCGCCCAGCGCCGTGCAACAGCTTGCCGGCACCCAGCAGTTCACGAGCTACCGCGTCCAGCGCAAAACTTTCAAAACGGTAGAAGGCAGCTCGCAGCAGCTCAATACCATCGAGCAGCAAACGGCCAGGCAGCCTCGCGGCGCGGCGCTCTCCGTCTTCGTCCAGCGTGCGCCAGTGCACCGTGGTAGCCGCGCGACCCAGGCGCAAGGGCACGCCCAGTGAATCCGCCACTCGCTGTAAGTACCACGTATCAAAATTGACCACATTCCACCCGACCAGCACATCCGGGTCCACCTTGGCGATAAAGTCGAGAAAGCACTCCAACACTGCGCGCTGCGACGACACTATTTCTACACCATCACCTACCGGCTGATCGCCCACCATGAAAACCCGGCTCAGCGCAGCGGGCTTTGCCTGCGGGTCAGGCCACAACGCGCCCGTGTAGGTGACATGTACGGCGATGGAATACAGCTGCAGGCTATCCATGGCCGTTTCAATATCGAAGGACGCCATAGTCAGCTGCGGTCGCACAGCCGCTGGGCGCAGCACTGGGTCGCGCATGCAGGCGTGATCGCGGCGCCGTGTCAGCGCGCCAGAGAGCGTCGCGCCGCTGGCGATAAAACGCTCCATCAAGTAGCGATCAGCCGGGTTGATGTCGGCTTCCAGCGGCTGCGCGCCACGCTCCAACAGCTGGTCGGCCAGCGCCCGAGCTTGACGATAGGTGGGGCTGTATACCCCCACTACCGGCTGCAACGCAAAATCCCGCAAGCCCAGTGGCTTCACCACCACATCGGGATGCAGCAAAAACAGCCCACTGTGCAGCTTGGCTTGTGCTTCGGCGAGGAAAAAAACACAGCGCTCACCGTGAATCTCTGCCGCTACCGGCCCTGCTTCAGTGGCGAACCACAGCTCCAGAACCACCCCCTTGGGGGTGTCACGCCACTGCCGTGTGAGCAGGAAGCCCGTCAATTGCTCTGATGGCGGCACAGCGGTGCTAGGCATAACGCCCCTGCTGCCTTAAGCTAGGAAGCACAATATCGGTCGGGACAGGCCCAACATTTTCTGGAAGATCATCATGAATAAACCCGAAATCAAACAAGATCCGCTGTACCAACTGCTGCGCAATGAAGATATCAAGGGCTTTAACGAACAGCGTGACACGCTGGATAGCAGCGAGTTGCGCAGTGGTGACTACCGCGGGCGTGATTTGCGCAACATGAATGCCCGCGGGCTGGATTTCAGCAACTCGTATTTCCGCAATGCCGACCTGAGTGGCCTCGATTTTCGCGAAACCAACCTCGAAGGCGCCAGCCTGCTGGATGCCAAGCTGTCGGGCACCTACTTCCCCGAAGCCATCAGCGCAGACGAAATACGGCTGTCCTTGGACACCGGTACACGGCTGCGCTACAACCGGAAATGAAACCGCCTAACCCTGCGCCAGCAAATCGCGCAGATCGATCATGGCGGTATTCGCACGGCTGATATAAGACGCCATGACCAGGGAATGGTTGGCCAGCAGGCCAAACCCGTTGCCGTTGAGAATCATGGGGCTCCACACGGTATCCTGCGTTGCTTCCAGCTCACGAATAATCTGCTGCACACTGACCTCGGCATTTTTATTCGCCAACACATCGGCGAAATCCACTTCAACCGCCTTCAGGAAGTGAATCAAGGCCCAGGCCGTGCCGCGCGCTTCAAAGAATACGTCATCAATTTCCAGCCAGGGTGTGCGCACCATCATTTCGGCGGGCGCCGGCGTGGATTGCCGCGCGTTATCGTCGCCGGCCAAGTCCGTATTCAGGCGCCGCTGCCCCACGCTTGCACTGAGCCGCTGGGAGAGGCTGCCCAGGCGCGAACTGACCGTCGATAACCAGTAACGCAGGTTGTCTGCACGAGCATAAAACTGCGCGTCGCTATCGTTGGTATCCTCAAGGCGGGCCAGATAACCATGCAGCGACTTGATGCCATCGCGATACTGCGCCTCGGTGGTAGGCAAAATCCAACTGTCGGAGTTGAAATTCAACTGCGGTTCGGCCAAGGCGAGGTCGCGATCTTCACGGGACTGGGATTGCGAACGACTGAACACCTCACGCATCGCCCGCGCCAGATCTCGCGACTGGATCAACACCCCAAACTCCCAATTCGCGATGTTGTCCAACCAGACACCGGGAGGCGCCACATCGTTCGTCACATAGCCGCCCGGCTTCTCCAGCAAGGTTTCCATGGCAGCGATCAGCGCCGCAGTCGTCGTTGAGCCGGTAGCGACCTCTACGTTGCTACTGGTTGAGTACTCACGTGCGCGCTCGGAAACATCGAACGGCGCAGGCGTCAGGCTCCAGTAAACACCCACCAGCATGGCCAACACGAGATAGACCGCCACAACGCCACCCAATCGCGCAGCCCAAGCGCCGCCGGGTAGTGCGCCATCACGCCAGTTGGCTATACGATCCTGTAATCCCGTCATGTTGGCTTGTCTCCTTGGCCGCGCGCCCGACAGTAGACCCGTGGACACACTTATCAGTGATGATGGTGTTCGTCGTGTTTGGCTGGCGCGGCGTCGCGGCGGGTTTCTGCCTGCACACACACCGGCTCGCCGCCGATGGTAAGGCACAGCTGCACCAAGTCCCCGGCTGCGGGCATGGCCTGCAGATCAAGCAGCATAAGATGCAAGCCACCGGGCGCAAGCTCAACACTCCCACCCGCAGGCACCTCGACGACCGACTGCTGCTGCATACGCATCATGCCATCGACTTCCAGCGTTTCATGCAGCTCAACGCGGCCCGCACCTGACGCGGTGCCACCGGTGATCGCCAACACTTCCGCACCGGTGTTGCGCACCGTGAGGTAGGCAGCCGTGCGAGTTTGCGTTGGCGGTAGCGCTCTCACCCAGGCGCCCTCCAGAACCACTTGTGCCTGACTTGCCTGGGCCACCGGCAAAACCATAAGAGCCAGTGATAGCGCCGCTCTAATACCGAAATAACTCACTCTTTCTCTCCTGCTACGAAACTATCCCTACGCTCAAGGCTCTTATTATACCACCAGCGACTCGCGCCGTTACCGGCATTTCGTTGGGGCACCGGCTGCAGGCTGCTACAATCCGCTCACGGCATCGGTGCCGCCACCGTACAAGGAATTTCCATGCGTTTTGTGCTTACCAGCCTGCTCTGGCTCTACAGCAGCTTGGTGCTGGCCCAGTTGCCCACCGGCACGGCCGCTGCCAACCCCTTCGCACAACCCGACTTCCTGCCGGTAGAGCAGGCCTACCAACTTTCCGTGGAACCGCTGCCGAACGGCCAAATCCAGCTATATTGGCGCATTGCCGAAAGCTATTACCTGTACCAGCATGCCTTCGACTTCCGCCTGGAAAGCGCCGGCGAAGTGCTGCCGCTGAGCAGTGAAATCCCGGCGGGGCTGGCCCGCAGCGACGAGTTTTTTGGCGATGTTCATGTTTATTATGACGAGGTAGACGTGCGCCTGCAGACTCCCATGTCGGTCGGTTTTGCACGGCTGACAGTAAAGTCTCAAGGCTGCGCTGACGCCGGCCTTTGCTACCCGCCGCGCACCGAAATATTCGACATCGACTTCGGCACCGGCAAAGCCAGCCCTGTGGCAGTGGCTCAAACTCTGGCCGCCTCGGAAACAAGGACCAACACACCGCCCGCATCCCTCGCTTACATGCTGTTGCTGGCCTTTATCGGCGGCGCAATACTGAATCTCATGCCCTGCGTGTTCCCGGTGCTTTCGCTGAAAGTGCTGGGTTTTGCCAACAGCAGCAGGCATGAGCGCCTGTACCACGGATGGCTATACACACTCGGCGTTGTCGCCAGCTTCCTGCTCGTCGCAGCCGCACTCATCGGCTTGCAGGCGGCCGGTCAGGCGGTGGGGTGGGGCTTCCAGCTGCAGTCTCCCACCTTTGTCATCGCGCTGGCCTATTTGTTCTTGATCATGGGTTTGTCGCTGTCCGGCATGCTGCAGCTGGGCAGCAGTGTGATGAACCTGGGCGGTAGCCTGGCGGGCCGGCAGGGCTCTGTGGGCAGCTTCTTTACCGGGGTGCTGGCAGTGGTTGTCGCCAGCCCCTGCACAGCGCCCTTTATGGGCACGGCGCTGGGTTTCGCCATTACTCAGCCGCCGCTATTTGCGCTGTCCGTGTTCTTCGCCCTGGGTGCCGGCATGGCAGCACCCATGCTGCTACTGAGCTACAGCGCTCGGGCCCGCGACTGGCTGCCACGACCGGGTGCCTGGATGGAAACCCTAAAGCAACTACTGGCATTTCCACTCTATGCCACCGCTATTTGGTTGCTCTGGGTGGCGGGGCGTCAGACGGGCGTGGACACCATGGCCGCGGCACTCACAGGCGGGTTAATGCTCGCCTTGGCGCTGTGGCTGTGGCAGGGCGGCAAAGCGCGTAAAGCGCTAGCGCTGATTTGCCTGGTCGCCGCTATCGCGCTGGGGCTTTGGCGTGCACCGGCCACCCCCGATAGCCGCGCAGGCGCTGCACTGGCGTGGTCGCCGCAGCAGGTAGACACGCTGCGCCGCGCAGGTCGGGCCGTTTTTGTGGATGTCACAGCAGACTGGTGCATTACCTGCATCGCCAACGAACAGGGCGTGCTTTACACGGATGCCGTGCAAGCAGCCTTTAAAGAGCATGACGTTGAATATCTGGTGGCCGACTGGACCAACTATGACGCCGATATCGCAGCGTACTTGCGCAGCCATGGCCGCTCGGGCATCCCTCTCTACGTTCTCTACCCGGCCAATCCAGCCGGGGATGCCGTCCTTCTGCCACAGTTGCTGACTCGCAGCACCGTGCTCGAAGCCCTCCAGAGGGTAAAAAATTCGGCTAAATAGCCGCTAACATCCTCTATTTTCTAAAAAACGCTGCGCAATCGTGGACAGCTGTGGCTTTTTCAGCGAGAATTTGTGCTCACATTTTGTAAGCGCAGGGGCGGGAACATATGGCCACTATTCTGGTACTCCACGGTCCCAACCTGAACCTTCTGGGTGAGCGTGAGCCGGCCATTTATGGCCACACCACGTTGGCAGACATCAATCGCCAGCTGAGCGACATCGCCACAGCGCGTGGTCACCACCTGCTGAGCCTGCAGAGCAACGCTGAATACGAGTTGGTTGAGCGTATTCACGACGCTCGCCACGAAGGCGTCAATTTCATACTGATTAACCCAGCCGCCTTCACGCACACCAGCGTTGCCCTGCGCGATGCGTTGGCCGGCGTTGCCATTCCGTTTATCGAAGTGCACCTGTCAAACACCCATTCCCGGGAAACGTTCCGCCACCATTCCTATTTTTCTGATCTCGCCGTGGGTGTGATCTGTGGACTGGGTGCCCACGGTTACGAGCTGGGATTACTGGCCGCCCTGCAGCGGCTGGAACAACCTTAAAAACGCCAATCAGAGAGAGCCCCGCCATGGACATTCGCAAAGTTAAAAAGCTGATCGAATTGCTGGAAGAGTCCAACATCGATGAGATTGAGATTAAAGAGGGCGAGGAGTCGGTGCGCATCAGCCGCAACAGCGCACAGCCGCTGATGGCTGCGTACGCACCTGCACCTGCACCTGCACCCGCCCCCGCCCCTGCCGCACCCAGTGCACCGGCTG
This sequence comes from Haliea sp., assembly GCA_030730585.1. Lineage (GTDB taxonomy): Bacteria > Pseudomonadota > Gammaproteobacteria > Pseudomonadales > Halieaceae > Haliea. Next base: position 23,423 of record JANQUV010000133.1, read on the forward strand.
CGGCCGCACCCGCAGCGCCGAGTGCACCCGTGAGCAGCGGTAAAGTCATCACCTCGCCTATGGTAGGCACTTTCTATCGCTCGCCCTCCCCAACATCACCCTCCTTTGTCGAAGTCGGCCAGACGGTGAAAGTGGGTGACGTCCTTTGCATCGTTGAAGCCATGAAGATGATGAACCAGATCGAGGCTGACAAAGCCGGCACGATCGAGGCCATACTGGTCGATAACGGCGAGGCGATCGAGTTCGAACAGCCTCTGTTTTCTATCATCTGATACAGCCACCGGCGCCTGTGGGCGCCGCAAGCAGAGGAACACATCATGGCCAAGCTGGAAAAGGTGCTCATCGCCAACCGCGGTGAAATTGCCCTGCGCATTCTTCGTGCCTGCAAAGAGATGGGCATCAAAACGGTGGCCGTGCATTCGAAGCCTGACCGCGAGCTCATGCACGTACGCCTCGCCGACGAGGCCGTTTGTATCGGCCCCGCGGCTTCCTCCGCAAGTTACCTCAATGTGCCGGCAATTATTAGCGCGGCCGAAGTGACCAACGCCAGCGCCATTCATCCTGGCTATGGTTTCCTGGCGGAGAACGCTGATTTTGCCGAGCAAGTCGAGAAAAGCGGATTCATTTTTATCGGCCCCAGGCCCGACACAATCCGCCTGATGGGTGACAAAGTGTCAGCCATTGAAGCAATGAAGAAGACGGGCGTGCCCACCGTGCCGGGGTCCGACGGCCCACTCACCGAAGACTCCGAGCGCACGCTGGAGATCGCGCGGCGCATCGGTTACCCGGTAATCGTCAAGGCTGCCGCCGGTGGCGGTGGTCGCGGCATGCGTGTGGTACATAACGAGGCGGCGCTGCTGAATTCTGTACAACTCACGCAGGCGGAGGCGGCGGCGGCCTTTGGCTCAGGCGTTGTGTACCTCGAGAAGTTCCTGCAGAAGCCGAGGCACGTCGAAGTGCAGGTGATTGCAGACGGCCAAGGCAACGCCATCCACCTTGGAGACCGCGACTGTTCGCTACAACGCCGGCACCAAAAAGTGTTGGAAGAAGCACCTGCACCCGGAGTCGATGAGCACCTGCGCGCGCAGGTCGCTGAAGCCTGCGTCAACGCCTGCATCGAGATAGGCTATCGGGGCGCGGGCACCTTCGAATTTCTCTACGAAGACGGCGGGTTTTACTTCATTGAGATGAACACCCGCGTGCAGGTCGAGCACCCTGTCACCGAGATGATTACGGGCATTGATATCGTGCGTGAGCAGCTGCGCATTGCCAGCGGCCTGCCGCTTTCGGTCACGCAGGAGCAGGTCGCCTTTCGCGGCCACGCTTTCGAGTGCCGCATTAATGCCGAAGATCACCAAACGTTTATGCCCTCGCCAGGCCGGGTCACCACCTTTCACGCACCCGGCGGCCCCGGCATCAGGGTCGACTCACATCTCTATGATGGCTACACCGTGCCGCCCTTTTACGATTCGCTGATCGCCAAGATCATCAGCTACGGAGAGAGCCGTGAAATCGCGCTGGCCAGAATGCGTCAGGCTTTGGATGAGCTCGTGATTGAAGGCATCCGCACCAATACCGCGCTGCACCGAGAGCTGGTGCGTGACCGCTCCTTCCAAGCCGGCGGCGTGAGCATTCACTACCTCGAAAGCAAACTGGAAGACTGGAGCTAGTGAGCTGGCTGCAGTTACGACTGGACACCCGCCCCGAGCTGGTAGAGGCCCTTGAAGAGCAGCTGCTGGGCGCGGGTGCTGTTGCCGTCACTATGGAGGACAACGCGGATCAACCCGTGCTGGAGCCGGGCGTAGGTGAAACGCCACTGTGGCAGCAAACGCGGCTGACGGGCCTGTTTACTGCCGATGCCAATATGGTTGCGGTGCTCGCGGGTATTCCCAAGGATTTACTGCAGGGCTGCAACCAACGCGTCGAGATTCTGGAGGACAAGGACTGGGAGCGGGAGTGGATCAGCCACTACCAACCCATGCGCTTTGGAGAGCGCCTGTGGATTTGCCCCAGCTGGCTGGAACCGCCCGACCCAGGTGCGGTGAACCTTTTGCTCGACCCAGGGTTGGCTTTTGGCACAGGCACACACCCCACCACCGCCTTGTGCCTGGGGCAACTTGAACAACTCACTTTGCAGGGGCAAACCGTAGTCGACTACGGCTGCGGCTCCGGCATTTTAGCCATCGCTGCCCTCAAGCTTGGCGCCAGCCGCGCGCTGGGCGTGGACAACGATCCACAGGCATTGGTGGCCAGCCGAGAAAATGCCCGGCGCAACGACATTGCTGACGATCGTTTTACGATTACCCTTCCCAATGCCCAAACCATCGCCGCATGGCAGGGCCAGGCTGATGTGGTGGTTGCCAATATTCTGGCCGGCCCACTGGCCGAACTGTCAGCAACTCTGCTTGGCCTGCTCAAGCCGGGCGGCGTACTGCTGCTATCCGGGCTGCTGAATAAACAGGCCAAAGCCCTGTGCGACCATTATGGCCCGCAGCTTGCGCTCAGCGTTGCCGGCGAGCGCGAGGACTGGGTCTGTCTGCAAAGCACGCCACCAGCGGCTGCACCGCTTCAGGCTTGCGCGCAACCCTGAGAAAAGCGCCGACGCGCTTTAACCCCGCGCCGTGGTCGAGTATGATGCGCTGCTCTGTGAACTGACCTCACGGTCACACTTAATGCCGCAAATCGGGCCCTACACACTGTCGAATGCCGTGGCGCTGGCGCCAATGGCAGGCGTCACCGACCTGCCCTTTCGGCAGCTCTGCGCGCGGCTGGGTGCCGGCCTCGTCGTGTCCGAGATGGTCAACAGCAGCCCGCGCTTACGCAACACCGAAAAAACCTTGTTGCGCACCCGCCACGATGCTGAAATTGAGCCCAGATCGGTGCAGATCGCCGGCAATGATCCACAGCAGATGGCGCAAGCCGCGCGCTACAACGTGGCCTTAGGGGCGCAAGTTATCGACATTAATATGGGCTGCCCGGCGAAAAAGGTCTGCCGCAAGGCGGCGGGGTCCGCATTGCTCGCCGATGAACCTCTAGTGCGCGACATTCTGCAGGCGGTTGTCGCCGCCGTTTCTGTGCCGGTGACTTTGAAGATTCGCACCGGCCCCACGCCCGAATCGCGCAATGGCGTGAGTATCGCCCGGATTGCCGAAGACGCCGGTATCGCTGCTTTAGCGGTACATGGCCGCACCCGCGCTTGCGCGTTTCGCGGTACAGCAGAATACGACACAATCACCCGCATTGTTGCCGCAGTCGACATCCCTGTTTTTGCCAATGGCGACATTGATTGCGCACAAAAAGCAGAAGACGTTTTACGCCACACCAAAGCCGCAGGTGTGATGATTGGCCGCGCCGCGCAGGGACGCCCCTGGCTGTGCGGCCAAATTGCCGGCCGGCTGGCCTGCGGCATAACGCCGCCCGCGCCGGCGCTGCCGCAACAAATAGAGATCCTGCATTCGCACCTGCATGCACTGCATGCGTTTTACGGTGAGTTCCTCGGTGTGCGTATCGCACGCAAGCACGTTGGCTGGTTTCTGCAACAACACCCGGCCTGGGTGACACAAAAAGTCGCGTTCAACGGCTTAACTTGCAGCGCTGCACAGCTTCACATGATTGACCAACTCCACGCGCAGCTTGGTGCAGAGCACTTGGCCGCATGAGCGAACTAGAGGCGCAAGCAGGCACGACTGTCAACGCCGCCAGCGAAGAGCGGCAGCAGCCAGAGCGGCTGCACAGCGCTGTGGATCGCGCAGTACGCGACTACCTTGCCGCGCTGGATGGCCAATCAACCACCGACTTCTACAATCTGGTGCTGGCGGAAGTTGAAGCACCGCTGCTGCGCGCCGTGATGGACCACACCCGCAACAACCAGACACTTGCCTCGCAAATGCTGGGCCTCAACCGCGGTACGCTGCGTAAAAAACTCAAGCAGTACCAACTCCTTTCCGATAAAAGCTGACAGGCAACCCCAAAACCATGACTGATTCCCATCCCGTAACCGTCAGACGCGCGCTGATCAGCGTCTCCGATAAAACCGGCATTGTGGAATTTGCCACCGCCCTGCAAGCACTCGGTGTCGAGCTGCTCTCGACCGGCGGCACCTACCGCCTGCTGAGCGATTCGGGGCTGCAGGTCACCGAGGTGGCTGACCACACGGGCTTCCCGGAAATGATGGACGGCCGGGTGAAAACCCTGCACCCAAAGATCCACGGCGGCATTCTCGCGCGCCGCGGGCAAGATGATGCCGTGATGGCCGAACACGGTATTGATGCCATCGACATGGTGGTGGTGAACCTCTACCCCTTCGAGGCTACCGTTGCCAAGCCTGACTGCACGCTTGAAGACGCCGTGGAGAACATTGATATCGGCGGGCCAACCATGGTGCGCGCGGCCGCCAAAAATCACCGCTGGGTCACCATTGTGGTGAATGCGGACGACTACTCGCGCATTCTTGATGAAATGCGCGCCAGCGAAGGCGCAACCACGCTGGCAACCCGCTTCGACCTGGCGATTCGCGCCTATGAGCACACCGCCGCCTACGACGGTGCCATTGCCAACCACTTTGGCACCCTCGTACCCGGTGGCTCCGCCGCCTTCCCGCGCACTTTCAATACCCAATTCCACAAGGCGCAGGAGATGCGCTACGGCGAAAACCCACACCAAAAAGCCGCCTTCTACATTGAATCACACCCAGCCGAGGCCGGTATTGCCACCGCACGGCAGCTGCAAGGCAAAGAACTGTCGTATAACAATGTGGCTGACACCGATGCCGCACTGGAATGTGTAAAGAACTTTTTGCAACCGGCCTGCGTTATTGTCAAACATGCCAACCCCTGTGGGGTTGCCGTTGCGGCTAATTTGCTCGATGCCTACAACCTGGCCTTTGCCACCGACCCGGAATCCGCTTTTGGCGGCATCATTGCTTTCAACCGCGAGTTGGACGCGCAGACCGCGCAGGCCATTGTGGACCGCCAGTTCGTTGAAGTGATCATTGCCCCCACCGTGAGCGAGGCTGCACTTGCCGTGATTGCCACCAAAAATAACGTGCGCTTGCTGGCTTGTGGCGATTGGGCCGCGAGCACGCCGGCGCTCGACTACAAACGCGTCAACGGCGGGCTGCTGGTGCAAGACCGCGACCTCGGCATGGTCACCGAGGGCGAGCTGCGCATTGTCAGCAAACAGCAGCCCACCGCACAGCAGATGCAAGACCTGCTGTTTGCCTGGAAAGTCGCCAAGTTCGTGAAATCCAACGCCATCGTGTATGCCAGCAACGGGCAGACCGTGGGCGTTGGCGCCGGCCAGATGAGCCGCATAAACTCAGCCCGTATCGCGGCCATCAAGGCAGAGCACGCTGGGCTTGCGGTCCAGGGCTCGGTGATGGCCTCGGATGCGTTCTTCCCCTTCCGCGATGGTCTCGACAACGCGGGCCAAGCAGGCATTGCTGCGGTGATTCAACCCGGCGGTTCCATTCGCGACGAGGAAGTTATCGCCGCTGCTGATGAACACAACATGGCCATGGTCTTTACCGGCATGCGCCATTTCCGCCACTGAGCGGGCGGAGAAAACTCATGAAGATTTTAATCATAGGCAGTGGCGGCCGTGAACACGCACTGGCCTGGAAGGCGGCACAATCTAACGCTGTTGACTGCGTGTATGTGGCGCCGGGCAATGCAGGAACCGCCACAGAGCATGGCGTAAAGAACGTCGCCCTCGACACCATGGACTTCGAAGGACTCGCGCGTTTTGTTACCGCGGAAGATATCGCACTGACGATCGTCGGCCCTGAGGCGCCGCTAGTGGCAGGTGTTGTGGATTTTTTCACTGAGCGCGGCCTGCGCTGTTTCGGCCCGCGCAAAGGTGCCGCGCAGCTCGAAGGCTCCAAAGCTTTTACCAAAGATTTCCTGGCACGCCACAATATTCCCACCGGCAGCTACGGCAACTTCACGGAACTCGCGCCCGCGCTGGCCTACCTGCGTGAGCATGGCGCTCCCATTGTGGTAAAAGCGGATGGCCTGGCGGCAGGCAAGGGCGTGATTGTTGCCGAAACTCTGGCTCAAGCTGAAGAGGCTGTCACCGACATGTTGTCGGGCAATGCCTTCGGGGAAGCCGGCTGCCGGGTGGTGATTGAAGAGTTTCTGGAAGGTGAAGAAGCGAGCTTCATCGTCATGGTGGATGGTAAAAACGTGTTGCCCATGGCCACCAGCCAGGACCACAAGCGAATCGGTGATGGTGACACCGGCCCCAACACCGGCGGCATGGGTGCCTATTCCCCGGCACCGGTCGTCACCGATGCGGTGTTCCAACGGGTGATGGATGAAGTCATTCTGCCCACCGTGCGCGGCATGGCGGCAGAAGGCAACGATTACACCGGCTTTTTGTATGCGGGATTGATGATTTCGCCCGCCGGTGAGCCAAAGGTTATCGAGTACAACTGCCGCTTTGGCGACCCCGAAACCCAGCCCATTATGATGCGGCTGCAGTCTGATTTGGCCGGCCTGTGCAACGCGGCGTTGGACGGCCAATTAGACCAGGCCTCAGCCAGCTGGGACACCCGTTGCGCTATCGGCGTAGTGCTCGCGGCCGGAGGCTACCCTGGCGACTACGGTAAGGGAGCACCCATCTCCGGCCTCGATCATGCTTTCCCTGACACAATCAAAGTGTTTCACGCCGGCACTGCGTTGAAAGGCGAACACGTGGTCACCCACGGTGGCCGTGTGCTGTGTGTAACCGCGTTAGGAGAGGACATCGCCGCAGCCCAGCAAGCCTGCTACGACGCGGCGCAGCACATCCAGTGGGACGGCGTCACCAAACGCAACGACATTGGTTGGCGGGCAATCGCGCGCTATAGTTAGGGCCTACGGTGATGGAGCGCGCCATGCGAACCCGACAACTCACGTTACTCGACCGCCTGCTCGGCGAAGCAGACACTGTGCTGCGCACGTTGAGCAACCGCGGCCACCACGCCGGCCGGCCATCGCCCGCCGCAGGGCATCGGGACACAACCCTAAACAGCGCACAGCGTACGCATGTCGCTGGGCTTATGCGGGTGAACCACACCGGGGAGGTGTGCGCGCAGGCCCTCTACCAAGGCCAGGCGCTCACAGCAAAGCTGCCCACCGTGCGCGCCGAGATGCGCGAAGCCGCATTGGAAGAGGAAGATCACCTTGCCTGGTG
>JANQUV010000133.1:30695-31998 GCA_030730585.1 Haliea sp.
TGATGGGCGCCGTGTCCAAGCTGATGACGCGCAGCAGCTACTATTTATAGTGGCGGTGATAGTGGCTGCAGGCCCTTTATGGACCAGGCGCACCGCGGGCTTTTTGTCAGGCTGACGCCTGAGAAAATGGCTGAATTTCAAAACTGTGGGTCATCACCACGCCCGCCGCGCCGAGCATAATAGAGGCAGAGCAGTACTTCTCGGCCGACAGCTCTACCGCTCGCTGCACCTGTTTTTCCTTGAGGTCTACGCCGGTCACCACGAAATGCATGTGGATGCGCGTAAAGACCGCGGGTACTGCATCGGCCCGCTCAGCCTCGAGCTCAACACGGCAATCCACCACCTGTTGGCGGGATTTCTGCAGCATGCCCATCACATCAAATGAAGAGCAGCCGCCCACTCCTAGCAGCAGCATTTCCATTGGCCGCGGCCCAAGGTTTCGGCCGCCAAGATCCGGCGGCCCGTCCATCACCACACTGTGGCCACTACCAGACTCGCCAAGAAACATCACACCATCCACCCATTTGACGGTTGCCTGCATTGCAGTGTTTCTCCTATTCCCAAAAGGCCGCGAGCTTAGCACAGGAGTTTACGTTTTACTTGCGGCAGCCGTGGGGTAATAATGAAGTTCACGGAGCCTGGCAACGAAGGAAGTAACCGCATGCTGAAGCATCAGGTGACCAGCACAATTCCGGGAGTAGAAAATTTTCTGCGCCACTGCAGCCAGTCCATTTACCCTGCCAAGCACGTGATACTGGAGGAAGGCGCCGACTGCGATCGCCTGTTCCTGATTCTCAACGGATCTGTCTCGGTGATGGTGAAGGATGAGAACGATGCCGACCACATGATGGTCGTAAGCTACCTGAACGCCGGGGACTTTTTCGGCGAAATGGGATTATTCGGCGCTACCGAAGAAGTGCGCAGTGCCATGGTGGTAGCCCGGGAGCAATGTGAAGTTGCGGAGATTTCCTACGCCAGGTTCCACCAGATTCGCAGCCACTACCCTGACATTCTCTTCGCCATCGCCCATCAAATGGGCATGCGTTTGCGCCAGACCACGCGCAAACTCAAGGACTTGGCCTTTGTCGACGTTTCCGGGCGGATTGCACACACCCTTATCGACCTGTCCAAACAGCCTGACGCCATTACCCACCCTGACGGCATGCAGATCAAGGTAACCCGTCAGGAGCTGGGCAAGATCGTGGGCTGCTCGCGAGAAATGGCCGGCCGGGTGCTGAAGAACCTGGAGGAGGAAGGGCTGGTCGCCGTTTCCGGCAAGACCATGGTGGTGCTGGGCACCCGC
>JANQUV010000133.1:32098-42015 GCA_030730585.1 Haliea sp.
GGCACCCGCTAAGCCGGGAAAAATAGCTCGCGAAGTTTTTCACCCGGCTGCTCTGCGCGCATAAACGCTTCACCTACCAGAAAGCTGAACACGCCGGCATCGCGCATGAACGCCACGTTCTCCGCTGTGTGAATACCACTTTCGGTGACCACGATGCGGTCACCCGGAATGTAGGGCAGCAGGTTGAGCGTGGTTTCCAGTGCCGTTGTGAAGGTGTGTAAATCGCGGTTGTTAATGCCCATCAAGGGCAGGCCAAGGTCCAGTGCGCGCTCCAGCTCGGCTCGGTTGTGCACCTCTACCAACACATCCAAACCATACTCCGTGGCCGTTTCAGCCAACTCGCGCATCTGTGCATCTTCTAATGCCGCCGCAATCAGCAGCACCGCATCCGCACCAATAGCCCGCGCCTCCACCACCTGCCAAGCGTCGATGGTGAAGTCCTTACGCAGCACAGGCAGGGTGCAGGCCGCGCGCGCCTGTTGTAGAAAGGCATCGCTACCCTGAAAAAAATCCACATCCGTCAGCACTGACAAACAGGCAGCGCCGCCGCTTTCGTAGCTTCGAGCAATAGCCGCGGGGTCGAAGTCGGCACGAATAACGCCCTGGCTGGGCGAAGCCTTTTTGACCTCGGCAATCACAGCGGGCTGCGCCGCATTGACGCGTTGGCGCAAAGCCTGCGCGAAGCCCCGCAGAGATGACTGCTCGGAAATGCGAGATTCGAGATCCGCCAGCGACTCTCGCCGACGGCCAGCCGTCACTTCTTCATATTTGCGCGCCAGAATCTGGCGCAAAATAGTTGGGGCGGCCGCCATTACGCATGCCCTCCCTGGCTCATCATCTGGGTGAAATCGACAAACTCTTTCATTTTTTCCCTCGCCTGGCCTGTGGCAATGAGGTCTTCCGCGAGGGCCACTCCGTCGGCTATGGTTGCCGCCAGGCCACTCACATAGATCGTTGCTCCGGCGTTCAGTGCGATGATGGCGGCAGCCTTGCGCGCGGCAGGCGTGTCACGCCCCGCTAACGCCGCGCGAATGAGGGCAGCGGATTCTTCCGCGCTGCTCACCACGAGGCCTTCCAAATTCTGCCGTTGGAGGCCGAAATCTTCAGGCGCTATGCGGTACGTTGCAATGTTACCGCGACACAGTTCAGCGACCTCGGTGCTGCCACTCAGCGTAATCTCATCCAGTCCGCCTGCACCATGCACAATCAAAGCATGCTCGCTGCCCAGCAACTTCAGCACCTCCGCCATGGGGCGGCACAGGGCGGGGTCGAACACGCCTATCACCTGCCGTTTCACACCAGCAGGATTGGTTAATGGGCCGAGAATATTAAACAGCGTTCGCATGCCCAGTTCGCGCCGCGGGCCAATGGCATGGCGCATCGCCGCGTGGTGGGCGGGCGCGAACATGAACCCGAGCCCAACGCTGTCAATAGCGCGCGCCACCTGCGCCGGCGATAAATCCAGCGGCACGCCCAAGGTCTCCAGCACATCTGAGCTGCCCGATGTGCTCGACACCGATCGGTTACCGTGCTTTGCCACCTGGGCGCCAGCCGCCGCCACCACAAAACTTGCCGCGGTTGACACATTGAACAGGTTAGCGCCGTCGCCACCCGTTCCCACCAGGTCTACCAAGTGCTTCCCCACAACCTGCACCGGCGTGGCCAACTCACGCATCACCTGCGCCGCGCCGGCTATCTCATCCGTGGTTTCGCCCTTCATGCGCAGGGCTACCAAGAGGCCGCCAATTTGGGCATCCGTAGCGCCGCCGGACATAACGTTACGCATCACATCCGCCATTTCTGTGCGGGTGAGATTCTGGTGCTCAACCAGACGAGCAAGAGCGTCTTGCAGTTCCATCAGCGCGCCTCGGCTTGCAGAAAGTTGCGCAGCAGGTCGTGCCCGTGCGCGGTGAGGATTGATTCAGGGTGAAACTGCACGCCCTCCACCGCCAGGTCACGGTGCCGCAGCCCCATGATTTCGTCGACCTCTCCGTCGGCAGTCTCAGTCCACGCTGTCACTTCAAGGCAGTCGGGCAAACCTTGCCGGGAAACGATCAAGCTGTGATAGCGGGTGGCTTCAAAGGGCTGGCTCAAGCCGTGAAACACCCCCTGCCCCCGATGGTGGATAAGCGAGGTTTTACCGTGCATCACCTGCCGCGCGCGCACCACCTGGCCGCCATACACCTGGCCCATGCTCTGCATGCCCAGGCAAACCCCCAGAATAGGCAAACGGCCCGCGTACTCGCGTATCACATCCATGGAGATGCCGGCTTCGTTGGGTGTGCAGGGGCCGGGAGAAATGACGATCTGGTCAGGGGCGATGCCGGCGATATCCGCTACGCTAATTTCATCATTGCGCACAACCTGCACGGCAGCACCCAGCTCCCCCAAATACTGCACGATATTCCAGGTGAAGGAATCGTAGTTGTCGATCATCAAAACCGAAGGCATCGTAACCCCTTGAACAGTAAGACCTCACGCGTGTGGCACGAAAACACAGAACTCGCTCACATTTATTGCGCACACAGTATACCGAGTCACATGCGGGCAAGTCTTGCTGAGAAAGCACTTCCGTGGCCAACCTCGCTCGCATTATTGCGCCATAGGCTCCTGAAGATACAAGGACAGGCACTGCACGCTGTCGAAGCTATCGCCGCCGTTGGCTCTGACCGGGGCCATCGATTGCAATTCGTCACTCGTTCTCGGTATCAGCGAGCGGCCTCTGTTCGGCCCCAAGAAAAAAGGTAACACTCGAGTAATTATTTACAAGAATGTACTTTTCTTGATGAGCCACTTACCATTGCGTCGCCGCCGGCAAACCGCTACCGGCCGCGCACAACCACTGACCACAACCTGATACGTGAAGAGCTGACCATAATATGAAGCTAAAAAAAGACCCCACACTTGGCCGCAACACCCGCAAAACCTTACTGGCGGTTGCCGTCGCCGTGGCCGCGAGCCCGGCCTTGGCGCAACTGCAGCTTGAGGAAATTATTGTTACCGCGCAAAAGCGTACCGAGCTGGTGCAGGACATCTCCGCAACCGTAAACGTGGTGACCGGCGAGTCCATCGACCGCTTCTCTGCGCTGAGCTTTCTTGACCTTGAGCAACAAACGGCGGGCGTCACACTGTCGGCACCTAACGCGCGCAACTCGAATATCTCCATGCGCGGAGTCAGCATAGACCCGGAAGCCGGCGCCGCCAGCGCCGTTGACGTGTACTGGAACTCGGGCATTGCCAGGGCAGACACCGCGTTTACTCAGCTATACGACCTTGAGCGCGTGGAGATTTTACGCGGCCCGCAGGGCACGCTGCAGGGCGCGACATCTCCAGCAGGCGCCATCAACATCATTTCACGCCGCCCCGACCTGTTTGAGAGCGGTGGTTACGTACAGATGACCGCAGGCGATAACGACGGCGTGAACACTCAGGCGGCGTGGACCGCCCCGCTCATCGAAGGCAAGCTCGGGGTGCGGGTTGCGGGGGTTTACGACACGAATAATGCCAGCAATGTGGACAATATCACCAGCGGCCTGGACAACCCTGAAGCCGAGGCAAAGTCAGGCCGCCTTACCGCCAACTGGCTACCCAGCGACGACCTCGATGTCACACTGGTCTGGCAGTACCTCGACCGCACGGTTGATGACAGCAAAGCGATGTCCGGTGTAGATGCCTTGGGAGAACGCCCCACCTTAAGGGACGACGACCGAATTGCGCTGGGGAAATACAACAACTTTGGCGAACTCGAATACGACCTGGCCAACCTGTTAGTCAACTGGAGTGTAGGCGAGCTCGAGCTGGCGTCGGTGACGGCGTACCAGAACTCAGACAAAGCCGCAGGTACCGAAAATGACCGCGCGCACTACGTCACCAACCCCGAGGCGCTCACTCACCAAAACACACTGACCGTGGTCGAAAGCATCTCCCAAGAATTCCGCCTGAGCTCTTCAGGGAATGATTTTTGGGATTACATTGTGGGCCTGTATTACAACGACCAGAAAACCACGACCCAGTTCAGCTCCAATACCACTCTCACCAATGGGCCAGAAATCTCCTTTATCAGTGCCGGTGAGCTGCCCGTTAACGGCAAAGAGTTCGCGCTGTTCACGTTTAACACATTCTACCTGACTGATTCGCTGCAGTTGGAAGCCGGTGCCCGCTGGACGGACTACGATCGCTTCCGCGCCAGCACCGTGAATTATGGCTCGCTGAACTACCTGCCGCCTGCCTTACTGCCTTTTGCCCCTCTGGTTGAAGCCGGTATTGGCGCTGCATTCCCCATCGAGGGCGTTTCTGAACGCAACCAGCAAGGCGATGAAACTGCCGTAACCGGCTCCTTGAAGCTGCGCTATGCGCTGAATGACGACGTCTCGGTTTATGGCGCCTACAACCGCGGCTATCGCCCCAGCGGCATTTCCATTACACCCAGCCCAAACGTGGTTTTCCTGCCCAATGGCGAGGACGACCTACTACATGACGAAGAAACCAGCGACGCCCTCGAAGTGGGCTTCAAAAGCCGGCTCCTTGATGGCCGTGCCACACTGAACGGCGCAGTCTACTACCAGCAGTTCGATGGCTACCTAGGCTTCACCCGCGGTGTGCAGGTGGTTGACGATAACGGCGCGCCAGTTGACGTAACAGGCGGCTTCATCTTTAACGGTGACGCCACCACCTACGGCGTGGAATTTGACGGTCGCCTGTTGATCAGCGAGCAGTGGGTAACGGGCGCCAGCTTTAGCTACGCCAAAGGCGAATGGGATAGCGGCGCCAGCAAGCCCTGCAACCAGCGTGATCCTGGCGAAGTGCTTGGCTTCTGCGACATCAAGGGAGACCCGATTGGTGGTGAGCCCGAGCTTTCGCTGTCGGTCAATTCTGAATACAGCTGGCCCTTACAAGCCACCGAGATGTATGTACGCGGCTTGTACAAATACACCGATGAGCGCCTGAACACGGAAGCTTCCGCCGGCATCGGCGCTGTGCGCGAAACCTTTGACGCTTACAGCATCTTCAATCTGTACGCAGGCTGGCGCAATGCTGATGGTGCGTGGGATGTATCGGTGTTCGCGAAAAACCTGCTGGATGACGACACCGTCACCTTACAGCAGGGGCCTGACCAGTACGATCTCGCACTCGGCGGCGGCTCATATACCCAGGTAAATATCGTACCTGAGCGCACCATCGGTGTGACTGCTCGCTATAACTTCTAGGCAGCCGCTCCCAGTAAAGCGATACGGATAGGCGGTTTCAACACAGCCGCCTTGGTAGCCCCACTGAAGCCTAGCTTCAGTGGGGCTTTTTCAATACCAGCACGTCCTGAAAAAACGGGCCAGGAATTTCCTTCCAGTTGCCGGGATAATGCGCACACATTGTTAAGCCGTTGCCGTCCAGCATACTGGCCAGGCCAGCCGGCGTAATGCCAATTGCCTCCTCAGGCACCTCCGCCCAGCCCGGGCAGAACCACTCATCCGCCCCGTAAGCGGGTTGGTCAAATACCCATCGTTGCGGCGGCGTGGAGTGAAAACGCGCCTCTTGTTTCCCTGTGCGCGGCAAAGTGGCGTGATAGGCCTCATCAAGGAGAAACATCGTGACCAGCGCTTTGCCGCCGGGCTCGAGCACGCGGGCAAGCTCTGCCATGTAGAAGCGCGCGTCTTGCTCGTTAAAGTGTGTCCATACCGACAGCGCGGTCACCAGGTGCTGAGTTTCCTGCGCCACAGGCCAAGGCACACCGGCCTCGGGCTGGCCCGGCGCATAGAACGGGTTGGCTGTATCGAGGTGCAAGAAGCGGTAGTAATCCGCGGCATAGTGCTGGCGACAAAACGCCAGCTGCTCCAAGGCCACGTCCACGCCCGTGTAACAACCGCCACGGCCCAGAAACGGCTCGCAAGCGATCGCCAGCAAACCTGCACCGCAGCCTGCGTCGAGCACGCGAAGGCCTTCACGCCAGCCGGTCTGCTGGCCGATCAAAGTTTGAAAGATACCGATCACGTGGGCCCACTCGGCGTAGGCGTACTTGCCGCCACGACGCCGTGCCTCGGCGGGGATCAATTGAAGGTTTCGGGTACGCAGTACGCGAGCCTTGTCCTGGGGAAGGTAGGCCTGGTCTAACAGCGCATAAGGATGCTCACAGCCCGCCAGAAGCAGCTGCAGCTGTTCATGCTCGGTCTGTTCATGCTCGGTCACGGGGTGTCCAGCCCGGCGAGCACCATAGACGCTGCGCGGAACATGGCGCGCGCCTTATTGTGGGTTTCTTTCCATTCCAGCCGAGGTACGGAGTCCGCCACAACGCCTGCACCTACCTGCACGTAAAGCCTACCGTGCTTGATGACCGCTGTGCGAATGGCAATTGCCGTGTCCATTTCGCCGGCCCAGGACAGGTAGCCAATGGCACCGCCATAGACGCCGCGCTTTACCGGCTCCAGCTCGTCAATAATTTCCATTGCGCGAATTTTAGGCGCACCGCTGAGCGTACCCGCGGGCAGGGTAGCGCGCAGCACGTCGATGGCCGACTTGCCGGGCTCCAACTGGCCACTGACGTTGGAGACAATGTGCATCACATGCGAATACCGCTCCACCGCCATCTTGTCGCTTAACGTGACCGAACCGATACGGGCGATACGGCCAATATCATTGCGCCCCAAATCAATCAGCATCAGATGCTCGGCAATTTCTTTAGGATCAGCCAGCAGCTCCGCCTCCAGCGCTTTGTCTTCGGCCTCACTATGGCCTCGGCGACGGGTGCCGGCCAAAGGCCTTACCGTCACTTCACCGCTTTGCAGCCGCGCGAGAATCTCGGGGGAGGAGCCCACAATATGGAAATCACCGAGGTCCAGGTAATACATATAGGGGGACGGGTTCAGATTGCGCAGCGCTCGATAAAGGTTCAGAGGCGGCGCAGCAAATGGCACGTCCATGCGCTGTGACGGAACCACCTGCATGACATCGCCCGCCAGCACGTAGTCCTTGATGCGTTCCACTACTCGCGTGAAGCCTGGCTCGTCAAAGTGGGAAGTCGCAGAGGCCTCTAGGGCATCGCTGCTGGCACCGGCCAGTGCCACATCGGGCAGCGGCGGCATGGGCTCGCGCAATTTCAACGCCAAGCTGCGCAGGCGCGCCTGCGCCGCGCTGAACGCATCAGGCTGCTGCGGGTCGGCATTAACGATGAGGCGGATGGTGCCGGAGAGATTATCAAACACCAGCACTTCTTCGGACACCATCAGCAGGATATCCGGGTTACCGAGTTCGTCCGGAGGCGCAGTGGCGCGCAGCCGCGGCTCCACATAGCGCACTGTGTCATAGCCGAAATACCCCACCAAACCGCCGTGAAATACGGGTAAGCTTTGGTCTGGAGCACTGTGGTAACGCGCCTGAAAGGCTTCGACGAATGCCAATGGGTCTGCCACTTCGGCTTGCTCCACCACCTCGCCATCCAGCAGCACTTCCACCTTGCTGCCAAACACACGCAGCAGCGTGCGGCACGGCAAGCCAATGATGGAGTAGCGGCCCCATTTCTCCCCACCCTGTACGGACTCGAAAAAGTAGGAGAAGGCGCCCTCACCCAGCTTGCGGTAGGTACTGACGGGGGTTTCCAGGTCGGCAAGCACTTCGATACTCACCGGGATCCGGTTATAGCCCTGCGCAGCCAGCGCGGTAAAGTCCTGAACATTCATGCGGGACGTTTCACTTGTGCCAGGGCCGCCCGCATCTCGGCAATCGCCACAGGGTAGTCGGGGGTATTGAAGATCGCGGAGCCAGCAACAAAGGTGTCGGCCCCGGCCGCGGCAATTTCACCGATGTTGCGCGCCGTCACGCCACCATCGATCTCCAGGCGAATGTTATATCCGGAGGCATCAATCAATGCCCGCGCCTCGCGCAGTTTATCCAGCGTACCCGGAATAAACGATTGGCCGCCAAAACCCGGGTTCACCGACATCAGCAGCACCATGTCCACCTTATCCATCACATAGCGCAGCGCTTCCAGCCCAGCATGGGGGTTGAACACCAAGCCGCTTTTACAGCCCGCATCACGGATCATCTGCAGGGAACGGTCAACATGTGTGGAGGCATCCGGGTGAAAGGTAATGTAGCTGGCACCCGCCTCCGCAAAATCGCCAATCAGACGATCCACCGGGCTCACCATCAGGTGCACGTCGATGGGCGCGGTAACGCCGTGCTTGCGCAGGGCCTTGCACACCATCGGGCCAATCGTGAGGTTGGGAACGTAGTGGTTGTCCATCACATCGAAGTGCACCACATCGGCGCCGGCAGCAAGCACAGCATCCACCTCTTCTCCGAGCCGGGCGAAATTCGCCGAGAGAATGGACGGTGCAATCAGGTAATCAGCCATGCGTGGCTCCGATAATGGGCAAGAACGCCATTCTAGCGGCTAAGTGCCGCCAGATCATCCTGCACCGTGCTTGGCGGCCGTCAGCCGCACATCGAGCGCCTGCAAGCGCTCCGGGGTACCC
Source organism: Haliea sp. (assembly GCA_030730585.1). GTDB lineage: Bacteria > Pseudomonadota > Gammaproteobacteria > Pseudomonadales > Halieaceae > Haliea. The sequence continues at coordinate 40,564 of JANQUV010000133.1, forward strand.
ACATCCTCCCACAGGCCAGAGAAATGTTCTCCCGACACTCTGTTGTCGACAATCGCCGCATCCAGCAGCGGCCGTAAAGGTTGCTTGCCTGGCGCCATGCCGGTGAAGAAACCGGCTGTGTACACACCGATGCCCGCATAAGTCAGCCCGGCGCCATGCACAGGCCTGGGCACCACCTGCCCTGCCGATGTGAGCTGAAAATCGCCCAGTGGGTGCTGCGGAGGATTGTCCACCAGCACCAGATGTACGGCACCCTCAGGAAGCTGCGCCTGCTGCTGCAAGCGCTGTAAAGGATAGTTGGTCCACACGTCGCCGTTCACCACCAGAAACGGCGACGGCCCCAGCAGAGGCAGAGCACGATGAATGCCACCGGCCGTCTCCAGGGGCGCGGGCTCCTGAGAGTAACGAATACGCACGCCCCAACGGCGACCATCCCCGCAGCAATCGATTATTTGCTGGCCCAAATGCGCAACATTAATCACCAGATCGTTCACGCCAAGGCTTGCAAGGGCCTCAATATGATAGGTGATCAAGGGCTGACCGCCTGCCTGCAACAACGGCTTGGGGGTGTGCTCGGTCAGTGGACGCATCCGTTCACCCACCCCCGCCGCCAGAATCATCGCCTTCATGCAACGTGCCAGGGCTGACGGCGGATGGCGGGCTGCACACGGGTTTCAAACCAGCTGCGCACAGCCGCAATAGCCGCATCCTCGCTGGCATAGAGTGCAAGTACCTCATGCACATAGTCGAGCACCAAGGGCAGGTCCTGCAGGTAATGGGCTTTACCGTCACGCAAAGCCAGCCGAGCGAAGGTGCCGAGCACCTTGAGGTGGCGCTGCAAGCCCATCCAGTCAAACCAGCGCAGATAGGTGGCATCGTCAACCGCAGGCAAAATGCCGGCAGAGCACAGCGTATCGCGATGCGCCAAGGCCCAAGCGAGGACCTGCTCGCGAGGCCAGCGAATATAGCAGTCCTTAAGCAGGGACACCGGATCGTAGGTTACAGGCCCGAACACAGCGTCTTGAAAGTCGATGACCGCCAGCTCCCCATCGGCCAGGCACATGAGATTGCGACTGTGAAAGTCGCGGTGCACGAGCACACTGGGCTGAGCCAAGGCACTGCCGATGAGCAGGCCATCCAACTCGGCCAACAGGGCGCGCTCATCCGCCGCAAGTGTCAGGCCCAACAGCTCTGTCACAAACCACTGCGGGAAACGCGCCAATTCTTCGGCAAGCAACGTATTATCGTAAGCTGGGAGAAAAGCTGCCGCCCTCGGTATTGCCGCTATGCGGCACTGCAAGTCCAGTGCTTGCGCGTAACAGTCCTTGGCCTGACCGCTGCTGCGGTGGCTGACATCGCTGCCGTTGCTGCCGTTGCTGCTGTTGCTGCGGTTGCTGCGGTTGCTGTTGTTGCTGCGGTGGCTGGCATCGCTGCGGTGGCTGGCATCGCTGC
>JANQUV010000133.1:42115-47507 GCA_030730585.1 Haliea sp.
GCTGCGGTGGCTGGCATCGCTGCGGTGGCTGGCATCGCTGCCGTTGCTACCGCTGCTGCTGTTGCTGCGGTGGCTGTCGTTGCTACTGTTGCTGCGGTGGCTGCTGTTGCTGCGGTGGCTGGCATCGCTGCCGTTGCCAATACATTCAACGCCGGCAGCGCAGCTGGCCCGCAAACGCTCCAACAGGAGCTGATCACCCAGGTCTTCCAGCAGCATGTACCCTTTGCCCATATCGGTCGCCAACAGACCGGGCACCCTTACACCACCCGTTTCCAGCCATTGGCGAATCGCGAGAAACTCCTTGTTCTTCTGTGTCGCGGGCGGCGAATCAACCACAATCCATGAACCCGCGGGGTGCGAAAGCTCGGGGGGCGAGAGCTCGGGGTTCGAAAGCCCGGGGCTGGAGTGCCCGACTGCAGAATGCTCGGAGCTGGAGTGCGCTGGCACTTGCAGCCGGAAATACCGGCGCTGGCTGGCATCTCCTGCCAAGGGCTGCAAAACCGCTTGATCGGAGACATTCAGGGACAGCGCTTGCAACGCCCAGGGTAAAAGTGGGCTTGGGGGTAATGGCACTCGGGGCTCCTGCAGTGAAAAAGAGTCGGACAAGCCGGGGGCGATGCATTATGATCGCGTTTTACGCTAAAAAATGCACCCTACACTGATGATTCTGCCCCCGCAAAGTCCCGACCGCCCCCGGTTGCGCTACTTCGCTATCGCCCTTGGCGCGCTCGCCATGGCGGCCCTGCCGAGCGCGGCCGAAGAAGCGGAAAAAATGGACTGGGTGCCCACCTCGGAAGTTGAAGAGGCCGAGCGGAACGCCCAATGCCTGCGTTGCGGCGGTCGCTATGTTGACCCTCTGGCGGAATCAGACCCACAGGACACACCCGAAACGTCCGATATCCGCGCACAGGCCACCGAGTCGGAACTGCAGGGCGACGACGTCTACTTGCGCGGCGGTGTTAGTGTCGACCAAGGCTATCGGCAGCTACGTGGCGAAGACGGCTATTTCGACCGCTCCGAGCGCGAAGGCACCGTCAGCGGCGGCATCACGTTACGCGAGCCCGGCGTGCTTCTGCGCGGTGAAGAAGCTCGCTATTCAGCCGACAGCGGCGAAGCCAGCATTCTCGACAGCGATTTTGTTCTGCATCAACAACATCTGCACGGCAGCGCAGGACAGCTGCGCCGCGCCGCAGACGGCACCCTGTTCATACGCGATGGTAGATTGTCCTATTGCGCGCCCGACGACCAAGAATGGGCAATGCGCGCCGACAACATCAAACTCGACCTCGAAGAAGGCCTTGGCACCGCCACCGGCGCCAAGCTAGACGTTGGTGGCGTGCCCGTGCTGTACCTGCCCTGGATCCGCTTTCCTTTGGATGACCGCCGGCGCACAGGCGTGTTGTGGCCCGACCTCAGCTCCGACAGTAATGGTGGGTTGGACGTCGCGGTGCCTCTCTACCTGAACCTGGCACCCAATTACGATGCTTTGTATACGCCCCGCTATATTCAGGAACGCGGGCTTAACCACGAGGTGGAAACCCGCTACCTCAACCGCAATACCGGCTTCTGGTCGGTCGGTGGCACCTGGATGGGCAGCGACGACCGCTACGCCAGTGAGCGCCCGAACACCACGGACGACTCACGTTGGTTAGCGAACGTACGCCACAACGGTCTCTTTGAGCAGCGTTGGCGCTCGCGAGTGAACTACTCACGGGTGAGCGATGTTGATTATTTCAAGGACCTGAACACCTCTAACCTGGACACCCGGCGGCAAACAGACCTGTTGCAACTGGGCACCCTCGATTACCTGGGAGACGCGTGGCTGGTAGGCCTGGAGCTGCAGGAATTCCAGTCCCTCGCCGACGACCTGGAAAACGACTACAAAAAACTGCCACAGATCACCGCGCGCTATCGGGGCGAAAAGACACCCTTCAATATCACCCCGGTTTTTCTCTCTCAGTACTCCTACTTCGATTCCAATGAAGATGTGGTGACAGGCCAGCGGGCATACATGGAGGGCGGCGCCACCTACCCGATGCTTTGGCAATACGGGTTCCTGGATTCCACGGTCAAATACCGCTACCTCCAATACCAGCTGAATGTCCCAGGTTTACCAGGCGACGACAGCCCGTCGGCTGGCTCGGGCGTCGCCAGCCTCGACGGCGGCCTGTTCTTCGAGCGTTCCACCAGTCTGGCAGGAGAATCCTTGCTGCAAACACTGGAGCCGCGCGCCTACTACCTGATCAGCGAATATGACGACCAATCCTCACAACCTGACTTCGACAGCGCGGAGTTAACCTTCACCTACAACCAGCTGTTTCGGGACACCCGGTTCTCTGGCCGGGACCGTCTGGACGATGCGAATCGCCTCTCCCTGGGCCTGACGACCCGCTATATCAGCGCCGAGGATGGCCGCGAGTTTCTGAGTGCCAGCATCGGGCAAATTTTTTACTTGAGTGATCGGCGGGTGCGGCTGAACCCTGAAGACATCGCACTCGACCAAGGCAGCTCCGAGATGGCTGGGGACGTCACTTTCACACCGAACAAACGTCTGAGCCTGCGCAACAGCCTGGTGTGGGACCCGAGCAGCGGCAACATGAATGCCGGTAGCGCGTATGCCAGCTACCGTCGCTCAGACAACGCCGTGTTTAACGTAGGGTACTCATATCGCCGCCCGGTCAACTTGGTAGAACGCGACACGGTGACCGAGCAGGCTCACCTGTCGGCTTACTACCCGCTGAACAATCGCTGGAGTGTGTTTGGCGCATTGAACTTCAGCGTGGAAGGCAGCACCAGCGTGGAAGATATGTTCGGAATCGAATACGATAGCTGCTGCTGGCGGATGCGCCTGCTGCATCTGCGCTATATCGATACGGCGCCGGACCAGGATCCCGACTTCACTGATCCTGATCTGGAACGGCGCTCTTCCACACAGGTCCAAGTCCTACTGAAGGGCATGGGCGGCTTTGGCAGCCGGGTGACCGACCTGCTTGAAGACATGATTCGAGGTTTCGACGAACGTGACTATTAAATCCGTACTGTTGGCCGCAGCCGCAGCAACAGCTCTGTTGCTTACCGGCCAAGCCAGCGCACAAACCCAGATAATTGACCAGGTTGTGGCTATCGTGGATGACGATGTCATCATGGCCAGTGAGCTTCGGGAACGCATTGCGGCGATCACCCAGAACCTGGAGGCGCGCGGTGTTGAGCTTCCTCCGGAAGATGTATTGATTCGTGAGACTCTGGACCGGCTGGTTCTGGAAAGTATCCAGCTACAGCTGGGCGACCGGGTCGGTGCACGTATTTCCGATGCACAACTGAATCAGGCGATGGAGCGCGTAGCGGCGCAAAACCGCATGAATCTGGCAGACTTCAGCGCCGCTTTGGAGCAACAAGGCCAGTCTTATGCCGCCATGCGCGAGCAAGTGCGCCGGGAGATGGTCATTCAACGCGTGCAATCGGGCAACGTGAACCAACGTATTCAAATTTCCGAGCAGGAAGTGCGCAATTTCCTCTCCTCCCCCGAAGGCCAGAAACTGACCCAGCCTGAGTATCGCATCCTGCACGCCTTATTGCCCTTGGCGGAAGACGCGCCCAACAGCGAAGTCGACACCGCTAGCAGTTACCTCAACGGCCTGTTGAAACGCATCCGCGCCGGCGAAGCCTTTGACGAGGTTATCTCCTCCAATGACGGGCGCTATGCATTTTCGGGCGGCGACCTGGGCTGGCGCAAGCTGGAAGACCTGCCCTCCCTGTTCAGTGACGTTGCACCCAACCTTGAGGTGGGCGCCACATCAGACCCTATTCGCAGCCCCTCTGGCTTGCACCTGATCAACTTGGCCGACATGCAGGGCGGCGAACAGATGGTCAACCAGACGCGGGTGCGACACATCCTTGTGCAGCCTTCGGAGATCATGACCGATGAGCAGGCAGAGGAGCAGGTCGAGGCGCTGAAAGCACGCATTGAGCAAGGCGAGGACTTCGCAGACCTCGCGCGCGAGTACTCCAAGGACATCGGCTCGGCCACCGAAGGCGGTGACCTGGGCTGGACCACTCCAGGGCAGATGGTGCCAGAATTTGAAGCCGCCATGGCCGACACTGCAGTGGGGGACGTGTCCGAGCCCGTGAAAAGCCAGTTTGGCTGGCACATCCTGGAGGTGATGGAGCGGCGTGAGCAGGACATGACTGCGCAAGCCACTCGTAATCGCGCAACAGAAGCCCTGCACCAGCGTAAGTACGACGAAGAGCTGGAGGCCTGGCTGCGCAAAATTCGCGACGAAGCCTTCGTCGACATCAAGTAAGCCACGCGTGGGCATCCCTCGCATTGCGCTCACCGCCGGCGAACCAGCCGGCATCGGGCCCGATGTCGTCACGATGATAGCCCAGCAGGCATGGCCTGCGGAGCTGGTGGTTATCGCCGACCCGCAACTCCTGCAGGAACGGGCAGCGCTGCTGGGGTTGCAGCTCACCTTGCGTATTGTGGATTTCACCACACCACCCCAAGCGCAGGCGGCGGGCACGCTCACCGTACTGCCCCCGGCATGCTTTAACACCGAAGCGACAACTGCTCATACTCATCCAGCGGGCTTTGCAGCATCGGGGTCCAGTAGTTCTGATTTTACGGCAACAGCCCGTTTCGTTGCACCAACGCTCTCCGCGCCTGCAGTAGCCGGTTGTTTAAATGCGGCCAATGCACCCTATGTGGTGAAAACGCTCGAGCTAGCCGCAGACGGTTGCATGGCCGGTATTTTTCAGGCCATGGTCACTGCCCCGGTGCAAAAGTCCATCATCAATGACGCGGGCATCTCATTCAGCGGTCACACCGAGTATCTCGCAGCCAGGGCAGGTACTGGGCACGTTGTCATGCTCCTCGCGGCCGGCACACTGCGGGTGGCACTCGCCACCACCCACCTGCCACTGGCTGAAGTGCCCGACGCAATCACCGGCGACTCACTTGCCCGTACCCTGCATATTCTACACACCGACCTGCGCGACAAATTTGGCATCCGCGAGCCCCGCATTACGGTGTTGGGCCTGAACCCCCACGCGGGGGAAGGCGGCCATCTGGGGCGCGAGGAGATCGAGGTCATCACACCGCTACTGGAAGGATTGCGCGCAGAGGGTATGCACCTGCTCGGCCCGCTGCCTGCCGATACCGCCTTCAGCCCCAAGTTGCTGGGGCAGACAGATGCCTACCTCGCCATGTTTCACGACCAGGGGCTGCCGGTGTTGAAGTATGCGGGGTTCGGCAATGCAGTGAATATTACGCTGGGGCTGCCGATTGTGCGGACCAGTGTGGACCACGGAACGGCTCTGGACCTCGCGGGGACGGGGGCAGTCAGTGATGGAAGTTTGCGGGCGGCGCTGGGGTTGGCGATTGAGTTGGCGGCGT
>JANQUV010000133.1:47607-54372 GCA_030730585.1 Haliea sp.
CGCAGAACATGCAGAGCGCGCAGAACACGCAGCGCACTCAGTCAACGCTAACTGCTGCCGGTGTGTGGGCGCGGCGAGAAAATCTCTGCGGAGACTCCGTTCAGGCGAATATCAAAGCAGCCGCGATGCAACTGCCGGTGGTGGAATCGACACAGCGTCACCAGGTTATCCAGCCGCGTTTCTCCACCCTCGGCCCAGTGCTGGATATGATGGGCATCCACGTACTCTGACTCCTGACAGCCGGGATACTGGCAGACCCCGTCCCGCTCGCGCAGGGCGCGCCGAATATGCCCCGGCACGATGCGTGACTTTCTGCCCACGTTCAGCACCTTGCCGGCATCATCCTCGAGCACGGTGACCAGAGACGCATCGCAACTAAGCCGCCGCGCGGTGGAGGGCGCTAGCCAGGGTTTATCCTCGAAATGCGCCCGCCCGTGAGTACAGCATGTCCCCGAGCGCTGTTCCCGCAGGGTATTGACATCAACGTGCATCACAACCTGGCACCGCTCCGCCCCTTTTAGCCCCTGCAGGCCCCGATAATCCGGCCCCGAGGCGAGAAAATGTTCCACCATAGCCACCAGCGCATCGGCTCGTACGTGGTTCATGTGCTGCGAAAAAATCTCCGCGGAGATTTTTTCCTCCGCCCGTGAGTAGGCAAGATGGTCCGACAGGGCTTCCCGGGCACTGCCCTCTGAATTCTCCCCGGGGCCTGAAACGCTGGAGGGGTCCTCGGCATGCAGGCCCCGGTTTGCACTGTCCTCAGCGCCCACATTAGGGTCAGCCTGGTGCTCCCAGCCTGCTGGCTCCACACTAGGGCCAGCATGGCGTTCCCAGCCAGCTGGCTCCGCACCAGGGCCAGCATAGTGTTCCCAGCCTGCTGGTTCCGCGTCAGGATTATTATGCCCCGGCGAACCTGCTGCCGCATCTGTCTTTGCACCCCCGCGCTGGAGGATCTTGCGCGCCACCGCCTGCATGCGCGCCTTCTGCTTTGCCTGCCACTCCTCCTGGCGCTCCTCTGCCAGAGGCCGGGCAACTGCCTGCAGAGCCTTCATGACCAACTGCCCCTGCTCCGGCGGCAACTTGGCGTGGATAATCCACATACCGTCTTCGTCCTGAAACCAGTAGAGTTCGCGGGCCAGCTCGCGCATTGCTTCGGCATCCAGCCCAGGCGCGGTGTCAGGCATATCATCCGTGCCAGCCGCGCCAGCAGCCTCAGCCGACATGTCAGGGGGCCCGAGGCCAGATCCCCCGGCAACAGCAACATTCTCAGGCCCCCACGCCAACAAGCCATCGAGCCCCGGCTCCTGCACAGGTTCATAGCGGCTAACCAGCTTCTCCAAATGCCCCGCACTGTTCTGCTGCGCGAGGTGCAACATAAAGCCTTCGTTTTCCGGCGTGGCCACGCGGGTGATCGCTCGCACCTTGGAATAGGAAATGCCGCCCTCGGCGAGGGCTTCATTAACCTCTGGCAGAGATTCCAATTGCCGCGCCACTCGCACTTTTTCCCGCGCAGCGCCCAGTGTGATGCCACAATGGGCCACCAGCCAGTGGGCACAGGAACGCATTGCGCCCTGTTCGCACCAACCACCACACCGGTCGAATTCGGATATCAAACGCAACAAGCGGTGATTCGCTGCATTGATCTGCGCCGAGAGGAGCGTTATCGCCTGCCCCAACTGCGCCCCGTTCAGCCGCTGGGGCCAATCTTCCACAATCGCTGGCATGCCCATGGCAAACCCCCGTAACTGTATATATATACAGTATTTTAGCCGGCCGGCGCCACCAACCCAAGAACCGCGTTACATCAAATTCAGCCACCCCGGGCGGTGATGGGCTTGCCCCGTAATGCCCGAAGAATACGCCGCACCCTCCCGACCACCCCAGCCTATCCACAATCGGCCAAGCATGCTTTTTGATCAGTTTGTAGTCGAAGGCGTCATGTTTGGTGGCAAGCACCACCGCATAAACAGATCAGCGCGGCCGTTCAGGGGAGCGTACTAACAACTCGAGGCCACGAGCCCAGAGCAGAAGAAAAAAAGCACCGACAAGCGAGATGTAAAAGGCCCTGTTCCGCAAGCCGCTTGTCAGACTTTACATCCCGCTGCGCAAAGCGCGACAACAGCGCGTTGTCAGGAAGACATGGCAGGAGGCGGGCGCCTACGATCAATACTGACGATAGCCACCGAAGCCGGGAACGCCGATCATAAGGCTTCTCGAAAAGGCTGCCCCGCCTGACTCAGGCACCACTATACGATCAGAACCCTTAATTTCCGGGTCTTCCTTGATGCCGGCCATAACTTCGTCGAGATTAACGAGATACCCGAAGACCTGCTGGTCCTCCGTGCGGAAGATAATGATGCCTTCCCGATCCGCGATACGCGATACGCCCCCGGCAAGGGCCACCACCTCAAGGAGCGTGGTTTGCCCTTGCATGGGGTACATACCAGGGTTCCGCAGTTCGCCCACCAGCGTAACCTGCTGACTGACATACTCGGTGATATCGACAGTGATCTGCGGATCGACCAGCAGCTCCATACCGTACAGTGCCTCGAGCTGATCCTCTATCTCTAGCGCTGTTTTCCCCGCCACCGGCACCGTGCCAAGGAGCGGCATGCTGATTTCACCGCGGGCGTTTACCTCGCGGGGACCGGAGAGTTCACTCACCTGAAATACGGTAATCGTGAGCTCATCCCCCGTCCCCAAACGGTAATCCTTTACGGCAATAGTATTCGCACTGCCAATCGCCAGTGCGGCCATGCCCTCGGGCCTCGCCGCCGACTCCATAGGCTGAATACGCTCATCCGGGCGAATTGTGTTGCCCCCGCAGCCGCTTACCAAAACTGCGACCAAAAAGCCGGGCACACATCGAGGGTTGAGAAAGCGCTTAAACATAGCTTGCAAGCCTTGATGACTGAACTATCACTATAACCAATCGACGGTCATATTACCTTCGCAAACAGCCGTCGCTAAGACATTTCGGCAGGTATACCGCAGCAAAACACCACGTCGCTAGCTCCTCAACACTCCGCCGAGTGCTCATGCTCGCACTCAATATAGCCCTGGGTCGAGCCCAGTGGCATTATTACCCGCGGGTCGTCCTTGACGGTCACTGTGCCGGCGCCGGTGCCGGGAGACTGTCCAAAGAACTTGGCATCCTGCCCTGCAAACCGCGCATCCATCTGGACGCCAAACTCGCCAAAGCGGGTATTCAGCACCTCAGTAAAGTAATCCCGGGTGAGGCTATTCTCCTGCGCACAAAAATCCAAACGCTTCCGCGATAAGCACCGCCTGCACAGCAGCCTGGGGCTCCGGAACCGGGACGCCGGACCGGCCGCGTCGCAAAGCTTGCTGGCATACTTAAGCGAAGCAAATGCCACTGTGGCCATAGTCGCTTTCCTGTAAATGCTGGCAAGGGCCTGCTACTTGCCGAACCCACAGCATGCCAAAAAACCGGCCCCAAGGGCACATCAAAACCGCCCAAACTCAGGCCCGCACAATATGCGCCGCAGCCTCCCGGTACACACCCCGCGTATCCACAATCAACCGGGCATGCTTCCGGATCAGCGCGTAGTCAAAGGCATCGTGGTTGGTCGCCACTACCACCGCATCAAAGGCCGCCAGGCTTTCAGCCGTCAACTCCACACTACGCAGATCAAAGCTATGCCGCCGCATGGATGGGAATATCGGCACGTGGGGGTCGCTGTAGGCGACTTCCCCGCCGCGCTCCTGGATCAGCTCCATGATCACCGCGGAGGGGGATTCGCGCATGTCGTCGACGTTTTTCTTGTAGGCCACGCCCAGCACCAGCACCTGGCTGCCGTTGAGCGCCTTGCGCTGGGTGTTTAAGCCCTCGATCAGCTTGCCCAGCACATATTCCGGCATGGCGCTGTTGATTTCGCCCGCCAGCTCAATAAAGCGCGTGTGCAGGCCGTACTCGCGGGCTTTCCAGGTAAGGTAGAAGGGGTCGATGGGGATGCAGTGGCCGCCCAGGCCGGGGCCCGGGTAGTAGGCGGTAAAGCCGAAGGGTTTGGTCGCCGCGGCCTCGATCACCTCGAAGATGTCGATGCCCATGCGGTCCGCCACCACCTTCATTTCGTTAACCAGGCCGATATTCACCGCGCGGTGGATGTTCTCCAGCAGCTTGGTCATCTCCGCCGCCTTGGTGGAGCTGACCTGCACCACCTGGTCGATGGCCGCGGCGTACAGGGCCACACCCACCTCCAGACAGGCGGGGGTGTGACCGCCGACCACTTTGGGGATGGACTGGGTGTGGAAGGTGGCGTTGCCCGGGTCCTCCCGCTCGGGGGAATAGACCAGGAAGATATCCTGCCCCACGGTGAAGCCGCGGCTTTCGATGCGCGGCAGCAGCTCCTCCTCGGTGGTGCCCGGGTAAGTAGTGCTTTCCAGGGACACCACCTGCCCCGGCCGCAAATACGGCAGGAGGGAGTCCATGGTATTCACTACGAAGCTCAGATCCGGTTCCCGGTACTGGTTCAGCGGAGTGGGTACGCAGATAATCAGCGCGTCGGCCTCCGCCACGCGGCTGAAGTCGGTGGTGGCCTGGAAGCGTTCGGAGCTTACCGCGGAAACGCGGGAGGAAGGAATGTGAGCAAAGTAACTGCGGCCCTGCTCAAGCATCTCGATTTTGGCAGGGTCAATATCGAAGCCGAGAACGGGGTAGCCCGCTTCGGCGTAGCGCAACAGCAGCGGCAGGCCCACATAGCCCAGGCCGATGATGCCGATCGTTGCAGAGCGATCCTGGAAGGCGGTGATCAGGCTGGAGTCAATGGCATTAGTCACCCCCGCACCTCCCCCGCACGCTCGAGATACCACCGATAGGTATCCTCCAGCCCACCCCGCAGCGTGATGCCCGCCTTCCAGCCCAGCGCATTCAGGCGCGACACATCCAGCAGTTTGCGCGGCGTGCCGTCTGGCTTACTGGTATCGAATACCAGCTGGCCGGTAAAGCCCGTGACCTGCGCCATGGTCTCGGCCAGTTCACGGATGGTGCAGTCTAGCCCGGTGCCCACGTTGATGTGGCTCAGCATGGCTTGGGTGTGCTGCTGATAGTCGACAAGCGGCAGGTCCATCACGTGCAGGCAGGCGGCCGCCATGTCATCAACATGCAGGAATTCCCGCCTGGGTGTGCCCGAGCCCCAGATCACCACCTCCTGCGCGCCACCGGTGACTGCCTTGTGGAAGCGCTGCAGCATCGCGGGGATGACATGGCTGTTCTCGGGATGGAAATTATCTCCGGGGCCATAGAGGTTAGTGGGCATGACTGAACGGTAGTCAGTGCCATATTGGCGGTTCATGCTCTCGCACAGCTTGATACCCGCAATCTTGGCGATGGCATAGGGTTCGTTGGTCGGTTCCAGCACACCGGTTAGCAGTGCGTCTTCGCGCATGGGCTGGGGGGCAAGCTTGGGGTAAATGCAGGACGACCCCAGAAACAGCAGCCGCTGCACGCCGGCACGTTGCGCGGCGCCGATGACGTTACTCTGGATCAGCAGGTTGTCCTGGATGAAGTCCGCCGGGTAGCTGTTGTTGGCGTGAATACCACCAACGCGGGCTGCGGCGAGATACACCTGGTCGATAGCGTGGGCGGCGAACAGATCCTCCACCTCCGCCTGGCGGGTGAGGTCCAGTTCACTGTGGCTGGCGGTGACCAGTTCGACATCCGCCCGTGCCGCTAACTGGCGGCAGAGCGCCGAACCCACCATACCTCCGTGGCCGGCCACATAGACACGCGGCATGCTAGTTCTCCGTCTGTACGGGCACATCATGCCCATGCAGTTTCAGGAAGGCGTGGCGCTGCGCAATCTTGAGATCCTCCGCCACCATTTCCGCGCACATCTCCTGGGCGGTGATCTCCGGCTCCCAGCCAAGTTTGATGCGGGCGTTGGACGGGTCACCGAGCAAAGTGTCCACCTCCGCCGGGCGGAAGTAACGCGAATCCACGCGCACAATCGTATCGCCCACTGTCAGCGCGGGGGCGCCGTCCCCAGTAATGGCCGCGACAATGCCCACCTCCTCTAAACCCGCGCCATCAAAGCGCAGTTCCACCCCCAATTCCCGCGCACTCCAGCGGACAAAGTCGCGCACGCTGTGCTGGTGGCCAGTGGCAATCACGAAGTCCTCAGCCTGTTCCTGCTGCAACATCAGCCACTGCATGCGCACGTAATCCATGGCGTGGCCCCAGTCCCTGAGCGAGTCCATATTCCCCATGTACAGGCAACTCTCCAGGCCCTGCGCAATATTGGCCAAACCGCGCGTGATCTTGCGGGTGACGAAGGTCTCACCCCGGCGCGGGGATTCGTGGTTGAACAGAATCCCGTTGCAGGCATACATACCGTAGGCTTCACGGTAGTTGACGGTTATCCAGTAGGCATACAGCTTGGCCACCGCATAGGGCGAGCGAGGATAAAACGGTGTGGTTTCGCGCTGCGGGCTTTCCTGCACCAGGCCGTAGAGTTCCGAGGTGGAGGCCTGGTAGAAGCGGGTCTTTTTCTCCAGCCCCAGTAGGCGGATAGCCTCGAGAATCCGCAGGGTTCCCATGCCGTCCACATCAGCGGTGTATTCAGGCGCCTCAAAGCTTACCGCCACATGGCTTTGGGCCCCCAGGTTGTAGATCTCGTCCGGCTGCACTTCCTGAATAATGCGGGTGAGGCTGGATGAATCCGTAAGGTCGCCGTAGTGCAGTACCAACCTGCGATTATCGACGTGGGGGTCCTGGTAGATGTGATCCACCCGCTGGGTGTTAAA
>JANQUV010000134.1 GCA_030730585.1 Haliea sp.
GGGGCTCTTTGACATAAGCGGGCCTGCGCGCTCAGGTGCCCCCGCTTCTGCAGTCGAGGCCCTGATTCTGCACGATGATGGCTTCGTCCAATGCATCGGTGCGGCCGTCAAGATTCAGGTCATAAACGCTGGAAAGCCCGGTGGCCTTGGCAAACTTCTCCCATTCCTGCAGGTCCGTGTCGTCAACCACGCCATCAATGCTGCCATCACCGGGGCAGTCAATCACCGTGGCGCGCAGGGCCGCCAACCGCTCGGTCAGCTCGGTGAGTGCAGCCTGCGCCGCGTCATCCAGTGCATCCAGCGGTAGTTCGTCGCCCTCTTTGTCCAGCCAGGGCGTCTGGATTGGCTGGTCAATGGCAAACAATTCCAGCTGCGTGTCATCCACGCAGATGCCGGAGCTGCAATCCTTGAAGGTGTTTTCAACCAGTTTATAGTTTTCGTTGCGCACCGCGATGGCTACCAGCGGCTGAATGTCAAAGGGTTCACCGCCATTGCTGGTGACGAAATCCAGCACCTGTGAACAGTAGGTGAAGCCTTCTTCCGGCGCGGGTACGCCGTTGAAGCTGGCTTCGTTGCCTTTGCCCCACCAAACACCGTTGTTGTCTTCGCAAATGCTGCGGATATTGGGAATCTGGGTGCAGCTGCCGACCACGCAGGGGCCGTTCACTTCGCCGTCGGCCTGCAGGCTCAAACCCACTTCGGTATAGTTCCAGTCGCGCAGGGGCGGCTGCTCAGGATTGGTGAGATAGGGCAGCATGGACACAGCGTCCAGCGTCAGCGGCACCTCCGCCTGAACATCTTCGATGCCGGCAATTTCACCAAACAGGGCGAACAAATCCGCCACATTCACCATGGACCTTACCTGGCGCCCGGGCTCGCTGACTTGAGGCCCACTGACGATCAAAGGTACCCAAACGCCTGATTGATAGGCGGTGCCCTTGGAGCGGCTAACATCGAAGGGGAATTTGGTTGTGCTGCCAAGCGAGCCATTGTCGCCCAGAATCACCACCATGGTGTCGGTGGCTTCCGGGGTGTAGACCAGCTCGCCATCGGCGTTGTGGCTTGCCAGGCCGGTGGCCACCAGCAGTCGGCCAATTTCAAGATCCACCGACTCTATCATCAGGTTGGACAGTATCCGTTGGATCACGATGTTGCCGCAGTCAAGGTTGGTGGCGGCAACGTTGGCGGGAGACGCCGGGTCAACCGGCGGCTGCACCAATGGTGTATGAATGGAGGCGAAGCTGACGGTGGCCATCCAGGGCTGGTCTGGCGCCCGCGAATTGATCCATGCGGCGGCCTCATCTACAGCGAAACTGGCGCGGAACTGGCGGGCCTTTGGGTTGGTGAGCGCAAGCCTTTCCACCGATCCGTCAGGAAAGTTGTAGACCATTGGCGATACTGAGTGGGCATTCATGCGGTTGAAGTCGAGATACTCGGGTGGCGTGCTTTGGCAGCTCATGTTCGGGTCAAAGATGCCGCCCTCGTCGCGGCAGCTGCGCCCGGGTGCGACGATGCCGCCGCCGTGTTCAGTGCAACGGCCGTCTGCGAGGTAGCAGGCACCGCTGTCTGCGCCGTTGGGTTGGGTGCCATCCGGCACAAAGCCGCAGCTGTAGGTGCCGGGAGGGGCTACGCCACCCGCGGTGGTATCGATAGATGTTGGATCACCGGTCTCGTCCAGCCAGCCGGCAAAATAGTCCCAACCCAGGTCATGAACCAAAGCATCACCTGCAGGGTAGTTGCCTTGCAGGGCAATGTGGAACTTGCCGAACAGGGCGCTCTCGTAGCCTTGCCCTGCAAGCAGTTTGGGCACGGTGGTGGTGTAGGGCGAGGTCATGGAGTTGGCGAGGTCGTTCGGGCCCAGCGCCGCCTTGACATTGGTGCGCAAAGGAAAGCGCCCTTCAAACATCACCGCCCGAGTGGTCGAGCAGGCGGGCATTGACCAGGTGTCGGTGAAACTGACGCCCGCGCCGGCCAGTTCTGCGATGGTGGGCGTTGCCGGTGGCGTCTCGCCGCCGTAGCCGAAGATCTCCATCTGATCCATGCCAACATCATCAAGCACGATGAACAGGATGTTGGTTGCTGCTGGTTCGGGCTCCGGAGGTGAGGTTATCTCCGGGCTAGATGACTTGTCGGAGCAGCCCACGATGAGCAGTGCGATGATGCCAAGGAGCATTCTTTGCTCCCAGCGGTTACTGAGTTTGGCCTGCATGGGATTTTTCCGAAAGGGTGTATGCGCAAGCTTAACAGTATGTCGACCCGAAGGTTAAACCTTTGTGCTGAAATGGGAATTGGCGCAATGTTCGCAAAAGATTGGACCTGCAAGTCTCATTACGCTATAAAATTGTTGCTTCGGCAGTGCCGCAATAGAAAGTCGCTATATGGCGCCTTTTGCTTGTTCGCATGCGTTTATAAGCGGGGAATAATACATGCATGTCGCGACACGACCCTGTGTTCAGGCTGGCCGTCAGGTTATTGTTACTTGGATATTGCTGTTTTTGCCGGCCTTTACGGCGCAGGTTGGCGCAGACGGCGGGCTCGA
>JANQUV010000135.1 GCA_030730585.1 Haliea sp.
AAAGATCTGGAAACGCTGAAGGCGTATGTTTCCGAAACAGGCAAGATTGTTCCTAGCCGTATCACGGGCACCAAGGCCCGGTATCAGCGTCAGCTGTCTACCGCCGTCAAGCGCGCACGTTTTCTGGCTTTGTTGCCCTACTCGGATTCCCACAAGTAAGGAATCCCTGAGGGCGATAGCGGTAAGCAATCGCCCTATTGCGGGAGGCTCCGTTTGAAAGGCCTGGCGAGTTTCATTATGCGCGGCCGGTTGCAGGCGCTGCTGATAGCAGTCGCCGGCTCCGGTAGTCTGCTGTTTTGCTGGATCAGCGCAGCGGCAATCGCCCTTGTGACTCTGCGCCAAGGCGCGGCTTCGGGCGGCGGCTTGCTGTTTTGGGCGGTGCTCCCTGCCGGCGCCCTGATGTTCGTGCTGGGGGATAGTGGCCCCTTCGCTCTGCTGGTGGGGGCCACCTCACTCGCCGTCGTGTTGCGGTTGACGGCAAGCATGCCGCTGGCACTATTGGCCAGTGTCCCCGTCGGCTTGTTGACGGGTGCGGGTGTAGCCCTGTTTGGGGGCGATTTACTGGCTCAAATGACAGCGTTCTTTGACCAGTTCCTGGCCAGCCTGGAGCAGCAAATGGCCGCCGCAGAAGGAGCCGCAGCAGCAGGAAGTGCCGCTGTCACGCTGCCCAGGCCGACGGCGCTGCAGATAGCGGGAATGTTGGGTGCGGCCAACGCCATGCTCAGCGTGCTGTGCCTGATGCTGGCTCGTTGGTGGCAGGCCACACTGTACAACCCGGGCGGGTTTGGCGGCGAGGTTCGTGCGCTGTACTACCCGCCTGTGGTGAGTACGTTGTTGGTGCTGTTTGCGGTGGGCCTGGCCAGCCTTGGGGCTGAGATGCGCCCTTGGGCAGCCGTTTGCGCTGTGCCGTTGACGGCAGCAGGCCTGGCCTTGGCCCATGCCAGGGTCGCGGAACGGGGCAGCGGTGCGGGTTTGCTCGTAGCGCTGTACCTTGGCTGGTTGCTGGTTGATACGGTGAAGCTGCTGGTCGTATTGTTGGCAGTGGTCGACAGCTGGTGGGGCTTTCGTCAGCGGTGGGCAGCAGCAGCGGGTAAAACGATTAGCCGGCGTGACGACGAAAGCGATCACGACGGTCGGGATTAAGAATTTACACATAAGGGGCTTGTTCCCCGAGAAGAGGAAACTGAGATGGAAGTCATTCTGCTGGAAAATATCGGCAACCTGGGTGGCCTGGGTGACAAAGTGGACGTGAAGGCCGGCTATGGCCGTAACTTCCTGGTACCCCACGGTAAGGCGGTGCCCGCTACTCGCGCTAACCTAGCCGAGTTTGAAGCGCGTCGTGCGGATCTCGAAGCCGCTGCTGCTGCCGCCTTGGCTGCGGCTGAGACGCGCGCCGAGGCTATCAACGCACTGCAGCCTGTGACTATCGGCGCCAACGCCGGCGAAGAAGGCAAGCTGTTTGGCTCCGTCGGCACCCGCGACATCGCCGAAGCAGTGACTGCTGCCGGCTGCGAAGTCGACAAGTCTGAAGTACGTCTGCCGCAAGGCGCGCTGCGTGAACTCGGCGAGTTCGAAGTGGATATTCAGGTGCACGGTGACGTCACCGCGACCGTCGTCATTGCGGTCGTTGCTGAATAAGCACTGCTGTGCTCCGGCCTTGGCCGGGGTGAATTCAGCCGTTTTGCTGCGCCCCCGGCGAAAAATCCGGGTGCGCGGTTTTGCTTGCTGGCTAAAATCCGCTAATCTGTCCGGCCGTTGTGGCCGCAGTCCCCTGTCATGTCCGAGACCGACTACCCCGAGATGATCGCTGAACCGCCTTTTACCGGCGGAGGGCGTAGCTTCGACCGGGATCTGGCGCGAATCAAGATGCAACCCCACTCCATCGAGGCGGAGCAATCCGTGTTGGGCGGCTTGCTGCTGTCGGCGGACGGCTGGGATGCGGTGGCCGAGACGGTGACTGCGGACGATTTCTACCGCCCCGATCACCGCCTTATCTTCCGCCAGGTGGCTCGGTTGGCCGAAGCCACCCAACCCATCGACGTCATTACCGTGGCCGACCGCCTGACCGCGAATGGCGAGCTCGACGCCGCGGGTGGGCTTAGCTATTTGGCAGAGTTAGCCAGCAACACGCCCAGTGCCTCCAATATTCGCGCCTATGCAGAGGTGGTCAACGAGCGTGCCAGCCTGCGTAAGTTGATTGAGGCTGCGCAAACGATCGCGGACAGTGGCTTTAGCCCGGAAGGGCGCAGCTCCAACGAGCTGATTGATGAGGCTGAGCGCCTGATCATGCAAATCTCGGAGCAGGGCCCAAAAGCGGGTGGCCCACGCGAAGTGAACCCGCTGCTGCAGTCAGCGTTGGCTCGTATCGAGGAGCTGTTCCACTCGGGCGGGGACATTACCGGCCTCGACACCGGCTTTATTGAGCTGAACCGCAAGACCTCCGGACTGCAGCCATCGGACCTGGTGATTGTGGCCGGCCGCCCGTCCATGGGTAAAACCAGCTTCGCCATGAACCTGGTAGAAAATGCCGTGCTCGGCCAAGCCAAGCCGGTGCTGGTGTTTAGCATGGAAATGCCAGCGGAGCAGCTGATCATCCGTATGCTCTCTTCCGTGGGGCGCATCGACCAAACCCGTATCCGCACCGGTAAGTTAGAGCAGGAGGACTGGCCCAAACTCAGCGCGGCGGTGTCCAAGCTCAAGGACATGCCCCTGTTCATTGATGATACGCCGGCGCTCACGCCTACAGAAGTGCGTAGCCGAGCGCGACGTATTGCCCGTGAGCATGGCCAGATCGGCATGATCATGGTCGACTATATTCAGTTGATGCAGGTGGCGGGTTCATCTGAGGGGCGCACGGCAGAAATTTCCGAAATTTCGCGGAGCCTGAAGGCGATCGCCAAAGAATTCAATTGCCCGATGGTGGCGCTATCGCAGTTAAACCGTGCGCTGGAGCAGCGTCCCAACAAGCGTCCCGTGAACTCCGACCTGCGTGAATCCGGCGCCATCGAGCAGGATGCCGATGTCATCATGTTTATTTATCGGGATGAAGTCTATAACGAGGATTCCCCGGATAAGGGCACCGCTGAAATTATCCTCGGCAAGCAGCGTAACGGCCCCATCGGGAGTTGCCGGTTGGCCTTTATTGGCCAGTTTACGCGCTTTGAAAACCTCGCGCGTGGGAATTACGACGAAGAGTAGGGCGTGGCGAAGCAACAGGCTCAGGCGCGCGGTGTCGCCCGTTCAATGATCGCTGCGCAGTCGATGCCACGCGGCAGTGCACCCATGTGGTGTTGCCCTTCGCTGGCCAGCCGCGAACGACAGAACGCTTCAGCCACTCCGTTGGGGGCATGTTGCAAAAGTAGCGAGGCCTGCAGTGCCCGCGCCATGCGGTCCACGATGTCCCGCGCACGGTATTCAAAGTCTTCCGGCGCCGTGAGATCTCGCTCCAAGCGCTGTATTTCCCGATCCAGTGCGGCATCGGCACCGTGTGCCTGGCTTAGTTCATCAAGGAATACCTCGACCACTTTGGGCGATTTTTGCAGGGCCCGCAGCACGTCCAGGCACTGCACGTTGCCGCTCCCCTCCCAAATGGCGTTAATGGGCGCCTCCCGGTACAGGCGAGGCATCATGCTGTCCTCCATCACACCGCTGCCGCCAATGCACTCCATGGCTTCATAAGCGTGGTTGGGTGTGCGTTTGCAGATCCAGTATTTACCCACGGCAACACCCAGGCGTACAAACAACGCCTCGCGCTCATCGGCACTGCTATCCAGCGCCCGCGCCATACGCATACTGGTGACCAAGGCGGCTTCACTCTCAATGGCAAGGTCTGCCAGCACGTTTTGCATCAAGGGTTGTTCATTGAGCACGCGTCCAAAGGCCTGGCGAATGCTGCAGTGGTGCAGGGCCTGCGAGGCGGCCATACGCATCCCTGCGGCGGAGCCAATCATGCAGTCAAAGCGCGTCAGGCTGACCATTTCAACAATGGTGCGCACCCCACGGCCTTCCTCACCAAGCAGCCAGCCCAACGCGCCACGCAGCTCAATTTCGCTGGAGGCATTGGAGGCGTTGCTCAGTTTCTTTTTCAGGCGCAGTACCTGCAGCGGGTTTTTGCTGCCGTCCGGGCGCCAGCGTGGCACGAGGAAGCAGCTGGGCCCGGCCTCGGTTTGCGCCAGCACCAGAAAGGCGTCGCACATAGGCGCCGATAGAAAGAACTTGTGCCCGACTAATTCGTAGGGCTCACCGCTACCGCGAGTGCCCAGCGGGTAGGCTCGGGTGCTGTTACTGCGGACGTCCGAGCCGCCCTGTTTTTCGGTCATGCCCATGCCGATGGTCACGCCGTTCTTAAGGGAATCCGGGACGTTGCGAGGGTCGTATTCCCGGGCGGTGATGCGCGGCTCCCAAAGCGCCGCAATGCCCGGTGTGGTGCGAATCGACGGAATACAGGCAAAGGTCATGGTGATGGGACACCCGTGCCCCGCCTCCACTTGGCCATGCAGGTAGCAGTGGGCCGCGCGCGCCGCATGTGCACCGCTGCGCGGGTCACTCCAGGGCGACGCGTGCAGCCCGTTGCGTACCGCTGTGTTCATCAGTGTGTGATAAGCGGGGTGGTAGCTGACCAAATCCACGCGGTTGCCGAAGCGGTCGTGGGTGTCGAATTCGGGGGTGTATTTGTTGGCGGCAAAGCCCAGCTGTAGGTACTCAGCGCGGCCGACCTCTTGGCCAAAGGCGGTGAGGCTGTCATTAGCCCAGGCCGCCCCTTCGCGGCCCACGGCTTCCTGTAGTGCGCGGTCTTCGCGGTACAGGTTGTAATCCTGTAGCTCGCGGGACACGTTCTCCACCGTGTGGGTGTCAGCAAAGGCCGAGGGGTGTTTGGCTGAGGGCGATAAGGGTGGCATGCAGGGCTCCAACGCGGGGTGTGGCTAGCGTTGTGTTATATCAGCCTGAGAGGCTGGCTGCCAGCTGGCCTGCACGCTCTTCCAATGTTTTCCGCGAGGGCGTGTCACGTTGCTGTGTCAACTGCTCCTGCGCCAGAGTGAGCAAAGCGCGTGCGTCGGCTTGCCGGCCGGCTTGCAGCAGCAGGTCAACCATGTCCAGTTTCCAGCTGGCGCTGTCACGCAGCGCGGAACGCAGTGTTTCCTGGCGTGCGACCGCTGCTGCCGGCCTGCCGCTCGCCAGCTCCAAATTCAGCGCCTGACGTTGTAACTGGGGCACCATGCCAAGTTGCTGTAAACCTTGGTCGAGTACCGCAATAGCGTCTTCTGTGCGGCCGGCTTCCACCAGCATGTTGGCCGCCGCTACGAATAGCCCGGGGCTGGGGCGAGCACGCAGTTTGAAATAGGTTTGCAGGTCGGCCAGCGCGCTTGCGTGGTCGCCAGCGTCGCGCGAAATCATGGCCCGGTGACGAAAGCCCTGCGGATCATCCGGGAACTGTTCGACATGGTGGTTGGCCAAGGCCAGCGCTTCTTCCAAGTCGCCCTTGCCGTATTGCATGATGCTTTCGGCGAGATCCACGCGCCAGGGAGCGCCCAGGGTGCGGGCCTTGGCAAAATCGGCCTCGGCCTCGTCAAAGTGGTCAATTTCGCCGTAAACTGCAGCGCGCTGCAGATATAACGCCTGATTTTCCGGTGCCTTCGCCAGCGCCTGGTTAATGGCTTTCAGTTGGTCTTCATGGCCTGGATGAGCGTGCGCTGTGGCGCTAAGAGCGCTCAGGCACAGCAGCAAAACCAAAGAGAGAGGGCGTAGCATGATATGCGTGCTCGATTGATGGGGCTGCGGTGGTTGGCCGCCGCCCCCTGTGGTGGTTAGCGAGTGATCGTGAATTGGTCGAGCACCTGGCCGTTGACATCGATAAACGAATGAGTGAGCTCGGTTTCTGTCGCATCGATAACGGCTGAGCCGAGCACTGGCAGGCCACGTCGCGGTGGCTCTTCGGTATCTGCAGGTTGCTCGATATGGGCTGCGTGGCGCAGCCATTTATCCGCCGCCGTCAGGCTGCCGGCATCCTCGTCGGCCTTGCCCGAGTTGCCCACTACGCTGTAAATCACGCGGTCATCTACGTCACCGCTGGTGGGGCTGAGCTGAGCGTAGGGCTTCTCGCCGCGGCCTGAGGCGGGCTGGGCTGGGTCGCCATCAAGCAGCTCGGCATGTTCGCTGGTAGAGAACGTGTCGGAGGTGCCGGTATGGTTGGTGATGTAGTAGCTGCGCTCATAGGAGTGTGAGTGGCCGTTGTAGACCAGGTCCACTCCGTAAGCATCGAAAATGGGTACAAACTGCTCACGCATGTCACGCTGCGGGCGATCAAAGCCGTTGACTTTTTCGACATCGTCCGAGTCGTGGTTGGCACCCTTGGAGTAGGGCGGGTGGTGAAAAATGACCACAGTCCAGCCCAGGTCGTTGCTGCTGAGGTCATCAATCAGCCACTCGCGCATGGTTGCCATTTGCTCCGGGTCGCGAGCGGACAGCTGCGAATCCAGGCTAACCACGTGCACATTGCCGTAGTCGAAAGAATAGTACTGTTCGGTGCCACTGGCTACGCCGCCGGCTTCGCCTTCTGCGGGCAGCGAGAAGATGTCCAGGTAGGGCATGCGGCCCGGTTTATCTTCCTTGTCGGCCTGGTAGGAGTCAGGGTCTGCCGAGATGCCCAGCCCTGGCAACCCTACTGTGGGTGCGACGAAGCCGAGGCCCATCTCGTGGTTGCCGATGGTGGGCCACAGAGCGATGCTTTTTAGCAGGTTCGGGTAGGTTTCGAAGACCGCTTGTTGATAGTTGAAGTCGCTGCCAACGTAGTAGGCGTTGTCACCCAGCATCAGGAACAGGTCAATCGCTTTGCCGTCGGCTGCCACGAACGCTTCCATGCCAGCCAAGACTTCCGCTGCCTCACCTTCATGTTCTTCGCGCTCGTCGTCGCCACCGGTGCCGGAGTCCCCGATAATCCACAGCCGGGTTTTGCCGCCCGCGGCCAAGTCGCCACGCTCAGGTGCGGTGGTGAACTGCTGCCCGGCAGGCGCGGTGGGTGCGCCACCGACGGAGTAGTAATAGGTTGTCGCCGCCTCCAGGCCAGTGATGCGAACCTCTTTGTGCTCACCTTCGGTTTCTTGCGCTGCTACCCGCGTGGCCAAGCCATCTACGCTGGTGCCAATACACGCGGCATTGGCGTCTCCACGCCATTTGATGATGACGCTGCTGTCGGTAACTTGTTGCAGGAACAGGCGAGAGCTCTCGGTCTCGGTGCCATCGCAAGGGTTTGGGGGAGGTGGGGGCGGCAGGATTTCCGCGACCTGGTCGCTGCTATCACTGCAGCCCACGATCAGCGCCGCAATAGCGGCGGCCAAAAGAGCCATTGTCCGTTGCTTCATGCTGAGCTTCCGTTGTTATTGTTAGGTAGTGATCGAGATTAAGCCCTGTGCTGGCATTACTTGCGCCGCCTTAGAGCTGCGTGTCCCGACGCAGTTTTGCCAGGGCCCTTAGCTGCTCGTCCGGTGTGAGAGGCTCGGCGGCATGCTGCTCCAAGGCGGCCTCCTGCGGTACCGCCAACGCCTCGCCGCGCAATGCTCGTGTGCACCAGGCTTGGTAGTGCTTGCGAAACACCGGCCACGTGAGGCGTTCTGGGTTGTTGGCAAGAAAAAACCAGTCGCTGTCTCGCCCTGCGAGATACACCGCTGCATGGCTCCACTGCTGCGCCGAGCGCGGGCTGGGCGCCGCGCAGGCTTCACGATAGGCGGGGTAAGCCTCTGGCAGGCCGAGGCTGGAGATGCTTTCACGGCAGCAATCGAGCATCTTGTGCAGGGTGGGTAGGTACTCACTGTTTTCAATCGCGTGGCGCGCGCCAAGCAAAATCTGCTCTACCGGGTAGTCTGCCAGCGATTCCAGCCACAGTTTTTTGATCTGCTTGAGCTGCTCTGCATCGGGATAGGCGGCGTAGTACTGGTTGTGGTAGTTCAGCCGGAACAGTGCGAATACCTGGTTGATCGCCTCGATATGTGACTCGCTGCCTTGGCGGCGACGAGCGTCAGTCTGCCCAAGAGGTGTCGTTGAGGTCGTCTGCGAGGCTTCTATCCCGCGTACGACTCGTTCGAGGAGATCCTTGTGGTCCGTCATGGCTGTGTCCTGCCTGGTCAATGCGGTGCTGTTTGGCCCAGTGGTATTTTACATGCTGCAGGAACTTGCTGTTCCATGATGTGTGCGCCTGATTGCTGTCGCGCCAGTAAACAATGAACTCGGGCAGTAGTTCACGGGCAAAGTCCTCGTCGATGTGTGACAGGCGCAGAATATCAAAAACATCGTTGTCGGGCTGCCAGTCCTCATTGATACGCTTGGGCTCGGTGCTGTGCTGCATGCTCGACGTATACTTGGCCCACTGGATACGTATGTGTTGGATAAACTTCGAGTTTAACTCTTTCGGCGCTTCGCCGCGTTCCCGCCAATACAGAATAAACTCTGGAACCGCTTCGTCAATAAACTCTCTATCTATGCCGCTGCGAAGCATGATTTCCAGCGCGTCCGCGCTGGGGCGCCAGTGGTTATCCAGGGGTGAATTCTGGTCAACGCGGAACGCCTCGGCCTGTTGTTGCTGCTCGCGCCGCCAGCAGCTGATGACATGCTGGCGGAACTTGTTCTCCCAAGCGTGGCTGGGTTCGCCGCGCTCGCGCCAGTAAAAGATGAAATCTTCCAGTTGGTCGAGCGCGAATTGCCGCGGTATGTTGTGATTCAGCCCCAGCAGTTGCAAAAGGTCTTCGCTGGGGCCCCAACTGGCGTGCAGTTGGGCCGCACTGCGCCGGGTAAGCTCGAGGGCTTCGCCGCTGTGAGTGGCGTGGCTGGGCGCCGAG
Source organism: Haliea sp. (assembly GCA_030730585.1). Taxonomy (GTDB): domain Bacteria; phylum Pseudomonadota; class Gammaproteobacteria; order Pseudomonadales; family Halieaceae; genus Haliea. Next base: position 8,829 of record JANQUV010000135.1, read on the forward strand.
CTGGGCTGGCCGCTGGCGGCTGGGCCGAATCGGTTACGCGCGGTGTTGGCAGCCGGGCGAGGGAAGTTTGCGCCCTCCGCCGTGGCGTTGGCAGGCGCGACGTTGGTGTGCGTGTCATGGGCTGGGCCGATGGGCGGTTGAGTGTAGGCGCCAGGTGTAGCGGCGTTCTGACCGCCGATCGCTAGCCCCGGAGCGCCGGCCGACGGATGGCTGCCCTCCGGAGCGCCGGCCGACGGATGGCCGCCCCACGGAACGCCGCCCGACTCATTCATAGCGAAGATGAGTTCGGGGTGGCTGTGGAGGGGGGGCGATTCGATCAGGATAACACCCTTGTCGACCAGGCTGCGGCAGATGCGGTAGAGGTCGGCGGGGCCCCAGAAAGGCAGTTGCTGAAGCAGAAAGTCGCGTTCTACGCTCAGCCACTGGAAGCCCTGGCGAAGGCGCGTAGTGCGGTGTACTAATAAGGAGGCAAGCTGTTGCAGTAAAATGGCCTCTTCCAGCCCGATCGTCGCCGCAAGCCCTGGTGAAAACACCAGTGGCGGTTCGGGGATCAAGGAAGAATGAGGCATGGATTTTCCGGTAGTGTTGGGCAAGTGGCGCTCGAGTGCACTAGGATACCGGCCTGACTCGGCGGCTGATAGCCAGACAGCAGAATATTTCCGGCGCAACAGAAGGTAAAGCAGGGCATGGCCAAGCGTAAAACGGCGTTCGTGTGCAACGATTGTGGCTCGGACTATGCCAAGTGGCAGGGGCAGTGCAACGATTGCGGGGCTTGGAACACCTTGTCCGAGGTGCGCTTGGGTGGCTCGGATGCTGCCAGCCCAGCGGCACGTGGCGGCAAAGCACGCGGTGGCTTTGCCGGCACCGTGAGCGAGGCGCGTCTGCTCGGTGACATCGACCTTGAAGAACTGCCGCGCTTCTCCAGCGGTGCGCAGGAGTTCGACCGAGTGCTGGGCGGGGGCCTGGTACCGGGCTCCGCCATCCTCGTAGGGGGCAACCCGGGCGCCGGCAAGAGCACGCTTTTACTGCAGACCATGTGCCACTTGGCCGCCAGCATGGATGCCCTGTATGTCACTGGCGAGGAATCTTTGCAGCAGGTGGCCATGCGCGCTCGCCGCCTGGGGTTACCGACTGATCGTCTGCGTATGATGACCGAGACCAATATAGAAGCCATCATCGCGGCGGCTGACACCTACGCCCCGCGAGTGCTGGTGGTCGACTCCATTCAGGTGGTGCATTCAGACGACCTGAGTTCTGCCCCGGGCAGCGTCTCACAAGTTCGCGAGTGCGCCGCGTTCCTCACGCGCTTTGCCAAGCGCACAGGTACCGTGCTGTTTTTGGTGGGGCACGTTACCAAAGATGGCTCTCTAGCCGGGCCCAAGGTGCTGGAGCACATGATCGACTGCTCTATCTTGCTGGAAGGTGGCCATGATTCCCGCTTTCGTACCCTGCGAGGCCAGAAAAACCGCTTCGGCGCGGTCAACGAGTTGGGCGTGTTCGCCATGACCGAGCAGGGCCTGCGCGAAGTCCGTAACCCCTCTGCCATATTTCTGGATCGCAGCAGCGAACCGGCCTCGGGCAGTGCGGTAATGGTCGTCTGGGAGGGTACCCGGCCGCTGTTGGTAGAGATTCAGGCGCTGGTTGATGACAGCGCGCTGGGCAACCCGCGCCGCGTGGCGGTGGGGCTGGAGCAAAACCGCTTGGCCATGTTGCTCGCCGTGCTGCACCGCCACGGAGGCTTGCAGGTGGGCGATCAGGATGTGTTCGCCAACGTGGTGGGCGGGGTCAAAGTGCTGGAGACCAGCGCGGACTTGGCATTGCTGTTGGCTATTGTGTCCAGTTTCCGCGATCGGCAGCTGCCACGCGACATGGTTATTTTTGGTGAAGTGGGCCTGTCTGGCGAGATTCGCCCGGTGCCGAGCGGTCAGGAGCGCCTCGCTGAGGCCGCTAAACACGGCTTTCGCCGGGCAATTGTGCCTAAAGCGAATGCCCCGCGCAGTGAAATACCCGGCATGCAGGTCATCGCGGTGTCACGCCTGGAAGAAGCCCTGGCGGCCGTAGAATAGGTCACGATACGATGCAGCAAGGCGATGCAGCAAGAGTGAGGTACCAGAGGCGCTGAGCCAAGCTGGGCTTCGCGCTCAGTCAGTCGTCGTCGCTTTCCTCAATGTGCCGCAGTTCTGCATCCAGCACGTCCGGGTTGGGCATGTGGGCGGCCAGCAAGCGACGCAGAGGGGCAATATTTTCGCGGTCAACATGTTCGACTTTGAAACCTAAGCGGCCACTCTCGACATGCTGCAAATACGCATACAACTCCAGTGGCTCGGCAGCACCGGTATGCACGAGCAGCGTGAAGGGCTCGTTGTATTGTGCATCCCACAGGTCAGGCTGGTCAGTGGCGGCGCCGCCGAGAGAAATATCGATCAAGCGTTGATGCCAAACACTGCCGCCCTGCTGAACTTCTACGGGCAGGTCGATGGCGACGCGAGTAAAGGCTCTAAGCTCGGTGGGAGTATCAGTCATGCGCTGTCTCATGATCAGTGGGTTACCAAATGATATCCGCACAGCTCCGTGATTGCGAGGCACCGCGAGACGGCATTGCGGGACGGTTGCGAGGCGTTACCGGGGAGGGCATCAGCGCTCCCCCGCGGATCTGCCAAGCTTTTACTTCAGCTTACGGTACTTCACCCTGTGCGGCTGCGCGGCGGCAGCACCAAGGCGTGCCTTGCGGTCCTCTTCATAGTCAGTGAAGTTGCCCTCATGAAACACCACACCGCCATCGTCTTCATAGGCGAGGATGTGAGTGGCAATGCGGTCCAGAAACCAGCGGTCGTGCGATATCACCATGGCGCTGCCCGGGAAGGTTAGCAGTGCCTCTTCCAAAGCCCGCAGCGTTTCAACATCAAGGTCGTTGGTCGGTTCGTCCAGCAACAGAACGTTGGCACCCTGCTTCAGCAGGTTGGCCAAGTGCAGGCGGTTGCGCTCCCCACCGGAAAGGTCCTTGACAAACTTTTGTTGGTCCGAGCCTTTGAAGTTGAAGCGGCCGAGGTAGGAGCGCGAATTCACTTCGTAATTGCCAATGCGGATAATGTCCTGCCCGCCCGACACCTGCTCCCAGACGCTCTTGCTGCCGTCGAGGTCATCACGTGACTGGTCTACATAGCCCAGCTGCACGGTTTCGCCCACTTTAACCTCGCCGCCATCTGGCTGCTCCTCGCCCATCAGGATGCGAAACAGCGTTGACTTACCCATACCGTTGGCGCCGATGATGCCCACGATGCTGCCCTTGGGTACGGTGAAACTAATGTTGTCGAACAGCAGCCGCTCACCGTAGGTTTTTTTGAGACTCGTCACCTCAACCACGTTGTCGCCGAGGCGAGGCCCTGGCGGAATATAGATTTCATTGGTCTCATTGCGCGCCTGAAACTCCTGCGATTGCAGCTCCTCATAGCGCGCCAAACGCGCTTTGCTTTTTGCCTGACGGCCCTTGGGGTTACTGCGCACCCATTCCAATTCTGCCTTGATCGCTTTCTGGTGAGAGGCTTCCTGGCGCTTTTCCTGCCCCAGCCGTGCTTCTTTGGCTTCCAGCCAGTCTGAGTAGTTACCCTCGTAGGGGATGCCGCGGCCCCGGTCCAGTTCCAGAATCCAGCCTGCGGCGTTGTCCAGGAAGTAGCGGTCGTGGGTGATCGCGACCACCGTGCCGGGGAAGTCGTGCAGGAAGGTTTCCAGCCAGCCCACGCTTTCGGCGTCCAGGTGGTTGGTAGGCTCGTCCAGTAGCAGCATGTCAGGGGCTGACAGTAGCAGGCGACACAGCGCCACCCGGCGACGCTCACCGCCCGACAGCGTTGTCACATCCGCATCCCACGGTGGCAGTCGCAGCGCATCCGCTGCGACCTCCAGTTTGTGATCGAGGTTGTGCGCGTCTGTGGCCTGAATAATATCCTCGAGACGCGCCTGCTCCTTCGCCAATGCGTCAAAGTCCGCATCGGGCTCAGCATAGGCGGCATACACCTTATCCAAGCCGATGAGTGCATCGACCGCTTCCTGCAAACCTTCCTCTACGTTACCGCGCACATCTTTGCCCGCGTTAAGCTGCGGTTCTTGCGGGAGATAGCCGATTTTGATTCCCGGCTGTGGGCGCGCTTCACCCAGAATGTCCGTGTCGATGCCCGCCATAATGCGTAGCAGCGTGGA
>JANQUV010000136.1 GCA_030730585.1 Haliea sp.
GTAAGCGGTGCGTGAACCGCGGGGTTGCCTATCGCGTTTCCGCGGAGTTTTTTTTCAAAGACCACGGTAGGAGGTTTTCAATGTCCTCCACGGATTCAGCTTGCGGCAGTGCGGTAAAAACCCGGCGGAGGTATCCGTAGGGCTCCAGTCCGCTGGCTTTTGCCGACTCCACCAGGGAATACAGGTTGGCACTGGCTTTGACGCCGTGCACCGAATCCGAGAACATCCAGTTTTTGCGACCAATTACAAAGGGTCGGATCGCGTTCTCCGCCAGATTGTTATCGATCTCCAGGCGACCATCCTCCAGGTAGCGAATGAGCTTCGGCCATTCGTTGTGCAGGTAGGTCAGCGCCTTGCCAGTCAGGGTGCCGGGCGGCACCGTGGGCAGGCTGTCATCCAGCCACGTGCGCAGCTTGGCTAAAATGGGAGCTGCATGCTGTTGCCGGTGTGCCTTTCGCTCCGGCGGTGACATTTGTTGCGTACGAGCCTGCTTCTCAATGCGATACAGCTTCTGGATCCAGGCCAGGCCCTGCTGGGCCTGGCCCTGGCGCGGATTCTTTCCCTGGCCCTTCGCCGCCTCGCTGAACTTGCGCCGAGCGTGCGCCATGCATCCGACATGGACCAATCCACCGGCGCCCACCACCCCGTTGTAGCCACTGTACCCGTCGGCCTGCAGGTATCCGGCAAAGCCTGCCAGTAGTTCTCTGGGCACCGTTTGGTTGCGCGAGGGATCGTAGTCAAACAGGATCACCGGCTCATCCGGTGGCCCCCCGCGCTGCAACCACAGATAGGACTTCGACTGCGCCGTCTTGCCCGGCTCCTTGAGCACCCGCACCGTGGTTTCGTCCATCTGGACAATGTCGTAGTCCAGTAACCGGTCACGCAACAGATTGATCAGAGGTTGCACCAACTGCCCGCACCGGATCATCCAACTCGCCAGCGTTGCCCGAGGGATATCCACCCCGATCCGCTGCAGGATCTGCTCCTGGCGGTGCAGCGGCAGGGCATCCTGGTACTTGGAGACGGCAATATGGGCCAACAGTCCCGGTGAGGCCATGCTCTTTGGGATCGGCTGCCCCGGCAAGAGGGCCGTCTGGATACACTGGCCGCAGGTACAGGCATATTGCTTGCGGATATGGCGAATAACCCGGATTTGGGCCGGGATGATATCGAGTTGCTCCGACACGACCTGGTTGATCTCCGCCAGTACCTGCCCGTCGTGTGGGCAGTGGCGCTGATCTTCTGGAATCTCATGGATGACCTCGACACGGGGCAAGGCCTCCGGCAGAGGCTTGCGACCGCCCTTTTTGCGGTGGTGGGCCGGGACGGCCACCGTCTCATCCAGATTGGCACCGTCGGGGGCATCGCTATCAAGGGCCGCGTCGACTTCAGCTTCATTGAACAGGCGGATTTGATCCGGGGACAGCTTCTCGCTGCTGGCCGCGTAACGGCGGGCCAGGGCCAGATTGAGTTGCTCCTGCAGAGAGAGCACCTTGGCGTCCAGGCGCACATTGTCTTGTTCGAGCCGGGTGTTGCGTGCGAGCTGTTCAGCGAGCAACGCCTTGAGGGCATTGATGTCATCGGGCAGTTGAGAGAGCACGTTTGGCATGCTTTGCAGTATACCCGATAGGCGTGTTAAACCCTATAAAACACTACTAAAATAGAGCTTTTCGTGTGGTTTCATGCGACTAATATCATAGCCGTCGAGCAGCCAGTTCAGCTGCTGGCCGGTCAGGCTCACAGTATCCCCCTGCTGCTTGCGTGGCCAGTGGAATCGGGATTTCTCCAGCCGCTTCTGCCACAGGCAAAAGCCGCTGTGTTCCCAGTAGAGGATCTTCACCCGGTTGCGTCGGCGGTTGCAGAATACAAAAAGAGTTTCCGAGAAGGGGTTCAGGCTCAGGGTATCTTCCACCAACACGGCGAGGCTATTGATACCCTTGCGGAAGTCTATGGGATCCCGGCACAGGTAAACCTCGGGCAGATCATTTGAGGGGCGCATCATGGCAGGGTAGCCGCCGTGTTCAGGACCAGCGACAGGGTCGATGCATCGACGGTGCCGCTGAAGGCGACCACGGCACCGTTGGGTAGCTGGACCTGCCACTGACCATCCTGTGGGTGGGGATCATTAACGACCTGTGCCTTTTGAAAGCGGCTGGGCTGCGGACGTGGCAGTGTGGCTTTCTCGGCGAGGCCCTTCCTGGCAGAGTACATGGACTTGACGCTGATGCCATGTGCCTTGGCATAATCAATGGTCGTCTGGCCGGAGGCATCGCAGGCACGCAGGTGCTTGAGCCAGTACTGCTGTCGGTCGGTCAGGGTGGTGCTATCGTTGTTGGCCATGGTTAGCCTCCTGTCATCAGTGACAGGGTGCAGGCCGGATCAGCAGAGAGGTAGGGCGTGGTTTACGTGGCGCTTAC